>NZ_BAAGVS010000017.1:0-83181 GCF_054780755.1 Modestobacter lapidis | reverse complement strand
CATCACCGGAATCACCCGCCAACCGGATCACCACCCGATCCAGGGCCACCACACTCTTCACCAACCCACCCGGGGCAGAGAGCGGAGCATCGTCGGGCAGGGGCGCGGGACTGCTGGTGCCGGTCATGTGATCGAGGTACCTCCGGCGTGCCAGGTTACGTCCGCGTCGCACCGGTCGACCGGTCGTCGCGCCAACGTGACCGAACCCACGTCAGCGCGCCCGGCCTGACTTGCGCGGGCCGGTCGGGCGGGGGAACGGGTGTCCGAGGGCGGGCGTTGAGCGGGCGTGCACCGCTGGAGCAACGGACTGAAGACCGCCCTGCTGCTCGGCCTGATGGCCGGCGTCATCCTCGCCGCCGGTGCGCTCGTGGGCGGCCGCGGCGGCCTGGTCATCGCCCTGGCGATCGCCCTGGGCGTGAACGGGTACGCCTACTTCAACTCCGACAAGCTCGCCCTGCGCGCCATGCGTGCGTTCCCGGTGACCGAGACGCAGGCGCCTCAGCTGTACGCCATGGTCCGGGAACTGGCGACCGAGGCAAGGCAGCCGATGCCCCGGCTCTACGTCAGCCCCACCGATCAGCCCAACGCCTTCGCCACCGGCCGAAACCCGCGCAACGCCGCGGTCTGCTGCACCCAGGGCATCCTGGAACTGCTCGACCGGCGGGAGCTCCGCGGGGTGCTGGCCCACGAGCTGTCCCACGTCTACAACCGCGACATCCTGATCAGCTCGGTGGCCGGTGCGATGGCCACGGTGGTCACCTACCTGGCGCACATGGCGATGTTCGCCTCGCTGTTCGGCGGGCGGTCCGACGACCGCGGCGGTGGCAACGCGCTCGGCAGCCTGCTGCTGGTCTTCCTCGGCCCGGTCGCCGCCGGGCTGGTCCAGATGGCAGTGAGCCGCAGCCGCGAGTTCCAGGCCGACGCCTCGGGCGCGCAACTCTCCCAGGACCCGCTGGCGCTGGCCAGCGCGTTGCGCAAGCTCGAGCAGGGGGTGACCGCCCGGCCGCTGCCCCAGGAGGACCGGCTGGTCGCCCAGAGCCACCTGATGATCGCCAACCCGTTCCGCGGCCAGGGGCTGGCGTCGATGTTCGCCACCCACCCCCCGATGCCGCAGCGGATCGCGCGACTGGAGGACATGGCCCGCCGGCTCGGCCAGCGCTGAGCGGCGGCCGGTCACGTCGCGGCCAGGGGCGGCCACGACGTGACCGGACGGATCAGCGGTAGTTGTCGAACTGCAGGGCGATCTCGAAGTCCTTGCCCTTGAGCAGCTGCTGCACGGCCTGCAGATCGTCCCGCTTCTTGCCGCTCACCCGCAGCTGGTCGCCCTGGATCTGCGCCTGCACGCCCTTGGGGCCCTCGTCGCGGATGGCCTTGGCGATCTGCTTGGCCTTGTCCGAGGCGATGCCCTGCTGGATCCGGGCGGAGAGCTTGTAGCTCTTGCCCGACGGCTGCGGCTCGTCGGCGTCCAGCGCCTTCATCGAGATGCCGCGCTTGACCAGCTTCTCCTTGAAGACGTCCAGGGCCGCGGCGACCCGCTCCTCGGTGTCGGCGGAGAGAGTGACCGCCTCCTCGCCGGCCCAGGCGATGGTCGCGTTGGTGCCCCGGAAATCGAAGCGCTGCGAGAGCTCCTTGGCCGCCTGGTTCAGGGCGTTGTCGACCTCCTGGCGGTCGACCTTGCTGACGACGTCGAAGGACGCATCGGCCATCTCGGTTCCTCCTCTCCCGGGGGTGTGGCCCCCGGGCGCCGGGACCCGGCGAACCGGGCTGCCCGTGTCTTGTACGATCTCCCGGTACCACCCCGGGGCGGGTTGCCCGAGTGGCCAATGGGAGCGGACTGTAAATCCGTCGGCTTAGCCTACGAAGGTTCGAATCCTTCACCCGCCACCCCCGGTACGACGGCCCTCGACCACCAGGTCGGGGGCCGTCGCCGTATCGGGAGCGGTCGCCGTATCGGGAGCTGTCGCCCGTATCGGGAGCTGTCGCCGTGTCGGGGGGCCGGCTTCAGGGGCTGGTGGGCGCGCGGGCACTCGCCACGGCGGTGCGCTCCAGCGGTTCCCCGCCCAGGAACAGCCAGCCGAACGCGATCTGCACCGTCCGGGTGCACCGCACCGTGACCTCGATCCCGTCGGTGGCGGCCGACCAGCCGTCCAGCCGGACGCCGGCATCGGTGAGCTGATCGGCCACCGCGGCCTCGGCGCCGGCCGGCGTGAGGGGCAACGCGGTGCCCACACCGCGGGAGTAAAGGGCCGCCTCGTCGACCTGGTTCGCCGCGGCGAGGGCGGCGCCATCACAGGTCGACTGCACCTGCTGCTGCTCGAGGAAGGCATCGGAGGCCGCGATCGCGCCGAACGCCATGAGAGCGGCCACCAGCCAGCAGACCAGGACGAACGGCAGCGTCGACCCGCGCTCGAAAGCTGGGTCCGCGGACCGCCCGGCATGCACCCAGGCAGCGTAGGGGGCGGGCGCCCCGCGATGGCGCCCGTCGTCCACCGCTGTGGACGGCAACTGTGGACGATGTGGACACAGCCGCGACGTCCGCCGCCGCACGGGCGCCGACCTGTGGACGACGACTCTGCCGCCCGGGCGCCGTTCGGCCACCGCCGCTCTCGGCCGCAGCTGCACGCGGGCCGCCGGACGGCCGAGCCTTCCGGTAGTTCTCGTCCGGGTGTCACTCCACGGTGAGGATCATTGGCTCATTGGTGACTCAACGTCACGACACCCACGACACGCACCATGCGATGGTGTCAACGCTTGCCTCGTGTGGGTGACAGCTTGCAGTCTCTCGGGCGCGGTCTGTTGCCGGACGACGCTCTGCCCCCGCGTGGGCGGCTGCCGCACGTTGCAGTCGTCCCATGCCTGAGGAGGCGTCATGACCCGCACGACCGCTCTGCCCGTTGCCCAGACCGCCAGCGAGAGCCGCAACTGGCGCTGGGGCCGCAACTGGCGCTGGGGCTGCTGAGCGCCCTCGCACCGACCGAGGAGGCAGCCCGGGATCCGGGCTGCCCCCTCGGGGTGAGGCTCCTGCCCCGGGGCGTCCTCCGCTGTTACCTTCGATCGACGCCCGCTCCCCGACAGACAGGCTGATGTTGGCCGAGCCCACTGATCCCGAGCAGCGCGGGTCAGCAGCCATCCGCCGGCCATGGACGATCTCGGTCCTGGGGTGCGGGCTGGCTACCGTGCTCGCGGTCCTCGTGCTGCCCTCATCCTGGTCCACGCCCCCGGTGTGGATGGTGCTCGCGCTTCTCGCTGCCTTCGTGCTCACCGAGTCGGTGCAGCTCGACGTCGAGTTCCGCCGGCAGACCATCTCCCTGGCGCCGACCGAGATCGCGCTGGTCGTCGGCCTGGTGGAGGTCGGCGGGCTCTGGACGGCCGTCGCCCGGGTCGCCGCCGTGGTGGTGGTCGAGGCGTGGCGCCGCTGGCCGCCGGCCAAGGTGTTCTTCAACGCCGCGCTTGCCGTCGCCGAGCTGTGCGCCGCCCTGGCCGTGCTCCGGCTGCTGCCGCCGCTGGACGTCAGCAGTCCGATCACCTGGCTCTCGCTGATCGTCGCCGTCCTCGTCACGAGCCTGGTCAGCATGGTCGGCGTCGGGGCCGCGGTGACCCTCACCGACGGCTGGCCCGGCTGGCCGTTCGTGGCCGCGGCGCTGCCCACGATCGTGCTCGGGCCGTTGAGCGTGGTCATCGCGGTGATCGCGCTGCTGCTGACCCGCCAGACCTCCTGGACGTGGACGCTGATCGTCCCGCTGCTGCTCGGCGTCGTGGCGATCTTCCGGCAGTCGGCGCAGGCGGTCCGCGAACGACGTACGGTGCAGCGCGTGTACGACTTCGCCCGCCGGGTGGAGCTGGTCACCCCCGACGAGGCCGGCACGCGGGACATCGTCCGGGCCGTCCGGGAGCTGCTCAACGCCGATCGGGTGGCGCTCTGGCTGCCCCCCTATCTCGACGACGGGCCCCAACTCGTCGTCGACGCGGCCGACGGTGACCTGGCCTGGTACGACGGCCCCGGCGACCCCGACGACCCCATCCGGCGGTGGACCGTGGCGCCGGGCGCCGACGGCCCGGTCTTCGTCTCGCACGGCCGTACCGACGACCCGGAGGCGCGCGGCGCGCTCCTCCGGCGAGGTGCCCGCGAGGTACTGGGCGCACCCGTCACGACCGCCGCCGGCGAGCCGGGCTACCTGGAGGTCTGCGACCGGCAGGGCGACATCGTGTCCTTCGCCGACGGCGACCGCGGTGCGCTGGAGTCGATGCTCACCCACGTCAACGCCGCGATCCGGCAGCAGCAGCTCCTGAGTCAGATCCGCCACGACGGCGACCATGACCGGCTCACCGGGCTCCCGAACCGCCAGCGGCTGGCCGCTGAGATCGACGCGCTGCTGCTCGCCGAGCCCGCCGCCCGGGCAGGCCTGGTGCTCGCCTCGCTCGACGGCTACACCAACGTCACCGACACCCTGGGGCACGCGGCCAGCGACGAGCTCCTGCTGGTCACCGCCGGGCTGCTGCGCGAGCACGCGCCGCCGCAGGCCGTGGTCGCCAGGATGGAAGCTGGGCAGTTCGCCGTCCTGCTGCCCGGGCTCTCGCTGGCCGCCACCGAACGCGCCGCGCGCCGGCTGCGTGAGGCGGCCTCCACGAGAGCAGAGGTCGCCGGACTGGACCTCGAGGTGTCGCTGACCATCGGGGTGGCCGCCACCCCGGTGCACGGGCTGGACTCCGGCACGCTCATCCAGCGGGCCGACGTCGCCCTGCTCGCCGCGCACGCCTCGAGCGGGGTGGCCACCTACCACCCGGTGCTCGACCAGCAGAGCCTGCGCCGACTGCAGCTGGGCACCGAGCTCGAGACGGCGATGGCCGAGCAGCAGATCACCGTGGTGTTCCAGCCGATCGTGGAGACCCGGACGTCGGACATCGTCTCGGTCGAGACGCTCGTGCGCTGGGCGCATCCGCGCTACGGCAACATCCCGCCGGACGACTTCATCAGCCTCGCCGAGCAGATCGGCCGGATCGGTCCGCTGACCGACTACGTGCTCGACCGCGCCCTGGACCGGTGCCGGCGCTGGCTCGACCAGGACATCGCCCTCTCGGTGGCGGTCAACCTCTCCGCACGCTGCCTGTCCGAGCCCGACCTGGTCGACCGCGTCCGCCGTGCCCTCCGGCACCACGGCGTGCCGGGGGAGCTGCTCACCCTCGAGCTCACCGAGGGCAGCGTCGTCGACGACACGGTGCGCAACAGCACCGTGCTGGCCGACCTGCACTCCCTGGGGCTGCGGCTGTCGATGGACGACTTCGGCACCGGGTACTCATCGCTGTCCCAGCTGCGCCAGCTCCCCATCGACGAGCTGAAGATCGACAAGTCCTTCGTGCTGGGGATGTCGACCAGTCAGAACGAGTCCTTCATCGCCCGCTCGATCGTCGAGCTGGCCCACAACCTGGGCCTGCGGGTGGTGGCCGAGGGCGTGGAGGACGAGGTGACCCGTGACCTCCTGGCCCAGATGGGCTGCGACAAGGTGCAGGGCTTCCTGGTCAGCCGCCCTCTGCCGGAGGACCGGCTGGAGGGCTGGCTGCTGGCTCGCACGGGCGTCCGCACCGCCGCGCCGGGGGCGACCCACCGCCGGCTGTTCGTCCGGACCTGAAGAAGGACCCCGTCCTCCTCATGCCTCGCAAGCTCGGCACGAGCCTCTGGACGGGGCCGTCTGAGGTGGCTGTTACAGTCGTCCGGCACGGTTCAGGGGGGGTCCACCGGTCGGCGTGAGCGACTTGGTAGAGTCTCACCGCAGCCGAGCACGCCCCTTTAGCTCAGTCGGCAGAGCGTCTCCATGGTAAGGAGAAGGTCTACGGTTCGATTCCGTAAAGGGGCTCCGACCACCGGTCCAGTCGGAAGACCGGGCCGTGAGGTCACCCGGCGGTGTAGCTCAGCCTGGTAGAGCAAGCGGCTCATAATCGCTGTGTCACCGGTTCAAGTCCGGTCACCGCTACCCCTGATGGCCCCCGATTCCGGGGACCGTCGCCGTGTCCGGCACCTGCCGGCCGCGGGCACGATCCGAGAAGGTGCACCGGCACCGTCCAGAACAAGGCGAGGATGCGCTCATGGCAGCCACAGACGTCCGTCCGAAGATCACCCTGGCCTGCCAGGAGTGCAAGAACCGCAACTACATCACCCGCAAGAACCGGCGCAACGATCCCGACCGGATCGAGCTGAAGAAGTACTGCCCGACCGACCGGAAGCACACGGTCCACCGCGAGACGCGCTGATCCGGGCGGTCGGCAGGCAGGGTGCGGGGGCATGACGCTGGACGCAGGACTGGTCGGGCGCAGCTACCCGCCCTCCGCCGTCTACGAGGTCGGCCGGGAGAAGCTCGCCGAGTTCGCCGCCGCGCTCGGTGACCGCGACCCGGTCTACCGCGATCCGGCGGCCGCCCGCGCGGCCGGGCACCCCGATGTGATCGCGCCCCCCACGTTCGCCATCGTGCTGAGCCTGGGCGCGGGCAACGTGGTCGTCGAGGACCCCGACGTGGGCATCGACTACAGCCGGGTCGTGCACGGCGAGCAACGCTTCACCCACCACCGCCCGATCCGGGCCGGCGACCGGCTGGTCGCCACCGCCTCCGTCGCCGCGGTCCGCAGCATGGCGGGCAACGACATGCTCACCACCCGAGTCGACCTGGCCACCGAGGCCGGTGAGCCGGTCTGCACGACCACCTCCATGCTGGTCGCCCGGGGCGGGGCATGACCGGCCGCCCAGCCGACCTCGAGGTCGGCAGCGAGCTGCCCGAGCAGGTCTCCCGCGTGACCCGCGCCGACCTGATCCGCTATGCGGGCGCCTCCGGTGACTTCAACGTCATCCACTGGAACGAGCGGGTCGCCCGAGAGGTCGGGCTGCCCGGCGTCATCGCCCACGGCATGCTCACCGCCGGGCTCGCCGTCCGCGCCGTCACGGCCTGGGCCGGTGACCCCGGGGCGGTCGTCGACTACCAGGTGCGCTTCAGCCGCCCGGTGGTCGTCCCGGACGACGAGGACGGTGCCGAGGTGACCGTCCGCGGCCGGGTCGCCGCCCTGCTCGACGACGGGCGGGTGCGGGTCGACCTCACCGTGACCAGCGGCGGGGAGAAGGTCCTCTCGCTGGCGCGCGCCGTGGTCGCGCTGCGCTGACGCGCGGGCGGTCGCCACTGCCCTGGCGCCGGCGACCGGCCGGGCCGGTCGCCGGGGCGCCGGTTACTCCGCGCTGCCGAGCAGTCGCTGCATCCGGCTGACGCCCTCCACCAGGTCCTCGTCCCCGAGGGCGTAGGACAGCCGGAGGTACCCCGGTGTCCCGAACGCCTCACCCGGGACGACCGCGACCTCCGCCTCCTCGAGGATCAGCTCGGCCAGTTCCACGCTGCTGGTGCAGGTGCGGCCGGCGATCGGGCGGTCCAGCAGGGCCTTGACCGACGGGTAGACGTAGAACGCACCCTGGGGTTCGGGGCAGGCCACCCCGGGGATCTGCCGCAGCATCGACACGATCGTCTGCCGCCGGCGGTCGAAGGCCTCGCGCATCACCGCCACTGCCGACAGGTCACCGGTGAGCGCTGCGACGGCGGCGACCTGCGAGAGATTGGCCACGTTCGACGTGGCGTGTGACTGGAGGTTGGTCGCGGCCTTGACCACGTCGGCCGGGCCGACGACCCACCCGACGCGCCAGCCGGTCATCGCGTAGGTCTTGGCCACGCCGTTGACGACGACGCAGCGGTCCTGGAGCTCCGGGACGACGACGGGCATCGACGGCGCGGTGACCCCGCCGTAGGTGAGGTGCTCGTAGATCTCGTCGGTCAGCACCCATAGGCCGGCGTCCAGCGCCCAGCGGCCGATCGCCTCGACCTGCTCGAGCGGGTACACCGCGCCGGTCGGGTTGGACGGCGAGCAGTACAGGAGCACCTTGGTGCGCGGGGTCCGGGCTGCCTCCAGCTGGCCCACCGACACCAGGTAGCCGCTCTGCTCGTCGGCGACGACGGGTACCGGGACCCCGCCGGCCAGCCGGATGGCCTCCGGGTAGGTGGTCCAGTACGGCGCCGGCAGCAGCACCTCGTCCCCGGGGTCGAGCATGGTGGCCAGCGCCTCGTACACGGCCTGCTTGCCGCCGTTGGTGACCAGTACTTGGGTCGGGGTGACCTGCAGGCCGGAGTCGCGCGCGGTCTTGGCCGCGATGGCCTCCTTGAGCTCCGGCAGGCCACCGGCGGGGGTGTAGCGGTGGTACTTCGGGTTCGACGCGGCCGCGACAGCCGCCTGGACGACGTAGTCCGGGGTCGGGAAGTCGGGCTCGCCGGCGCCGAAGCCGATGACCGGCTTGCCGGCGGCCTTGAGCGCCTTGGCCTTCGCGTCGACCGCCAGCGTGGCGGACTCGGTGATCGCGCCGACCCGCCGCGAGATGCGGCGCTCGGCGGGCGGGAGGGCGGACGGGGCAGCGGGCTCCGACGGGAACACGGCGGTCATGGGGCCCATCGTGGCAGGGCGGGGGAGTGTCGCGCGCCCCCGGCGGTCGTCGGCACCGGTGCGGCACCCCGTGCCCGTGGCCCCTGGGCCCACGGTGGAGTGCGTGTTGGCTGCCGGTCGCCGCGGTCCCGTACACTCGTTGCTCTGGGGCCGTGGGACCCCGCCACCGGCATGCCCGTGGTCCTGTCATGGGCCCTGTCATGCCATGGGGCGGCCCGTGTTCCCAGAGGGCCCGATCGAGCTCCGCCCCTGCGGCGGGGCTCCGGCCGGGCACTAGGGGTGTAGCTCAACTGGCAGAGCAGCGGTCTCCAAAACCGCAGGCTGCAGGTTCAAGTCCTGTCACCCCTGCCACTCCACCAGCACGACCACCAGCACCACACCGAGCACGACGAGCCGAGACGAGCGAGGGCGCTGTGAGCGAGGACAAGCCGGGACGCGAGGACGGGTCGGCCCGTCCGTCCGGTCCCGACGGCGCCGACGCCGACGGCGGGCTCAGCGACGAGCAGATCGACCGCGAGACCCCCGGGGTCGACGACGCCGGCGAGCTCGAGGCGGCCGAGGCCGAGATCGCCGGCGAGGCGCACGAGGACGAGGACAAGGTGGTGTCCACCCCGGCCGGCCGTCGCCGCCGCTCCGCCGGTCGCCCGGCGAACCGGACGCCGGAGCGCACCGGCGAAGGCACCCGCTCACGGGCCGCCGCAGAGCGCGCCCGCGCCGCGGAGCTGCGCGAGAAGCGCAACCTCGGCCGGTTCCTGCGCGAGGTCGTCGCCGAGCTCCGCAAGGTCATCTGGCCCGGGCGCCGGGAACTGATCACCTACACGACCGTGGTGATCATCTTCGTGACGGTCATGGTCGCGCTGGTGGCCGGCCTGGACATCCTCTTCGCCAAGGGCGTGGTCGCCATCTTCGGCTGACCCACCCGGCGCCTGCACCGCACCCGAAGAAGGAACACAGACCTGTGATCGATCTTGCGAGATCACCTATGAGCGCAGCACCGTCGGTCACGATGCCGACGAGCGCCAGCGAGGAGATGCAGTGACAGACCCCCGCGAGCCCTTCGAGACCGACAACGCCGTCGAGGGCACCGACCTCGACGACGCCCGGTCCGACGTGCGCGGCAGCGTCGACCTCGAGACCGGCACGGGTGAGACCGGCGCCGCCGAGGGTTCGTCCGACACCGCCGACCAGGACACCGCCAGCCGGGCCGCCGACGTTCCTCCGGACGTGGCGAGCGGTGGGCGGGACAGCGTGGTGGGCGACCCGCTGGCCACGCCTGCGCCGGACCACGACCCGCTGGTGGAGGAGGTCCTCGAGGCCGCGGCCGAGGAGGACGAGGACCCGGCCGTGGCGCTGCGCCAGGCGCTGCGGACGGCGCCGGGCGACTGGTACGTCGTCCACTCGTACGCCGGCTACGAGAACAAGGTGAAGACGAACCTCGAGTCCCGCATCACGTCACTGGACATGGAGGACTACATCTACCAGATCGAGGTGCCCACCGAGGAGGTCACCGAGATCAAGAACGGCAAGCGGACCCAGGTCAACCGCAAGGTCTTCCCGGGATACCTGCTGGTCCGGATGGACCTCAACGACGAGTCGTGGGGCGCCGTCCGCAACACCCCGGGGGTCACCGGCTTCGTCGGCGCGACGTCGCGACCCTCACCCCTCACCCTCGACGAGGTCGTCAAGATCCTCGTCCCGGCGACCGCGCCGAAGCAGGCCGCGGCGGCCGAGACCACCGCGGCGGCCGGCCCCGCGCCGGTCGTGGAGTTCGAGGTCGGCGAGTCGGTCACCGTCATGGACGGCCCGTTCGCCACCCTTCCGGCCACCATCAACGAGGTCAACGGCGAGCAGCAGAAGCTGCAGGTGCTGGTCTCGATCTTCGGCCGCGAGACGCCCGTCGAGCTGTCGTTCAGCCAGGTCCAGAAGATTTAAGGACCCGGTCGCCCCCCACCGCTCGCAAGCTCGCGGCGGGACCCTGCGACCGCGCCGTTCCATCCACTCACCAAGAAGGAAGTCATGCCCCCCAGGAAGCGGTTGACCGCGGTCATCAAGCTCCAGATCAACGCCGGCGCGGCCACCCCCGCGCCGCCCGTGGGCCCCGCCCTCGGTCAGCACGGCGTGAACATCATGGAGTTCTGCAAGGCCTACAACGCCGAGACCGAGTCGCAGCGCGGCAACGTCATCCCGGTCGAGATCTCGGTCTACGAGGACCGCTCGTTCACCTTCGTCACCAAGACTCCGCCGGCGGCCCGCATGCTGCTAAAGGCAGCGGGGGTGGAGAAGGGCTCGGGTGAGCCGCACAAGACCAAGGTCGCCACCGTCACCCGTGACCAGGTCCGGGAGATCGCCCAGACCAAGATGGCCGACCTGAACGCCAACGACCTCGAGCAGGCCGAGCGCATCATCGCCGGCACCGCCCGCTCGATGGGCATCACGGTCAAGTAAAGGACCCCCTCGCCCCCCACCCTTCGCAAGCTCAGGGTGGGCCCCTGCGAGGCGGCCGGTTCCAGCACGTCACGTCCGTAGTCGTGGGAGGGCCTGGCCAGGCCCGTACACCACACGTCCCCCGGTTGCCGGGGGGAAGGAGCACCACCATGGCGAAGCACGGCAAGAACTACCGCAAGGTCGCTGAGCTGGTCGACGAGGCCACGCTGTACAGCCCGCTGCAGGCCGCCGGCCTGGCCAAGAAGACGTCGACGACGAAGTACGACGCCACCGTCGAGGTCGCCATCCGCCTCGGGGTCGACCCCCGCAAGGCCGACCAGATGGTCCGCGGCACGGTCAACCTGCCCCACGGCACTGGCAAGACCGCCCGCGTCATCGTCTTCGCGACCGGTGACAAGGCCGCCGAGGCCGAGGCGGCCGGTGCCGACGTCGTCGGCTCCGACGACCTGATCGAGCGCATCCAGGGCGGCTTCCTGGACTTCGACGCCGCGATCGCGACGCCGGACCAGATGGCCAAGGTCGGCCGCATCGCCCGCATCCTCGGCCCCCGTGGCCTGATGCCGAATCCGAAGACCGGCACCGTGACCCCCGACGTCACCAAGGCCGTCAACGACATCAAGGGCGGGAAGATCAACTTCCGCGTCGACAAGCAGTCCAACCTGCACCTGGTCATCGGCAAGGTCAGCTTCGACGAGGCCAAGCTGGTGGAGAACTACGCCGCTGCCCTCGACGAGGTGCTCCGCGCCAAGCCGTCCGCGGCCAAGGGCCGGTACGTCCGCAAGGTGACCGTCTCCACGACCATGGGCCCCGGTATCCCGGTCGACCCGAACCGCACCCGCAACATGCTGGTCGACGAGCCTTCCGCCTGAGCCGGTAGCGCAGCAGCAGGGCCCCGCAGCGATCGCTGCGGGGCCCTGCTGCATTCTCGGGCAGGGGTAGGGACCGCCAGGTGTTCGATCCGACCGGCCGATCCGGATGGGTGCGATGCGGTGACCTCGGTCGCAGTCGGGCACCGCCGGCCGGGAGCCGGCGCGGATGGCGTACTGTCGACATCGTTCCCCCCAAGACCGCTGGTCGTCGCACGTTCGCGTGCGGTCGAAGGTCCCGGAGTTCCGGGCGACCCGCGCAGGTGGACGGTTCGACGAACGGAGCGCGGTCCGGGCCCAGTGCCCACCGACCGGCGCTTCGCGCCTCGCCCCGTGCGCCCTGCGCCGGGGCGTTCCTCGTCTCCGGGGTCATCGACGTCCGTGTGCACGCCGGCCGGTGGTCGCCCGACAGACGAGAGGAGGCCCATGCCCACGCAGGCCAAGGCCGCGGTGATCGACGAGATCACCAGTCGGTTCCAGGAGTCCAGCGCAGCCGTGCTCACCGAGTACCGCGGGCTGACCGTGGCGCAGCTGACCCAGCTGCGTCGTTCCCTCGGTGCGGGCAGCAGCTACGCCGTCGTCAAGAACACCCTGACGAAGCGTGCGGCGGACGCGGTCGGTCACGCCGACCTCGCCCCGCTGCTCAACGGCCCGACCGCGATCGCCTTCATCTCGGGCGACCCCGTTGAGGCCGCCAAGGCCATCCGTGACTTCGCGCGCGCCCACCCGATGCTCGTCGTCAAGGGCGGCGTCGTCGAGGGCCGCACGGTCGATGCCGCCGAGGTCACCCGCCTCGCCGACATCGATTCCCGTGAGGTCCTGCTGGCCAAGCTGGCCGGCGCCATGAAGGGCAACCTGACCAAGGCTGCCGGGCTGTTCCAGGCCCCGCTGTCGCAGGTCGCCCGGATGGCCGCCGCGCTGCAGGAGAAGAGGGAGTCCGAAGAGGGCTCCGCAGCTCCTGCCGCCGGATCCGCCCCGGACGGCGACGTCACTGCTGCTGACACCACCCCCGACACGACCGATGCCGCCGCGGACGCCGCGGCCGGCACCGACTGATCCCCAAGGAGACACCATGGCCAAGCTTTCCGCCGACGAGCTGCTCGACGCCTTCAAGGAGATGACCCTCCTGGAGCTGTCCGACTTCGTGAAGCAGTTCGAGGAGACCTTCGACGTCACCGCGGCTGCCCCGGTCGCCGTTGCCGCTGCCGGCCCCGCCGCTGGTGGCGCCGCTGCCGAGGCCCCGGCCGAGCAGGACGAGTTCGACGTCATCCTGGAGTCCGCCGGTGACAAGAAGATCCAGGTCATCAAGGAGGTGCGCGGCCTGACCTCGCTCGGTCTCAAGGAGGCCAAGGACCTGGTCGACGGCGCGCCCAAGGCAGTCCTGGAGAAGGTCGCCAAGGACGCCGCGGAGAAGGCCAAGGCCGCCCTCGAGGGCGCCGGCGCCACCGTCACCGTCAAGTAAAGGACCTCCTTGCCCTCGGGCTCCTCGCAGGGTCCCGCCGCGAGCTCGCGAGCGGTGGGGGGCGAGGGGTCCTTCGACAAGGAGGCCAGCCCGGCCTGACGGCCGGGCGCTGCACCGCACGACAGGGGCCGATCCACTCCGGTGGGTCGGCCCCTGCTGCATCTCCCCGGCGTGGCGGTCCCCATGGGGCCGTTCCGCTGGCATCATCGGCACTCGGCAGCACCCAGCCCGCTCCGCCGGCCACCCCCCGCGGGTGTGTCCCCGGTCGCTCCGGCGCCCCGGCGTGGACACCGGCGTTGAGCAGGGGTAGGGTTTCCTGTTGCGCTGCCCTCCGACTGACTGCCCGCCGCGACGGGTCACCTGGAGTGCCCGGAATCCTTTCCTGGTCGCTCCGCGTTGACCCCACTGGCAGGCGCCCCGCCGTACCGGGCAGCCCCGCCGAAACCGACGACGACCCAGGACGACCCGCACTGAACGCCCGCACGTCGTGAGGTCCTTGGAAGGACGCATCTTGGCAGGCTCTCGCCCCACCAGCATCTCCCCCAGCACCACCGAGCAGCAGATCCCGGACGACCCCCAGCAGCGCACGCACACCGCTGGGACCGCATCGCTCAAGATCCCCGGCGCGCCGCTCCGCGTCTCCTTCGCCAAGATCCACGAGCCCCTCGAGGTGCCGGATCTGCTGGCCCTGCAGACCGCGTCCTTCGACTGGCTGGTCGGCCGCCCGGAGTGGCGGGCCACCCTCCCCGAGGCCGAGCAGGCCGACGCGGTCGGCGGTCTGGCGGAGATCCTCGAGGAGATTTCCCCGATCGAGGACTTCAGCGGCTCGATGTCGCTGTCCTTCTCCAACCCACGCTTCGAGGACGTCAAGGCGTCCCTCGAGGAGTGCAAGGACAAGGACATGACCTACGCGGCGCCGCTGTTCGTCACCGCCGAGTTCATGAACAACACCACCGGCGAGATCAAGAGCCAGACGGTGTTCATGGGCGACTTCCCGATCATGACCCGCAAGGGCACCTTCGTCATCAACGGGACCGAGCGCGTCGTCGTGTCCCAGCTGGTGCGCAGCCCCGGCGTCTACTTCGACAAGGCCCTGGACAAGACGTCGGACAAGGACGTCTACAGCGCCAAGGTGATCCCCAGCCGTGGTGCGTGGCTGGAGTTCGACGTCGACAAGCGCGACACCGTCGGCGTCCGGATCGACCGCAAGCGTCGTCAGCCGGTCAGCGTCCTGCTCAAGGCCCTCGGCTGGACCGAGGACCGCATCCGGGAGCACTTCCAGTGGTCCCCGACCATGCTGGCCACGCTGGAGAAGGACCACATCGCCGGCCAGGACGAGGCGCTGCTGGACATCTACCGCAAGCTGCGTCCGGGCGAGCCGCCGACGCGTGAGTCCGCGCAGGCGCTGCTGGAGAACCTGTTCTTCAACCCCAAGCGCTACGACCTCGCCAAGGTCGGCCGCTACAAGGTGAACAAGAAGCTGGGTGTCAGCGTCCCGCAGCCCACGTCCACCCTGACCGAGGACGACATCGTCGCCACCATCGAGTACGTCGTGCGTCTCCACGCCGGCGAGCCCGAGCACGGCGTCGACGACATCGACCACTTCGGCAACCGGCGCCTGCGCACGGTCGGCGAGCTGATCCAGAACCAGATCCGGGTCGGTCTCTCCCGCATGGAGCGCGTCGTCCGTGAGCGGATGACGACCCAGGACGTCGAGGCGATCACGCCGCAGACGCTGATCAACATCCGGCCGGTCGTCGCCTCCATCAAGGAGTTCTTCGGCACCAGCCAGCTGTCCCAGTTCATGGACCAGACCAACCCGCTCGCGGGCCTGACCCACAAGCGCCGCCTGTCGGCGCTGGGCCCGGGTGGTCTGTCGCGTGAGCGGGCCGGCATGGAGGTCCGGGACGTGCACCCCAGCCACTACGGCCGGATGTGCCCGATCGAGACCCCGGAAGGCCCGAACATCGGCCTGATCGGCTCGCTGTCCTCCTTCGGCCGGGTGAACGCCTTCGGCTTCATCGAGACGCCGTACCGCAAGGTGGAGAACGGCACCGTCACCGACCAGATCGACTACCTGACCGCCGACGAGGAGGACCGGTTCGTCGTCGCCCAGGCCAACTCGCCGCTGGACGCGCAGGGCCGCCTCGCCGAGGAGCGGGTCCTGGTCCGCACCAAGGGCGGTGAGGTCGACTACCTGGCGCCGGAGAACGTCGACTACATGGACGTCTCGCCGCGGCAGATGACCTCGGTCGCGACGGCGATGATCCCGTTCCTCGAGCACGACGACGCCAACCGCGCCCTGATGGGCGCGAACATGCAGCGTCAGGCCGTTCCGCTGCTGCGCAGCGAGGCCCCGCTGGTCGGTACCGGCATGGAGCTGCGTGCCGCGGTCGACGCCGGTGACGTCGTGGTGGCCGAGAAGGCCGGCGTGGTGGAGGACTCCACCGCCGACTACGTGACCGTCATGGCCGACGACGGAACCCGGCAGACCTACCGGCTGCTGAAGTTCCGCCGCTCGAACCAGGGCACCTCGATCAACCAGAGCCCGGTCGTGGACGAGGGCCAGCGCGTCGAGGTGGGTCAGGTGCTCGCCGACGGTCCGTGCACCGACGAGGGCGAGATGGCGCTGGGCAAGAACCTGCTCGTCGCCTTCATGCCGTGGGAGGGCCACAACTACGAGGACGCGATCATCCTGTCGCAGCGCCTCGTGCAGGACGACGTCCTGTCCTCGATCCACATCGAGGAGTTCGAGGTCGACGCCCGCGACACCAAGCTCGGCGCCGAGGAGATCACCCGGGACATCCCGAACGTCTCCGAGGAGGTCCTCGCCGACCTCGACGAGCGCGGGATCATCCGCATCGGTGCCGAGGTCGTCCCCGGCGACATCCTCGTCGGCAAGGTCACGCCCAAGGGCGAGACCGAGCTGACCCCCGAGGAGCGGCTGCTGCGGGCGATCTTCGGGGAGAAGGCCCGCGAGGTCCGCGACACCAGCCTCAAGGTCAAGCACGGTGAGTCCGGCAAGGTCATCGGCGTCCGCGTGTTCTCCCGCGAGGACGGCGACGAGCTGCCCGCCGGCGTCAACGAGCTGATCCGGGTCTACGTGGCCCAGATGCGCAAGATCAGCGACGGCGACAAGCTGGCCGGCCGGCACGGCAACAAGGGCGTCATCTCCAAGATCCTGCCGCAGGAGGACATGCCGTTCCTCGAGGACGGCACGCCGGTCGACATCGTGCTCAACCCGCTGGGTGTGCCCGGCCGGATGAACGTCGGCCAGGTCCTGGAGACCCACCTTGGGTGGGTCGCCAAGACGGGCTGGCAGGTCGAGGGCACCCCGGAGTGGGCCGGCAACCTGCCCCCCGGTGCACGCTCCGGTGCTCCCGGCACGCGCACCGCGACGCCGGTGTTCGACGGTGCCCGCGAGGAGGAGATCATCGGTCTCCTCAGCTCGACGACCCCCAACCGGGACGGCGAGCGGATGGTCAAGGAGACCGGTAAGGCGCGGCTGTTCGACGGCCGGTCGGGGGAGCCCTTCCCCGAGCCGATCTCGGTCGGCTACGTCTACATCCTCAAGCTGCTGCACCTGGTCGACGACAAGATCCACGCCCGCTCGACCGGTCCGTACTCCATGATCACGCAGCAGCCGCTGGGTGGTAAGGCGCAGTTCGGTGGTCAGCGCTTCGGTGAAATGGAGTGCTGGGCGATGCAGGCCTACGGCGCCGCGTACGCGCTGCAGGAACTGCTGACGATCAAGTCCGACGACATCCTCGGCCGGGTCAAGGTCTACGAGGCCATCGTCAAGGGCGAGAACATCCCCGAGCCGGGCATCCCCGAGTCGTTCAAGGTGCTGCTCAAGGAGCTGCAGTCGCTGTGCCTCAACGTCGAGGTGCTCTCCGGCGACGGGCAGGCGATCGAGCTCCGCGACACCGACGACGAGGTCTTCCGGGCCGCGGAGGAACTGGGCATCGACCTGTCCCGCCGCGAGCCGTCGTCCGTCGAAGACGTCTGATCGGTCCGCCGGCCGGGGCCCGCGCATCGCGGGCCCCGGCCGGCCACAGCTCCACACAAAGACGAGAAACACAGCATTTCTAGCCCCGGGAAAGGGGTAGCCACGTGCTCGACGTCAACTTCTTCGACGAACTGCGCATCGGTCTGGCTTCTGGCGACGACATCCGCCAGTGGTCGCACGGTGAGGTGAAGAAGCCGGAGACCATCAACTACCGGACGCTCCGTCCGGAGAAGGACGGTCTCTTCTGCGAGAAGATCTTCGGTCCCACCCGGGACTGGGAGTGCTACTGCGGCAAGTACAAGCGGGTCCGCTTCAAGGGCATCATCTGTGAGCGCTGCGGCGTCGAGGTGACCCGGGCCAAGGTCCGCCGCGAGCGGATGGGCCACATCGAGCTGGCCGCGCCGGTCACCCACATCTGGTTCTTCAAGGGCGTCCCCTCGCGCCTGGGCTACCTGCTCGACCTGGCGCCCAAGGACCTCGAGAAGATCATCTACTTCGCGGCCTACCTGATCACCACCGTCGACGACGAGGCGCGTCACCGCGACCTGCCGACCGTCGAGGCCGAGATCAGCGCGGAGAAGTCCAACCTCGAGGGTCGCCGCGACGCCGACGTGGAGGCCCGCCAGCAGAAGCTGGAGGCCGACCTCGCCGAGCTCGAGGCCGAGGGTGCCAAGTCCGACGTGCGCCGCAAGGTGCGCGAGGGCGGCGAGCGCGAGATGCGCCAGATGCGCGACCGGGCGCAGCGGGAGATCGACCGCCTCGACGAGGTGATGGACACCTTCCGCAAGCTCGAGGTCAAGCAGCTCATCGCCGACGAGGGCCTCTACCGCGAGCTGCGCGACCGCTTCGGTGAGTACTTCGAGGGCGGTATGGGCGCCGCGGCACTGCAGAAGCTGCTCGCCGACTTCGACCTCGACGCCGAGGCCATCTCGCTGCGCGACACCATCCGCAACGGCAAGGGGCAGCGCAAGCTGCGCGCGCTCAAGCGGCTCAAGGTCGTCGCGGCGTTCCAGCAGACCCAGAACTCGCCGATGGGCATGGTGCTGGACTGCGTCCCGGTCATCCCGCCGGACCTGCGCCCGATGGTGCAGCTCGACGGCGGCCGCTTCGCCACCAGCGACATGAACGACCTGTACCGCCGGGTGATCAACCGGAACAACCGGCTCAAGCGGCTGCTGGACCTGGGCGCGCCGGAAATCATCGTCAACAACGAGAAGCGGATGCTCCAGGAGTCCGTGGACGCGCTGTTCGACAACGGCCGCCGCGGCCGACCGGTCACCGGTCCGGGCAACCGTCCGCTGAAGTCCCTGAGCGACCTGCTCAAGGGCAAGCAGGGCCGGTTTCGGCAGAACCTGCTGGGCAAGCGCGTCGACTACTCCGGCCGTTCGGTCATCGTCGTCGGCCCGCAGCTCAAGCTGCACCAGTGCGGTCTGCCCAAGCAGATGGCCCTGGAGCTGTTCAAGCCCTTCGTGATGAAGCGGCTGGTCGACCTCAACCACGCGCAGAACATCAAGTCCGCCAAGCGGATGGTGGAGCGTGCGCGGCCGGTCGTCTGGGACGTGCTCGAGGAGGTCATCACCGAGCACCCGGTCCTGCTGAACCGGGCGCCGACGCTGCACCGCCTGGGGATCCAGGCCTTCGAGCCGCAGCTGGTCGAGGGCAAGGCCATCCAGATCCACCCGCTGGTCTGCACCGCGTTCAACGCCGACTTCGACGGTGACCAGATGGCGGTGCACCTGCCGCTGTCGGCCGAGGCGCAGGCCGAGGCCCGGATCCTGATGCTGTCCTCGAACAACATCCTGAGCCCCGCCGACGGTCGCCCGATCACCGCGCCCACCCAGGACATGGTGCTCGGCCTGTACCACATCACCACGCTCGCGGGCTCGGTGGCCGAGGTCGCCGAAGGCGAGCTGCCGCAGGCGTACTCGTCCACGTCCGAGGCCGTCATGGCCTACGACAAGGGGAGCCTGGGCCTGCAGGAGCGGGTCTGGATCCGCCTCGACGAGGTCTTCGGGGTCGACAACGGCAAGGTCAACGAGCCGTGGCAGGCCCCCGAGGGCTGGGAGCCGGGTCGGCCGGCGCTCGTCCACACGAGCCTGGGGCGCGTGCTGTTCAACGAGGCGCTGCCCGAGGACTACCGCTTCGTCAACTACCAGGTGCCGAAGAAGGAGCTCGGGGCGATCGTCAACGACCTCGCCGAGCGCTACCCCAAGGTGCAGGTGGCGGCGACGCTGGACGCCCTCAAGTCGGCCGGTTTCCACTGGGCGACCCGCGCGGGCATCACGATCGCCATCGACGACGTCGTCACCCCGCCGTCCAAGCAGGCGATCCTGGACCGGCACGAGGATGAGGCCCGCAAGATCGAGCGGCAGTACGAGCGCGGTGTCATCACCGACAACGAGCGGCGTGCCGAGCTGATCGAGATCTGGACCCGCGCGCGGGCCGAGGTCAGCCAGGCGATGGTCGACAACTTCCCGACCACCAACCCGGTGTGGGTCATGGTCAACTCCGGCGCTCGCGGCAACATGATGCAGATCAGCCAGATCGCCGGCATGCGTGGCCTGGTGGCCAACCCGAAGGGCGAGATCATCCCGCGGCCGATCAAGGCCAACTTCCGGGAGGGTCTGTCCGTGCTGGAGTACTTCATCTCCACGCACGGTGCCCGCAAGGGCCTGGCGGACACCGCACTGCGGACCGCCGACTCCGGATACCTCACCCGCCGGCTGGTCGACGTCTCGCAGGACGTCATCATCCGCGAGGAGGACTGCGGCACCGAGCGCGGCGTGGTTATGCCGATCGGGACCCTCGTCGACGGCCGGGTCACCCGTGACCCGCACGTGGAGACCAGCGTCTACGCCCGCGCCCTGGCCACCGACGTGGTGGCCGAGGACGGGACGGTCATCGCGCAGGCCGGCGCCGACCTGGGCGACGTGCTGATCGCCCAGCTGGTCGACGCCAACGTCGCCGAGGTGAAGGTCCGCTGCGTCCTCACCTGCGAGTCGCTGCTGGGCACCTGCGCCACCTGCTACGGCCGGTCGCTGGCGTCGGGCAAGCTCGTGGACGTCGGCGAGGCGGTCGGCATCATCGCCGCCCAGTCGATCGGCGAGCCCGGCACCCAGCTGACGATGCGCACCTTCCACACCGGTGGTGTGGCGGGTTCGGACATCACCCACGGTCTGCCGCGTGTGGTCGAGCTCTTCGAGGCCCGTGTCCCCAAGGGCAAGGCGCCGATCGCGGAGCTGGCCGGCTCGGTGCGGATCGAGGACAGCGAGCAGTTCCGCAAGCTGACCATCACCCCGGACGACGGGTCCGACGAGGTCGTCTACGAGAAGCTGTCGCGTCGGTCGCGACTGCGGGTCGAGGACGGTGGCCACGTCGAGGTCGGCGAGCAGCTGACCGAGGGTGCGGTCGACCCGCACGAGGTGCTGCGGATCATGGGCCCGCGTGAGGTGCAGCTGCACCTGGTGCGCGAGGTCCAGGAGGTCTACCGCAGCCAGGGTGTGTCGATCCACGACAAGCACATCGAGGTGATCATCCGCCAGATGCTGAAGCGGGTGACCATCATCGACTCGGGTGCCACCGAGTTCCTGCCCGGTGCGCTGGTCGAGCGGACGCTGTTCGAGACGGAGAACCGTCGGGTCGTCGCCGAGGGCGGCGAGCCGGCCTCGGCCCGTCCGGTGCTGATGGGGATCACCAAGGCGTCGCTGGCGACGGAGTCGTGGCTGTCCGCGGCCTCGTTCCAGGAGACGACGAAGGTGCTCACCGATGCCGCGATCCAGGGCAAGAGCGACAGCCTGCTCGGGCTCAAGGAGAACGTGATCATCGGGAAGCTCATCCCGGCCGGGACCGGTATCAGCCGCTACCGGAACATCACGGTCGAGCCCACCGAGGAGGCGCGCGCCGCGGTCTACACGATGGCCGGCTACGACGACGGGCAGTACTACAGCCCGGACGTCTTCGGTCAGGGCTCGGGCGAGGCAGTGCGGCTCGAGGAGTACGACTGGCGCTGACGCGCTGAGTGAGTAACAGATGGCCCCGTCGACGGAAGTCGGCGGGGCCATCTGTGTCATGCGGCTGTCACGTGACGCAACCGACGACCCGGTGACCCGACGTCGAGCGCCGACCACAGTGTCGTCCGCGAGGACGACTGTGCGAGGTCGGCGCGGGGCCGGAGGCTCCCGCCGTCATCGCACGGAGCGGCTCAGCGGCGGTGGGGGACGGCACCTGACCGCGGTTGGAGTCCGGAGGACGACGATTCAGCACAGCCTCCGCATCGTCTCCACGGTGCGCAGGCGGCTCTCGCGGCTGCCGTCCATGGGCTGGACGTTGAGGGTGGTCACCCCGGCCTCGGCGAGGGCAGCGATCCGCTCGGCCACGTAGGACTCCGGGCCGATCAGCGAGGTGGCCCGCAGCAGGTCCTCGGGGACCGCGGCGGCGGCCTCGTCCTTGCGGCCGGCCAGGTACAGGTCCTGGATGGTCGCGGCCTCGGCCTCGTAGCCGTAGCGCCGGGCCAGGTCGTTGTAGAAGTTCTTCCCCTTGGCGCCCATGCCGCCGACGTACAGGGCGATGCCCGGTCGGACGGCATCCAGCAGGTGGTCCACGTCGTTCCCGATGGCGACCGGCAGGCCGACGACGACGTCGAGCTCGCCGAGCTGCGGGTCCCGCTTGGCCCTGCCCGCGGCGAGGGCCGCGCCCCAGACGTCGGCGGACCGCTCCGGGCTGAAGAGGATCGGCTCCCACTTCTCCGCGATCTCCGCCGCGAGCTCGACGTTCTTCGGGCCGATCGCGGCCAGCAGCACCGGGATCCGCTCGCGCACCGGAGTGTTGATCAGCTTCAGCGGCTTGCCCAACCCGGTGCCCTGGTCGGCGGGCAGCGGGACGGTGTACTTCGGGCCGTCGTGCACCAGCCGTTCGCGGCGCCACACCTGCCGGCAGATCTCCACGAGCTCGCGGGTGCGCTGCAGCGGGGCGTCGTAGGGAACGCCGTGCCAGCCCTCCACCACCTGGGGGCCGGATGCTCCCAGCCCGAGGGTGAACCGGCCACCGGAGACGAAGTCCAGGCCGGCCGCGGTCATCGCGGTCAGCGCCGGGGTGCGGCTGTAGATGGGCAGGATGCCGCTCATCAGCTCGACCCGTTCGGTGACCGCGGCGAGGTAGCCCAGCTGGCTCACCGCATCGAACGTGTAGACCTCGGCGACCATGGCGACGTCGAGCCCGGCGGCCTCCAAGTCGCGGATCTCGGCCGCCGTCTCGGCGAAGCCCCCGGAATAGCTGGCCTGGATACCGATGCGCACGCGTCCTCCTCGAACGAGCGCGGCGCCGTCGTCGGCCCCGCTGTCGGCGACGCTAGCGCCCGGCCGGCGATGCCCCGGTCCCCGGCCTACAGGATCCGGACCGGCCCGATCACGTGCGTGACCACCCGGACGCCGTTGACGTCCCGCGGCACCCGCGCGCCCGCGCCGGCCTCGGTCAGGTCGACCCGCACGACGTACTCGGCGTCCTGGCGCGCGAGGCCCACCGCGGCCACCCCCGGGTCGGTGGCGAACCGATGGGCCAGCGTGCTCTTGGCTGCGCTGGCAGCGGCGCGATCCGTCATGGTCACCATGGTGCCCCCGTCAGCCCCCGTCGGACACCCACTCCACCCCGAGTTCCCGCAGCACCGTGCCCAGCGGGTTGGCGAAGGTGACCCCGCCCCCGGCGCGGCCGCCGGTCGCGGAGCCGGCGAAGAGCAGGCCCAGTGGTGCCCGGTCCCGACTGCGCCAGATGACCGATCCGCTGTCACCGCCGGCGCTGAACCCGCCGCTGAGGCCCTCGACCTCGACCTGGTCGTCGAAGGTGACGATGCCCGAGTCGTACTGCACGCCCACGCCGTCCACCTCCACCGCGGTGATCCGGCCCCGGGTGTGCCCCGTGGTGCGCCCCACCTTCTCGACCGGTTCCTCCGGGTCGACGTCCTCGCCCGAGGCCACCAGGGCGGCCAGCGCGCCACCGGGATACGCCGTCGGATCGGCGGTGACCCCGTCGTCCAGCGTGGCGACGGCGGCGTCGACCAGGTTGCCCGGGTCGGGGGAGAACCGCACGAAGGCGGCGAGCGCCCCGATCCGGTCCGCGCCGGTGCCGCCGTCGGCCACCCCCGGCTGGAGCGCCGGGTCGCCCTCGGTGGCGGCGTCGCTGGCCGCGAGGACGTGGTTGTTGGACAGCCCCAGCAGCCGCTCGCTCCCGGGATACCGGACGAAGCCGCCCAGGGTGCCGGCCGTCACGATGGAGTGGCTGACCGAGAGCCCCGGCCGCAGCGGCCGGACGCGGCGCTGCAGCTCGTCCGGCGACGGGCCGGGGGAGGGCTGGGACAGCGGCCGCACCCGGCCGATCACCCGGACGTCGACCTCGCCGCGAGCCGTGGGGTCCAGCCCGGCGAGGACCACCTCGGCATCGCTCTCGTCGACCAGGCGGATGGCCAGGTGCACCGACTGCGGCCCCACCGGGGTGAGCCCCAGCGCCACGCCACTCCACTGCGGCGCCCCGCCGGTGGGGGGCGCCCCGGCGTCCAGGCCCCGGGACAGCACGCTGCCGCGCGGGGCCTCGGACAGCCGCCGGGAGAGCCGGGCCTTGAGTTCGCGGGCGGTGTCGGGCAGCACGGCGGCCTCCGGGATGGCGTGGGGGGGGAGCGGGTCGCCACGACCGTAGGGCGGGGGTGGGACAGCTGCGACGGGAGCGACGGCCGGCGCGCGGTGCGCTGCCGCCGAGGCCGTCCGGGCGTTACTGTGACCGGCGGTACGGTCCCGGCCGGCCATCGCACGGGCTCCGGTGGCCGCTTCCGCTCCATGCGCGGGCGCCGGTCGGCCCGCGGTGGCCGGGTGCCGAGACGGCGTGCCGCACGTCCAGGTGGGAATGCATCGTCCCTGACGACGGTTCCCCGGTGCGGTGGCCGACCCGGTGCCCGCGCAGGCGTGCGGACCCGGCTTTGACCGGGTTCCGATGCCCGGGTATCGTGGTCAGCCGTGCCCAGGGAGATCTGGGCCTTGCTCCCGTTCGCGGTGCACCTGGGTGCCCGGAGGTCGTCCTCGACCGCCGGTGCCGGGGGTCCCGCCCGCCGCCAGGCGGGCAGGCCGGTGCCGAGTCGCGAGGGGCGGACGAGTCCGGCTCGATCGACTGGCCGGTTTTCGCGAAGGGCGACACGCCCGACCGCGGGTACCGGACGGGGCGTGCGGGCAGACTCGGACGACGAGGCCGGGCGACCGGGCGCACCACAGCAGTGCACCACCCATCCAGAGCACGACCCAGCGCAGGCAGGAGATCCAGGCCACCCATGCCCACGATCCAGCAGCTGGTCCGCAAGGGCCGCGAGGACAAGGTCGAGAAGACCAAGACCCCGGCGTTGAAGGGATCCCCTCAGCGCCGCGGCGTGTGCACGCGCGTCTACACGACGACGCCGAAGAAGCCGAACTCGGCGCTGCGCAAGGTCGCTCGCGTCCGCCTCACCAGTGGTGTCGAGGTGACCGCCTACATCCCGGGCGTCGGCCACAACCTGCAGGAGCACTCGATGGTGCTCGTGCGCGGCGGCCGGGTGAAGGACCTCCCCGGCGTCCGCTACAAGATCATCCGTGGCTCGCTGGACACCCAGGGCGTCCGGGGCCGCAAGCAGGCTCGCAGCCGGTACGGCGCGAAGAAGGAGAAGAGCTAATGCCGCGCAAGGGGCCCGCACCGAAGCGCCCGCTCGTCGTCGACCCGGTCTACCAGTCCCAGCTGGTCACCCAGCTGGTGAACAAGGTGCTCGTCGACGGCAAGCGCTCGATCGCCGAGGCGATCGTCTACGGCGCCCTGGAGGGCGTTCGCGCCAAGAACGACACCGACCCGGTCGTCACGCTCAAGCGGGCACTGGACAACGTCAAGCCGGCCCTCGAGGTGCGCAGCCGCCGCGTCGGTGGGGCGACCTACCAGGTGCCGATCGAGGTTCGCGCCTCCCGCAGCACGACCCTGGGCCTGCGCTGGCTGATCCAGTACAGCCGGGGCCGTCGCGAGAAGACGATGACCGAGCGCCTCACGAACGAGCTGCTCGACGCCAGCAACGGCCTCGGTGCCGCGGTGAAGCGCCGCGAGGACACGCACAAGATGGCCGAGTCGAACAAGGCCTTCGCGCACTACCGCTGGTGACATCGGTCCATCAGCAGCCGCTGCCCGCGGTGAACCCGGGCGACCCCCGGGCGCCGCGCACGGACCAGAACGAAGAGGAGTAAGGGAATGGCCCAGAACGAGGCCCAACTCGCCAAGACCCGCAACATCGGGATCATGGCGCACATCGACGCCGGCAAGACGACGACGACCGAGCGGATCCTCTTCTACACCGGTATCAGCTACAAGATCGGTGAAGTCCACGACGGCGCGGCCACCATGGACTGGATGGAGCAGGAGCAGGAGCGCGGCATCACCATCACGTCCGCCGCGACGAAGTGCTCCTGGAACGGCTTCGACATCAACATCATCGACACCCCCGGGCACGTCGACTTCACCGTCGAGGTGGAGCGGTCGTTGCGGGTGCTCGACGGTGCGGTCGCGGTGTACGACGGTGTCGCCGGAGTGGAGCCGCAGACCGAGCAGGTCTGGCGGCAGGCGGAGAAGTACGGCGTTCCGCGCATGTGCTTCGTCAACAAGCTCGACCGCACGGGTGCGGACTTCTTCCGCTGCGTCGACATGATGGTCGAGCGGCTGAACGCCAACCCGCTGGTCCTGCAGCTGCCGATCGGTGCCGAGGCCGACTTCATCGGCGTCGTCGACCTGGTCCAGATGCGGGCCCTCACCTGGCGCGGCGAGACCAAGCTCGGCGAGGACTACGACGTCGAGGAGATCCCGGCCGAGCTGGCCGAGCAGGCCGCGGAGTACCGCGTGAAGCTGCTCGAGGGTGTCGCCGAGACCGATGACGCGATCATGGAGGCCTACCTCGGCGGCGAGGAGCTCTCCGTCGAGACCCTCAAGGCGGCGATCCGCAAGGCCACCATCGCCGGTCAGCTCAACCCCGTCGTCACGGGCTCGGCGTTCAAGAACAAGGGCGTGCAGCCCATGCTCGACGCCGTCACCGACTACCTCCCCAGCCCGCTGGACATCGAGGCCATCGTCGGCACCTCGCTCGACGGCGCGACCGAGGTGCTGCGGCACGCGGACGAGAACGAGCCCTTCTCGGCCCTGGCGTTCAAGATCCAGACCGACCAGCACCTGGGCAAGCTCACCTACATCCGGGTCTACTCCGGCAAGCTCGACGCGGGTTCCCCGGTGCTGAACAGCACCAAGGACCGCAAGGAGCGGGTCGGGAAGATCTACCAGATGCACGCCAACAAGCGCGAAGAGCGCCAGGGCGTGGGTGCCGGCGAGATCGTGGCCGTCAACGGGATGAAGCAGACGACGACGGGTGACACCCTCTGCGACCCGCAGAAGCCGGTGATCCTCGAGTCGATGACCTTCCCCGCACCGGTCATCTCGGTGGCCATCGAGCCGAAGACGAAGGGCGACCAGGAGAAGCTGGGCACCGCGATCCAGAAGCTCGCCGAGGAGGACCCGACGTTCCAGGTCCGCCTGGACGAGGAGACCGGCCAGACGGTCATCTCCGGCATGGGTGAGCTCCACCTGGAGATCCTGGTCGACCGGATGCGTCGCGAGTTCCGCGTCGAGGCCAACGTCGGCAAGCCGCAGGTGGCCTACCGCGAGACGATCCGCAAGACCGTCGAGCGCTACGACTACACCCACAAGAAGCAGACGGGTGGCTCGGGCCAGTTCGCGAAGGTGCAGATCGCCCTCGAGCCGCTCGCGATGACCGCCGACTCGGCGACCTACGAGTTCGAGAACAAGGTCACCGGTGGGCGCATCCCGCGGGAGTACATCCCGTCGGTCGACCAGGGCATGCAGGACGCCATGCAGTACGGCGTGCTCGCCGGCTACCCGATGGTCGGCGTCAAGGCATCGCTCCTGGACGGGCAGTACCACGAGGTGGACTCCTCGGAGATGGCGTTCAAGATCGCCGGTTCGATCGCCTTCAAGGAGGCCGCCCGCAAGGCCAGCCCGGCCCTGCTCGAGCCGATGATGGCCGTCGAGGTGGTCACCCCGGAAGAGAACATGGGCGACGTCATCGGCGACCTGAACTCCCGCCGCGGCACCATCCAGGCGATGGACGAGCGCTCCGGCGCCCGGGTCGTGAAGGCGCTGGTCCCGCTGTCGGAGATGTTCGGCTACGTGGGCGACCTGCGCAGCCGCACCCAGGGACGGGCGAGCTACACCATGGTGTTCGACACCTACGCCGAGGTTCCGGCCAACGTCGCCAAGGAGATCATCGCGAAGGCGACGGGAGAGTGAGCATCGCAGGGCCGTCCACGGCCCGAGGAGCGGAGCTCTTCCGGAGTCGAGCAATGAGCCCCGCGAAGGCGACCGGCGAGTAACCGGCAGGCGGTCACCCGCCGGCCACCGCGAGCGTGAGCTCGCACCCCCAGACACGCGAACGACTGCGAAGAAACGACCGAGAGGAACCCAGTGGCCAAGGCCAAGTTCGAGCGGACCAAGCCGCACGTCAACATCGGCACCATCGGGCACATCGACCATGGGAAGACGACGCTGACCGCGGCGATCACCAAGGTCCTGCACGACAAGTACCCGAACCTCAACGAGGCGTCCGCGTTCGACCAGATCGACAAGGCGCCCGAGGAGAAGGCCCGCGGCATCACGATCTCGATCGCGCACGTGGAGTACCAGACGGAGAACCGTCACTACGCGCACGTCGACTGCCCCGGGCACGCCGACTACATCAAGAACATGATCACCGGTGCGGCGCAGATGGACGGCGCCATCCTGGTGGTCGCCGCGACCGACGGCCCGATGCCGCAGACCAAGGAGCACGTGCTCCTGGCCCGCCAGGTGGGTGTCCCCTACATCGTCGTGGCCCTCAACAAGTCCGACATGGTGGACGACGAGGAGATCCTGGAGCTCGTCGAGCTCGAGGTGCGCGAGCTCCTCAGCGAGTACGAGTTCCCGGGTGACGACGTCCCCGTGGTCCGCGTGTCCGCGCTCAAGGCCCTCGAGGGCGACGCCGAGTGGGCCGACAAGCTCATGGAGCTCATGGACGCGGTCGACTCGGCCATCCCCGAGCCCGAGCGCGACATCGAC
Source organism: Modestobacter lapidis (assembly GCF_054780755.1). Lineage (NCBI taxonomy): Bacteria > Bacillati > Actinomycetota > Actinomycetes > Geodermatophilales > Geodermatophilaceae > Modestobacter > Modestobacter lapidis. Next base: position 54,797 of record NZ_BAAGVS010000017.1, on the reverse strand, counting down.
AAGCCGTTCCTCATGCCCGTCGAGGACGTCTTCACGATCACCGGCCGCGGCACCGTGGTCACCGGTCGCGTCGAGCGTGGGATCGTCAAGGTGTCGGAGGAGATCGAGATCGTCGGCATCCGCCCGACCTCGAACAAGACCACCGTCACCGGCGTCGAGATGTTCCGCAAGCTGCTCGACCAGGGGCAGGCCGGTGACAACGTCGGTCTGCTGCTGCGCGGCATCAAGCGTGAGGACGTCGAGCGCGGCCAGGTCGTCGTGAAGCCCGGGTCGATCACCCCGCACACCAACTTCGAGGGCTCGGTCTACATCCTCTCGAAGGACGAGGGTGGCCGTCACACGCCGTTCTTCAACAACTACCGTCCCCAGTTCTACTTCCGGACGACGGACGTGACCGGTGTCGTGACCCTGCCCGCCGGCACCGAGATGGTCATGCCCGGCGACAACACCGAGATGACGGTCGAGCTGATCCAGCCGATCGCCATGGAGGAGGGCCTGAAGTTCGCCATCCGCGAGGGTGGTCGGACCGTCGGCGCGGGCCGGGTCGTCAAGATCCTCCAGTGAGCCCCCGGTGGGCGGCGGCCCGACGGCCGCCGCCCACCGCCCCGGGTCACGCCCGGGACTCCGGGTCAACCGACCCAGCAGTGACTTCAGAACACCCGATCGGCAGGAGCGAAGACAGGCGATGGCGGGACAGAAGATCCGCATCCGGCTGAAGGCCTACGACCACGAGGCGATCGATGCCTCGGCGCGGCGCATCGTGGACACGGTGACGAAGACCGGAGCGCGCGTCGTCGGCCCGGTGCCGCTGCCGACGGAGAAGAACGTGTACTGCGTGATTCGTTCGCCGCACAAGTACAAGGACTCGCGCGAGCACTTCGAGATGCGCACCCACAAGCGGCTCATCGACATCCTCGACCCGACGCCGAAGACGGTCGACGCGCTCATGCGCATCGATCTGCCGGCCTCGGTCGACGTCAACATCCAGTAAGGGCTGTTCCAGACATGGCGAGCACATTCCGTGGTCTCCTCGGCGAGAAGCTGGGGATGACCCAGGTCTTCGACGAGAACAACCGCATCGTGCCGGTGACCGTGGTCAAGGCGGGCCCCTGCGTGGTCACCCAGGTCCGCACCCCCGAGCGTGACGGCTACTCGGCCGTCCAGCTCGGGTTCGGCGCGATCGATCCCCGCAAGGTGAACAAGCCCGAGGCTGGGCACTTCGCCAAGGCGGGTGTGACGCCCCGGCGGCACGTGGTCGAGCTGCGCACCGCGGACGCCGGCGACTACCAGGTGGGCCAGGAGCTGACCGTCGAGGTCCTCTCCGAGGTCACCAAGGTCGACGTCATCGGCACCAGCAAGGGCAAGGGCACCGCCGGGGTCATGAAGCGTCACGGCTTCAAGGGCCTCGGCGCCGGACACGGCACCCACCGCAAGCACCGCGCCCCCGGTTCCATCGGTGGCGCCTCCACCCCCGGACGCGTCTTCAAGGGCGTCCGGATGGCCGGACGGATGGGTGCGGTCACCACGACGACGACGTCGCTGACCGTCCACAAGGTCGACACCGAGAAGGGCCTGGTGCTCATCAAGGGCGCCGTCCCCGGTCCCCGCGGTGGGCTGCTGCTCGTCCGTTCCGCGGTCAAGGGCGGGCCCGTGAGGAGTGACGCGAAGTGACCGCATCAACGACGGCGGGTTCGACCGACACCCGAACCGACCGACAGGTCGACGTCCGGACGCCGGCGGGGGAGACGTCGGGCAGCGTGACGCTGCCCGGGCAGCTCTTCGACGCCCCGGCCAACGTCTCGCTGCTGCACCAGGTCGTCGTGGCCCAGCTGGCCGCGGCCCGCCAGGGCACGCACTCGACCAAGACGCGCGCCCAGGTCAGCGGCACCGGCGCCAAGCCGTACCGCCAGAAGGGGACCGGGCGGGCCCGCCAGGGCTCGTTGCGCGCCCCGCAGTTCGCCGGCGGTGGCGTCGCGCACGGCCCGCAGCCGCGGAACTACGACCAGAAGACGCCCAAGAAGATGAAGGCGGCCGCCCTGCGCGGTGCCCTCTCCGACCGGGCCCGCGAGGACCGCGTGCACGTCGTGTCCGCGTTCGTCGACGGGGACACCCCCTCGACGAAGAACGCGCTCGCCGTGCTGGACGGCGTCACCGCCGCCAAGCGGGTGCTCGTCGTGCTCGACCGGGACGACGTCCTCAACTGGGTGAGCCTGCGCAACGTGCCGCGGGTGCACCTGATCGAGGCCGGCCAGCTCAACACCTACGACGTGCTGGTCGCCGACGAGGTGGTCTTCACCGAGACCGCACTGGCCGAGTACGTGGCCGGGCCGGCCAAGGGCAAGGTCGCCTCCGGGCGGGCCTCGTCCGCGGAGCTGCCCGACCTGGAGACGCACGAGATCGACAGTGACGTGCCGTCGATCGCGCCGGCCACCGGCACCGCCGGGGACACCACCGAGGAGAAGGCATGAGCGTCCGCGACCCCCGGGACGTCCTGCTGTCCCCGGTCATCTCGGAGAAGAGCTACGGCCTGCTCGACGAGAACAAGTACACGTTCATCGTCCGGCCGGACGCGAACAAGACGCAGATCAAGATCGCGGTGCAGCAGGTCTTCAACGTGAAGGTCCTCGCCGTCAACACGATCAACCGTCAGGGGAAGAGGAAGCGCTCCAAGGGCGCTGTGATGGGGAAGCGCAAGGACACCAAGCGCGCCATCGTCTCCGTTGCCCCCGGCGACCGCATCGAGCTCTTCGGGGGCCCGGGCGCCTGACGGCCTCGCCGTCACCGCACCGGACCACCGATCGGACCAGAGAGAACAGACAGGGACTCTGAGGAACCATGGCCATCCGTAAGTACAAGCCGACGACGCCGGGCCGCCGCGGCTCGTCCGTCGCCGACTTCGCCGAGGTCACCCGCGACCATCCCGAGAAGTCGCTGGTCCGACCGCTGCACGGTCGTGGCGGGCGCAACGTCCACGGGCGGGTCACGGCACGTCATCAGGGCGGCGGGCACAAGCGTGCCTACCGACTGATCGACTTCCGTCGGGCCGACAAGGACGGCGTGCCGGCCAAGGTCGCGCACATCGAGTACGACCCGAACCGCACCTCGCGGATCGCGCTGCTGCACTTCGCCGATGGTGAGAAGCGGTACATCATCGCGCCGGCGAAGCTCAAGCAGGGCGACCTCGTGGAGTGCGGCCCCGCGGCCGACATCAAGCCGGGCAACAACCTGCCGCTGCGCAACATCCCGGTCGGCACGGTGGTCCACGCCATCGAGCTGCGTCCGGGTGGCGGGGCCAAGATCGCCCGCTCGGCCGGAACCAGCGTCCAGCTGGTCGCCCGTGAGGGACGCTTCGCCCAGCTCCGCATGCCTTCCGGCGAGATCCGCAACGTCGACGTCCGCTGCCGCGCGACGATCGGCGAGGTGGGCAACGCCGAGCAGTCGAACATCAACTGGGGCAAGGCCGGCCGGATGCGGTGGAAGGGCAAGCGCCCGACCGTCCGCGGTGTGGCGATGAACCCGGTCGACCACCCGCACGGTGGTGGCGAGGGGAAGACCTCCGGTGGTCGCCACCCGGTCAACCCCAAGGGCAAGCCGGAAGGCCGCACGCGCAAGCGCAAGGCCAGTGACGCTCTGATCGTGCGCCGCCGGCGCACCGGCAAGAAGCGCTGAGCGGGTAGAGGAGTCAGACAGACATGCCACGTAGCCTCAAGAAGGGCCCGTTCGTCGACGACCACCTGCTCGCCAAGGTGGACGCCCAGAACGACAAGGGCACCAAGAACGTCATCCGCACCTGGTCGCGGCGCTCGACCATCATCCCGGACATGCTCGGGCACACGCTCGCGGTGCACGACGGCCGCAAGCACGTCCCGGTCTTCGTGACCGAGGCGATGGTCGGGCACAAGCTCGGTGAGTTCGCGCCCACCCGCACCTTCCGTGGGCACATCAAGGACGACCGCCGGTCGCGGCGCGGCTGACGGCCGACCAGGTAGAGAAGAGACGTGAGATGACTTCCCAGTTGGGACAGGAGACGCCGGTCGCCCGGGCCACCGCCCGGTTCGTCCGCGTCACCCCGATGAAGGCTCGGCGGGTGGTGGACATGATCCGCTACCTGCCGACCGACGAGGCGCTGGCGCTGCTGCGCTTCGCACCGCAGACGGCCAGCGAGCCGGTGGCCAAGGTCGTCGCCAGCGCGGTGGCCAACGCCGAGCACAACCTGCGACTGGACCCGGCCGCCCTCGTGGTGAGCGCCGCGTTCGTCGACGAGGGGCCGACGCTCAAGCGGATCCGTCCGCGTGCGCAGGGCCGGGCGTTCCGCATCAACAAGCGGACCAGCCACATCACCGTCGAGGTCACCGAGGTGAGCTCGAGCGCAGAGCTCGCTCAGCGGTCTCGCAAGGCACGGCGCGACACCGGGCAGTCCGGCCCGGCGACGCAGCAGAAGAGCAACTCGAGGGGAGGGACCCGCTAGTGGGTCAGAAGGTCAACCCGCACGGGTTCCGGCTCGGCATCACCACCGACTACAAGTCCCGGTGGTACGCGGACAAGCTCTACGCGGACTACGTCAAGGAAGACGTGGCGATCCGCAAGCTCATGGGCAAGGGCATGGAGCGCGCCGGCATCTCGAAGGTGGAGATCGAGCGCACCCGTGACCGCGTCCGCGTGGACATCCACACCGCCCGGCCGGGCATCGTCATCGGCCGTCGTGGCGCGGAGGCCGACCGCATCCGCGGTGAGCTGGAAAAGCTCACCGGCAAGCAGGTCCAGCTGAACATCCTCGAGGTGAAGAACCCCGAGTCCGACGCGCAGCTGGTCGCCCAGGGTGTCGCCGAGCAGCTGTCCAGCCGGGTGAGCTTCCGGCGGGCCATGCGCAAGGCGATGCAGTCGGCCCAGCGCAGCCCGCAGGTCAAGGGCATCCGCGTGCAGTGCTCCGGTCGCCTCGGCGGCACGGAGATGAGCCGCTCGGAGTTCTACCGCGAGGGCCGGGTGCCGCTGCACACGCTGCGGGCCAACATCGACTACGGCATCTACGAGGCCCGGACCACCTTCGGCCGCATCGGCGTGAAGGTCTGGATCTACAAGGGCGACGCCAGCGGATCGCGCGCCGAGCGGGAGGCCCTCGAGGCCCTCGCCCAGCGTCAGCAGCGCCGTGAGCGGGCCCAGCGTCCCCAGCGCCGGTCCGGCTCGTCCGGCACGACCGCCGGCGGGACCGAGGCAGGCCGCGCCGCGGCCGAGGGCACCGCCCCGGTCGAGGGCACCGCGCCGGTCGCGGACACCACGACCGCCGTGGCTGCCTCCTCCGGCGAGGCCGCTCCCGCCCAGAGCATCGGCGAGGCTGCCGGCGCCCAGGGCACTGCGGCCGCCGAGGCTGCCGGCACCGAGAACTCCACGGCGCCCCAGGAACAGGGGGAATGACACGTGCTCATCCCACGGCGGGTCAAGCACCGCAAGCAGCACCACCCGAGCCGGTCCGGCGCCGCCAAGGGCGGTACCGCGATCAACTTCGGTGACTTCGCCATCCAGGCGCTCGAGCCGGCGTACGTCACCAACCGGCAGATCGAGTCCGCGCGTATCGCCATGACCCGCCACATCAAGCGTGGCGGCAAGGTGTGGATCTCGATCTATCCCGACCGTCCGCTCACCAAGAAGCCCGCCGAGACCCGCATGGGTTCCGGCAAGGGTTCGCCCGAGTGGTGGGTGGCCAACGTGAAGCCGGGCCGCATCATGTTCGAGCTCTCCGGTGTCGCCGAGCCCGTGGCCCGCGAGGCCATGCGCCGCGCCATCCACAAGCTCCCCATGAAGTGCCGCTTCATCACCCGTGAAGGAGAGGTGTGATGGCCGCCGGACTGTCCGCCCCCGAGTTGCGCGAGCTGTCGGCCGACGAGCTGGCCACGCGTCTGCGTGAGTCGCGCGAAGAACTGTTCAACCTGCGCTTCCAGGTGGCCACCGGCCAGCTGGACAACAACCGGCGACTGCAGACCGTCCGCCGCGACATCGCCCGGATCTACACGATCATGCGCGAGCGCGAGCTGGGTCTCTCGGTCGCCCCGAACGAGGGTGTGGCATGAGCGAGGCCAGCAGCACCAGCACGGAGTCCCGGACCGGCAGTGGCCCGGGCCTGGCCGGCCGCGGGTACCGCAAGGTGCGCGAGGGCCTGGTCGTCAGCGACAAGATGGACAAGACCATCGTCGTCGAGGTCGAGGACCGGGTGAAGCACGGTCTCTACGGCAAGGTCCTGCGCCGCACGAGCAAGCTCAAGGCGCACGACGAGCAGAACACCGCCGGCATCGGCGACCGCGTCCAGATCATGGAGACGCGGCCCACCTCGGCCACCAAGCGCTGGCGTCTGGTGACCGTCGTGGAGAAGGCCAAGTAGGCAGTTCGACTGCCGACCTCCAGGGGTCGGCGGGCAGGGAGTACCCTGGACGACTGGCGCGCCTCCGGGCGCGCCGCATCCCGGAACCCGTCCACGTACGCACCGGCGGCGCAGGCTGCCGGTGCGTACGCATGGGTACCGGACAGCCGGTTCACCGATCCGGTCCGGCTGTCGCCACAGAGACACAGGAGCAGGTTGTGATCCAGCAGGAGTCGCGGCTGCGAGTCGCCGACAACACCGGTGCCAAGGAGATCTTGTGCATCCGTGTTCTCGGCGGGTCCGGCCGACGCTACGCGGGCATCGGTGACGTGATCGTCGCCACCGTGAAGGACGCGCTGCCCGGCGCCGGCGTCAAGAAGGGCGATGTGGTCAAGGCCGTCATCGTCCGCACGGTGAAGGAGCGTCGTCGTCCGGACGGCTCCTACATCCGGTTCGACGAGAACGCCGCGGTCATCATCCGCGACACCGGCGACCCGCGCGGCACGCGCATCTTCGGCCCGGTCGGTCGGGAGCTCCGCGACAAGCGGTTCATGCGAATCATCTCGCTCGCCCCGGAGGTGTTGTGATCATGGCCCAGTCGGACAACGGGAAGACCCCGTCGATGAAGGTCAAAAAGGGCGACTCGGTCGTCGTCCTGTCCGGTAAGGACAAGGGCGCCAAGGGCCGGGTCATCGCGGCCTTCCCGAAGACCCAGAAGGTGCTCGTCGAGGGGATCGGCCGGGTGAAGAAGCACACCCGGATCAGCACCAGCCAGCGCGGTGCCCAGTCGGGCGGCATCGTCACGCAGGAGGCGGCGATCCACGTGAGCAACGTGATGGTCATCGACTCCGAGGACACGCCGACCCGGGTCGGTTACCGCAAGGACGAGGAAGGCCGCAGCATCCGGGTCTCGCGGCGCACCGGTAAGGACCTCTGAAGCCATGAGCGCACCCACCCGTGAGCTGCCCCGGCTGCTCGCCCGCTACCGCGAGGACATCGCGCCGGCGCTGCAGTCCGAGTTCGGTTACCCCAACGTCATGCAGATCCCCGGCCTGGTCAAGATCGTGGTGAACATGGGCGTCGGGGAGGCCACCCGTGACGCCAAGCTGATGGACGGCGCCGTCCGCGACCTGACCGCGATCACCGGCCAGAAGCCGATCGTCGTCCGGGCCCGGAAGTCCATCGCGCAGTTCAAGCTGCGCGAGGGCATGCCGATCGGCGCCAAGGTCACCCTGCGCAACGACCGCATGTGGGAGTTTCTGGACCGGCTGCTGTCGCTGGCCCTCCCCCGCATCCGCGACTTCCGCGGTCTGAGCCCCAAGCAGTTCGACGGCCACGGCAACTACACCTTCGGGCTGAACGAGCAGTCGATGTTCCGTGAGATCGACGTGGACCGGATCGACCGGCCCCGCGGCATGGACATCACGCTGGTCACCACCGCCACCACCGACGAGGAGGGCCGGGAGCTGCTCACGCAGCTCGGCTTCCCCTTCGCCGGCCAGACCGTCGTGAACGCGACCCGCTGACGCGGGCGAGGGGAATCCAGAGATGGCCAAGAAGGCTCTAGTCAACAAGGCGGCCCGCAAGCCCAAGTTCGCGGTCCGCGGCTACACCCGCTGCCAGCGCTGCGGACGTCCGCACGCTGTCTTCCGCAAGTTCGGCCTCTGCCGGATCTGCGTGCGGGAGATGGCACACGCCGGGGAGCTCCCCGGCGTGACCAAGTCCAGCTGGTGAAGGACCCCGCTCCACCCCACCGCTCGCAAGCTCGCGGCGGGCCCCTGGAGCGGGGCCGTTCCAGGCCCTCACTTCTGGGCCGAACAGCGCGTCACCCCACTGAGGCACCACCGATCGCCGAGAGGCCCGCGCCGATGAGCGTGCGGAACCGCGGCGAGAGAGGCAACACACACCCATGACGATGACCGACCCGATCGCGGACATGCTCACGCGTATCCGCAACGCGAACTCGGCGTACCACGACGCGACCACCATGCCGTCGTCGAAGCTCAAGACGAAGGTGGCCGAGATCCTCCAGCAGGAGGGTTACATCGGCGGCTGGACCGTCAACGAGGTCGAGGTGGACGGCTCCGTCCGCAAGGAGCTGGTGGTCAGCCTCAAGTACGGGCCGAACCGGGAGCGCAGCATCGCCGGCGTCCGCCGGGTCTCCAAGCCCGGCCTGCGGGTCTACGCGAAGTCCACCGCACTGCCCAAGGTCCTCGGCGGTCTCGGGGTGGCGATCATCTCGACGTCCACCGGGCTGCTGACCGACAAGCAGGCGAACAAGAAGGGCGTGGGTGGGGAAGTCCTCGCCTACGTCTGGTAAGAGGAGCGAGCTGACATGTCACGGATCGGACGACTCCCGATTCCGGTGCCGGGCGGTGTGGACGTGGCCATCGATGGGCGCACGGTCAACGTCTCGGGGCCGAAGGGGAAGCTGAGCCACACGGTCGCGGCTCCCATCACCGTCGAGCGCGGTGAGGACGGCACGCTGCTGGTGCAGCGTCCCGACGACGAGCGCGAGAGCCGTGCCCTGCACGGTCTGTCCCGCACGCTCATCGCCAACATGATCACGGGCGTGACCCAGGGGTACGACAAGACCCTGGAGATCGTCGGCGTGGGTTACCGGGTCCAGGCGCGAGGTTCCGACCTCGAGTTCGCGCTGGGCTTCAGCCACCCGGTCATCGTGCGGGCTCCCGAGGGGATCTCCTTCACCGTCGAGGCCCCCACCCGTCTCCGGGTGAGCGGCATCGACAAGCAGGTCGTCGGTGAGGTCTCCGCCAAGATCCGCAAGATCCGCAAGCCCGACCCGTACAAGGGTAAGGGCGTGCGGTACCAGGGCGAGGTCATCAAGCGCAAGGTCGGGAAGACGGGCAAGTGATGGCACAGGCACAGTCCCAGACCGGGACCACCGACAAGGCCGCACGGGTGCACAAGCCCGTCGGCACCGACATCAGCACCGCCCGCCGCGTGGGCCGGCTGCGTCGCCACAACCGGCTGCGCAAGCGTGTCTCGGGCACGCCGGAGCGCCCCCGCATGGTGGTCAAGCGCAGCTCGCGGCACATCCACGTGCAGGTCGTCGACGACACCGTCGGCCGCACGCTGGCCAGTGCCTCGACGCTGGACGCCAGCCTGAAGGGCGCCGCGGGCGACAAGTCCACGCTGTCCCGCCAGGTGGGTGCCCTCGTGGCCGAGCGCGCCAAGGCCGCCGGCATCACGGCGGTGGTCTTCGACCGCGGCGGCAACCGGTACCAGGGCCGCATCGCGGCACTGGCCGACGCCGCCCGCGAGGGCGGGCTGGACTTCTGATGAGCACCTCGTACACGAACGGGATGCCGAGCATGAACGAGGGAGACGTCTGATGCCAGGACCACAGCGACGCGGCGGTGGCGCCGGCGGTGCCGGTGGCGCCGGCGGCGGCAACGACCGGCGTGACCGCCGTGACGGCGGGCGCGGGCCCGGCGGCCCGGTCGAGAAGAGCAACTTCATCGAGCGCGTGGTCGCCATCAACCGGGTGTCCAAGGTCGTCAAGGGCGGTCGTCGCTTCAGCTTCACCGCACTGGTGGTCGTGGGCGACGGCGACGGCAAGGTCGGCGTCGGCTACGGCAAGGCCAAGGAGGTGCCCGCGGCGATCGCCAAGGGTGTCGAGGAGGCGAAGAAGCACTTCTACAGCGTGCCGCGCATCGCGCTCACCATCCCGCACCCGGTGCAGGGCGAGGCAGCGGCCGGGGTCGTGCTGCTCAAGCCGGCCAGCCCCGGTACCGGTGTCATCGCCGGTGGTCCGGTGCGCGCCGTGCTCGAGTGCGCCGGCATCCACGACGTGCTGTCCAAGAGCCTCGGGTCCTCCAACCCGATCAACATCGTCCACGCCACCATGCAGGCGCTGAAGGACCTCGTCCGCCCCGAGGAGATCGCGGCGCGCCGTGGTCTGCCCCTGGAGGACGTCGCTCCGGCTGCCATGCTGCGTGCGCGGGCCGGTCAGGGGGTCTGAGATGGCTCAGCTGAAGGTCACCCAGGTCAAGTCGGCCATCGGCACCAAGCCGAACCAGCGCCAGACGCTGCGTTCGCTGGGGCTCAAGCGGATCAACGACACGGTCGTCCAGGAAGACCGTCCGGAGATCCGCGGCATGGTCGCGACGGTGCCGCACCTGGTCACCGTCGAAGAGATCGTCTGAGCCGCGGGCGAGAAGGAAGACAGTCATGACTCTCAAGGTCCACCACCTGCGTCCGGCTCCGGGCGCCCATACCAAGAAGACCCGCGTGGGTCGTGGTGAGGGCTCCAAGGGCAAGACCGCCGGTCGCGGCACCAAGGGCTCCGGCGCCCGCGTGCAGGTCTCTGCCCGCTTCGAGGGCGGCCAGACCCCGCTGTACATGCGGTTGCCGAAGCTCTCCGGCTTCAAGAACAACAACAAGGTGGTCTTCCAGGTCGTGAACCTGGACCGGATCGCCTCGCTGTTCCCGCAGGGCGGGACCATCGATCCCGACAGCCTGGCCGAGGTCGGCGCCGTGCGGCGCGGACAGCCGGTCAAGGTGCTCGGGACGGGGGAGCTGGGTGGCGTGCAGGTGCACGTCTCCGCCCATGCCTTCTCCGCTTCGGCCGCCGAGAAGATCGGCGCCGCCGGAGGCAGCACCACCCAGCTCTGAAAGAGGACCACCCTTCCCCCCACGCCTCGCAAGCTCGGCGCGGGCCCCTGAAGGGTGGCCGTCCAGGAAACACCTGGGGCGGGACGCGGCCCGGCGGCTGTAGAAGCCGCCGGGCCGCGTCTTGCTAATGTCAAACGACCGACTCGGGGAGGGCACGTGCTGCAGGCGTTCGCCGCGGCGTTCCGGACGCCAGATCTCCGGCGCAAGCTGCTGTTCTCCCTGGCGATCATCGCCGTCTACCGGCTGGGTGCCAGCGTTCCGGGCCCGGGGGTGTCGGTCGAGGCGATCAACAGCTGCCTCGACCAGGCGCAGACCTCCGACCAGGCCGATGTCTACTCGCTGGTGAACCTGTTCTCCGGTGGTGCGCTGCTGCGCCTGTCGGTGTTCGCGCTGGGCATCATGCCCTACATCACGGCCAGCATCATCGTGCAGCTGCTGGTCGTGGTCATCCCGCGCTTCGAGCAGCTGAAGAAGGAAGGGCAGTCGGGGCAGCAGAAGCTGACCCAGTACACCCGCTACCTGACCATCGCGCTCTCCGTGCTGCAGTCCACCGGGATCATCGCGCTGGCCCGCAGCGGCCAGCTCTTCCCGAACTGCCCGCAGGACATCATCCCGTCGGACTCCGTGTGGACGACCGTGGTCCTGGTCGTGACGCTCACCGCCGGCACCGCCGTCATCATGTGGCTGGGCGAACTGCTCACCGAGAAGGGGATCGGCAACGGCATGTCCGTGCTGATCTTCACCTCGATCGCTGCCCGCATCCCGGCCGAGGGTGGCTCGATCCTGCAGACCCGCGGCGGCCTGGTGTTCGCCGTCGTCTGCGCCTTCGCGTTGCTGATCATCGGGGCGGTCGTCTACGTCGAGCAGGCCCAGCGCCGCATCCCCGTGCAGTACGCCAAGCGCATGGTGGGCCGCCGGATGTACGGCGGGACGTCGACGTACCTGCCACTGAAGGTCAACCAGGCCGGCGTCATCCCGGTCATCTTCGCGTCGTCGCTGCTGTACCTGCCCCAGCTGATCATCCAGCTGCAGGGCAACGAGACCGGTGGGGTCCGGCAGTTCTTCGAGAACTACGTCATCGACCAGAGCAGCCCGGTCCACATCGCGATCTTCTTCGGGATGATCGTCTTCTTCACGTACTTCTACGTGTCGATCACGTTCAACCCGGAGGAACGTGCCGACGACATGAAGCGCTACGGCGGCTTCATCCCCGGTATCCGTCCGGGCCGGCCGACCGCCGAGTACCTGCAGTACGTACTCTCCCGGATCACCCTGCCCGGTTCGATGTACCTCGGCGTGGTGGCGGTGCTGCCGAACTTCTTCCTCGCCGTCACGCAGCCGGGTCAGAACCAGAACTTCCCGTTCGGCGGGGTCGCGGTGCTCATCATGGTCGGAGTGGGGTTGGAGACGGTGAAGCAGATCGAGACGCAACTGAATCAGCGCAACTACGAAGGGTTCCTGAAGTAGTGCGCGTCGTGCTGCTGGGCCCCCCCGGAGCGGGCAAGGGCACCCAGGCCCAGATCATCGCCACGGAGCTCGCCGTCCCGGCGATCTCCACGGGCGACATCTTCCGCGCCAACGTGAGCGGGCAGACCGACCTCGGCCAGCAGGCCAAGTCCTACATGGATGCCGGGGACCTGGTGCCCGACGAGATCACCGTCGCGATGGTGACCGGCCGGCTCGCCGAGCCCGACGCCGTCGACGGCTTCCTGCTCGACGGCTTCCCGCGGACCATCGCCCAGGCCGAGCAACTGCGCGATTCGCTCAGCGAGCTGGGACACGCGCTGGACCGGTGCCTGGAGCTCGTCGTCGACGAGGACGAGCTGGTGCGGCGGCTGTCCGGCCGCCGGATGCTCGTGGACGGCGAGTGGGTCCAGCGGGACGACGACAAGCCCGAGACGGTCCGGCACCGGCTCGAGGTCTACCGGGAACAGACGGCGCCGCTGTCGGGGTTCTACGAGCAGGCGGGTCTGCTGAGCCGCATCGACGCGATCGGCGAGGTCGACGAGGTGACGGCGCGGGCGATGCGCGCGCTCGGCAGGGACGGCGACGGCGGCTCGACCGGAGTTCCGGCGGCGGTCTGAGTGGGCACCGACACCGGTGCACGCTGACCTCGGCGCCATCCTCCTGGCCCGCCTTCCCGTACTGGCGAAGTGGAGTGGACGGATGATCCAGATCAAGACCCCGCACGAGCTCGAGCTGATGCGCGCCGCCGGCCTGGTGGTCGCCGGCGCCATCGCCGCGGTGCGTGCTGCCGTCCGCCCCGGGGTGTCGACAGGTGAGCTCGACGCCATCGCCGAGGACCACATCCGCACGGCCGGTGCCGTGCCGTCGTTCCTGGGCTACCACGGCTTCACCGGCAGCATCTGCGCCTCGGTCAACGACGAGGTCGTGCACGGCATCCCCGATCCGCAGCGGACGCTGGCCGAGGGCGACAACATCTCGATCGACTGCGGCGCGATCCTGGCCGGCTGGCACGGCGACTCGGCGGTCACCGTCACGGTGGGGGAGCCCTCCGCCGCCGACGCCGAGCTGATCGCGGTCACCGAACGGTCCATGTGGGCGGGCCTGGCGAAGGCGGTGGCGGGCGGCCGGCTGACCGACATCAGCCACGGGGTCGAGGAGTCGATCACCGCCCACAGTCACCGCTACGGGATCGTCGACCACTACGGCGGCCACGGGATCGGCACCGAGATGCACCAGGACCCGCACGTGCTCAACTACGGTCGCGCCGGCCGGGGCCCCAAGCTGGTCCCGGGCCTGGCGCTGGCGATCGAGCCGATGGTCACCGTGGGCGACCCGGCGACCGTGGAGCTCGAGGACGGCTGGACCGTGGTGACCAAGGACGGGTCCCGCGCTGCGCACTTCGAGCACAGCGTGGCGATCACCTCGGAGGGGCCGTGGGTCCTCACCGCAGAGGACGGTGGGGTCGCCGGCCTCGCGCCGTTCGGGATCACCCCCCGCTCCTGAAAGAGGACCCTCCTGCCCCCCGCCACTCGCGAGCTTGCGGCGGGGCCCTGCAGCAGAAGGACCCCGTCGCCCCCCGGCGCTCGCTCCGCTCGCTCCGGGCCCCTGCGACGGGGCCGGGGCATGGCGCTGGTCACCTGAGGCCGGGTTGGTGACCGGGTGGCGGCTGGAGTACAGTGGCCGTTGGCGTTCGCGCCGTCCGTCGTCGTGCTGTGGCCGTACGACTCCGGGCGCCTCTGCGAGATCGCCCGCACCACCGCATCCCGCACCACCGCATCCCGCACGACCGTTCCTGCCGATCCGGCATGGGCGCTGTCAGCTCGAACGAACGAAGGGGCCCGCAGGGCATGGCGAAGAAGGACGGGGCCATCGAGGTCGAGGGTCGCGTCGTCGAACCGCTGCCCAACGCGATGTTCCGGGTCGAGTTGCAGAACGGGCACCGAGTGCTCGCCCACATCAGCGGGAAGATGCGGCAGCACTACATCCGCATCCTTCCCGAGGACCGCGTGGTCGTGGAGCTCTCGCCCTACGACCTGACCCGCGGACGCATCGTCTACCGCTACAAGTGATCGCCGCTCCACCGCGCCACCGCGCGCGGGTGACGGCGCACATCGATCTGAGGAATGAGGGCCGGCACCGGTGAAGGTCCAGCCGTCGGTGAAGAAGATCTGCGACAAGTGCAAGGTGATCCGCCGGCACGGCCGGGTCATGGTCATCTGCGAGAACGCCCGGCACAAGCAGCGCCAGGGCTGAGGGAGTACCTGACAAATGGCACGACTGGCTGGAGTGGACCTCCCCCGCGAGAAGCGGATGGAGATTGCCCTCACCTACATCTACGGAATCGGCCGGACCTCGGCGCAGGCCACCCTTGCCGCGACGGGCGTCAGCCCGGATCTGCGCGCCAAGGACCTGACCGACGAGGACCTGCTGAAGCTGCGCGACTACATCGACGAGCACTTCCGCGTCGAGGGTGACCTGCGCCGCGAGGTGGCTGGCGACATCCGCCGCAAGGTGGAGATCGGCTGCTACCAGGGGATCCGGCACCGCCGCGGTCTCCCGGTGCACGGGCAGCGGACGAAGACCAATGCGCGCTCGAGCAAGGGCCCGCGCAAGACCATCGCGGGCAAGAAGAAGGCCCGCTGATCTAGGCACGACGGCGCGCCGCCCCGACGTCAGGACGTCCGGACCGGCGGCGCGCCCGCAGCCCTCGGGCTGCTGCTCCACCCCGCTGCCCTCGCGCAGTGCAAGACCAGGCCACGAACACAGACACAGACCGGAGAGACATGCCTCCCAGGGCTCGCGCGGGTGCTGCCAAGAAGGTGCGCCGCAAGGAGAAGAAGAACGTCGCCCACGGCGCGGCGCACATCAAGAGCACCTTCAACAACACGATCGTGTCGATCACCGATCCCACGGGCAACGTGATCAGCTGGGCCTCGGCCGGGCACGTCGGGTTCAAGGGCTCCCGCAAGTCCACGCCGTTCGCGGCGCAGATGGCTGCGGAGAACGCCGCCCGCAAGGCCCAGGAGCACGGCATGCGCAAGGTCGACGTCTTCGTCAAGGGCCCCGGGTCCGGTCGCGAGACGGCGATCCGCTCCCTGCAGGCCACTGGCCTGGAGGTCGGGCAGATCCAGGACGTGACGCCGCAGCCGCACAACGGCTGCCGCCCCAAGAAGCGCCGCCGGGTCTGACCGGGCACTGACGAGAAGACTGAGGAGTACCTGACGTGGCCCGTTACACCGGAGCCGACTGCCGTCTGTGCAGGCGCGAGAAGATGAAGCTGTTCCTCAAGGGCAGCAAGTGCGAATCCCCGAAGTGCCCGATCGAGATCCGGCCCTACCCGCCGGGCGAGCACGGGCGCGGTCGCACCAAGGACAGCGAGTACCTGCTCCAGCTCCGTGAGAAGCAGAAGGCCCGCCGCATCTACGGCGTGCTGGAGAAGCAGTTCCGCGGTTACTACGAAGAGGCGAACAAGAAGTCGGGCAAGACCGGTGAGGTCCTGCTGCAGATCCTCGAGTCCCGCCTGGACAACGTCGTCTACCGGGCCGGCCTGGCCGAGTCCCGCGACATGTCCCGCCAGCTGGTGCGCCACGGCCACATCAAGGTCAACGGCCGCAAGGTGGACATCCCCTCCTACCGGGTGAGCGCGAACGACATCGTCGAGGTCGCTGCCAAGTCGGTCGAGATGCTGCCGTTCCAGGTCGCCCAGGCCAAGGCCGGTCAGCGTCCGGTGCCGCCGTGGCTCGAGGTCATCAGCAGCCAGCTCAAGGTCCTGGTGCACGCCATCCCGGCGCGCCAGGTCATCGACACCCCCGTGCAGGAACAGCTGATCGTCGAGCTCTACTCGAAGTAGAAGGACCCCCTTGCCCCCCACGCCACGCTTCGCGCGGCGCGGGGCCCTGCAAGGGGGCCGTACGACGGCGGGGCGGGTGGACCGATGTCCGCCCCGCCGGCACCACCCTCACGGCGTCATATGGCGGTCGCCGGAGGACCTGGAGGAGAACCACCATGCTCATCGCACAGCGTCCGACCCTCACCGAGGAGACGATCGACGCCCAGCGCTCGAGGTTCGTCATCGAGCCGCTCGAGCCCGGTTTCGGCTACACCCTCGGCAACTCGCTGCGTCGCACCCTGCTGTCCTCGATCCCCGGCGCTGCTGTCACCAGCATCCGCATCGAGGGCACCTTGCACGAGTTCACCACCGTGCCGGGTGTCAAGGAGGACGTCACTGAGCTCATCCTGAACCTCAAGGGCCTGGTCGTCAGCTCCGACTCCGACGAGCCGGTGACGATGTACCTGCGCAAGCAGGGCCCGGGTGACGTCACCGCCGCCGACATCGCGCCCCCGGCCGGTGTCGAGGTGCACAACCCCGAGCTGCACCTCGCCACGCTGAACGCCAAGGGCCGGCTGGAGATCGAGCTGGTCGTCGAGCGCGGGCGCGGTTACGTGCCGGCCACCCAGAACAAGCAGCCCGGCCAGGAGATCGGCCGCATCCCGGTCGACTCGATCTACTCCCCGGTGCTCAAGGTGACCTACGCCGTCGAGGCGACCCGGGTCGAGCAGCGCACCGACTTCGACCGCCTCGTGGTCGACGTCGAGACGAAGCCGTCGATGGAGCCGCGCGACGCGATCGCGAGCGCCGGCTCGACCCTGGTGGAGCTGTTCGGCCTGCTGCGCGAGCTGAACGTCGACGCCGAGGGCATCGAGGTCGGGCCCAGCCCGGCCGAGGCCGCCGACATCGCGAACTTCTCGATGCCGATCGAGGACATGGACCTCACCGTCCGGTCCTACAACTGCCTCAAGCGCGAGGGTGTGCACACCGTGGGTGAGCTCGTCACCCGCTCCGAGGCCGACCTGCTGGACATCCGGAACTTCGGTGCCAAGTCCATCGACGAGGTCAAGCTGAAGCTGGCTGCCATGGGCCTCGCGCTCAAGGACAGCCCGCCCGGGTTCGTCCCGTCCTCCGTCGAGAGCTACGACGAGGGCTACGAGACCGATGCCTACCAGGGCGTCGCCGAGTACGCCGAGGGCCAGGAGTTCACCGAGGGCGGCTACCAGGAGACCGAGCAGCTCTGAGGAAGGGCCCCGCTGCCCCCACCGTGGAAGGACCCCGTCCTCCCCACCCCTCGCACGCTCGGGGTGGCACCCTGGACGGGGCCACGGCGGGGGCCCTGCAGCGGGGCCATCCGGGGCCCGGCACACTGGCCCCGGACGCAGCACGGCCCGTCGTGCACGGGGCGACAGCACCACCACGGAACGCAGCCGGCGGCCCCCGCCCGGCCGCCTGAGGAAGGACCGACATGCCCACCCCCACCAAGGGCCCCCGTCTCGGCGGTTCCCCCGCGCACCAGCGGCTGATGCTGGCCAACCTGGCCACCTCGCTGTTCGAGCACGGGCGGATCACCACCACCGAGGCCAAGGCCAAGCGGCTCCGCCCGCTGGCCGAGAAGCTCGTCACCTTCGCCAAGCGCGGTGACCTGCACGCCCGGCGTCAGGTCATGACGACGATCCGCGATAAGGACGTCGTCCACACCCTGTTCGCCGACATCGGCCCGCGCTACGAGAACCGTCCCGGTGGCTACACGCGCATCGTCAAGGTCGGTCCCCGCAAGGGCGACAACGCCCCGATGGCGATCATCGAGCTCGTCGAGGCCCTGACCGTCGGCCAGCAGGCCGTCGGTGAGGCCGAGCGCGCCCGGGGCACCCGATTCGCCACCGGTGCCGGTGCCGCCTCCGCGGCCGGTGAGGTCCCGGCGGACGCCACCGCTGTCGCCGACGAGGCCGACGAGGTCGTCACCGACGTCTACAACCCCGATGGCGAGGTGCAGGACGACTCCGCGGTCGACCGGCAGCCCACCGCCGAGGGCACCGCTGTGGTCGACGACGCGGCCCTGACCCCGGACGTGGCCGACGCGGCCGCCGCCGAGGTCAACGCCGCCGAGACGCAGGACGCCGCGACCGAGAGCCGCAAGGCTCCCGGCGGCGAGTCGGCGCCCGACCCGAAGTAAGTGCTCCGCTGAACGACCCGCACGTCGACGAGCCCGCCACCGATCCCGGTGGCGGGCTCGTCCGCGTTCGGCTCGACATCTCCTACGACGGGACCGCGCTGCACGGCTGGGCCCGCCAGCCGGGACTGCGGACCGTCCAGGGCGAGCTGGAGCTGGCGCTGGCCACGGTGCTGAGGTGCGACGTCGACCTGACCGTAGCCGGGCGCACCGACGCCGGGGTGCACGCCATCGGGCAGGTGGCCCACACCGACCTCGACGCGGTGGTGTTCACCGCCCACGAGCCCAAGCTGCTGCGCCGGTTGCGCGGGGTCCTGCCGCCCGACATCGCGGTCACCGGCCTGCGGGAGGTCCCGGCGGCGTTCGACGCGCGCTTCGGCGCGCTCTCCCGGCACTACGTCTACCGCCTCGCCGACGCCGACGCCGGGCCCCCGCCGCTCCGCCGGGCGGACACCGTGGGCTGGCCGCGCCGCCTGGCGGCCGGGGCGATGGCCGACGCCGCCGAGCGGTTGCTGGGGGAGCAGGACTTCGCCGCCTACTGCCGGCGGCGTGCAGGCGCGACGACGATCCGCACCCTGCTGGCCCTGGACGTGGCCCGCACCGGCGACCTGGTCACCGTCGGCGCCTCGGCCGACGCCTTCTGCCACTCCATGGTCCGCAGCCTCGTGGGTGCGCTGCTGGCCGTGGGGGAGGGGCGGCGGGACGTGGCGTGGCCGGCTTCCCTGCTCAGCCGGACCAGCCGGGCCGGCGACGTACCGGTCGCGCCGGCCGGGGGGCTGACGCTGGTGCGGGTCGACTACCCGGCCGATGACGCGCTCGCCGCCCGGTCGCTGGTCACCCGGAACCGTCGTGGACCCCGGTGACCCGTCAGTCGAGGGCTGCGACGGCCTCGGTAACCGGGGTGTCGCCGCCGACGAGCTCGACCACGGCACCGGACCTCGGGTGGTCCAGCAGCTCGACGAGCACCGCGGCGACGTCGTCCCGGGGCACCTGCCCCCGACCGACGTGCCGGTCGAGCCGGACCCGGCCGGTGCCGGGGTCGTCGGTGAGGCCACCGGGCCGCAGCACGGTGACGGCCGGCCCGCGGCGGGCGAGCACGTCCTCCTCGGCCGCCAGCTTCGCCCGCAGGTAGGCCACGAACACCTCGTTCACGCCCTCGGGGGTCGCCCCGTCGGCCACCGACTCGACGCCCATCGAGGACACCAGCAGGTACGAGCCGACGCCGGCCCGCTCCGCTGCGTCGGCCAGCAGCACCGCGGCACCGCGGTCGACGGTGTCCTTGCGGGCGATCCCGCTGGCCGGGCCGCCACCGGCGGCGAAGACCGCCGCGTCGGCGCCGGCCAGCACCGCCGCGACGGCGTCGACGCCCGCGTGCTCCAGGTCCAGGACCACCGGTTCGACGCCGTCGGACGTGAGGTCCGGGCGGTGGTCGGGATTGCGGACGATGCCGACGACGGTGTCTCCCCGGGTGCTCAGCAACCGTCCGAGGCGGCGGGCAACCTGACCATGGGCTCCAGCGATGACGATGCGCATGATCAACCCCTACCCCGGCCGGTCCCGGGCACGCCGGGTGCGGTGTTCCGTCGGTCACGGCCGGACCGGGCGGTCGTCGTCGGCGGGGTCCCGTCATCGGCCCCGGCGGCGGTCCGCGCCCGGGCGAGTTCGGCCGGGGTGTCGCAGTCGGTCCAGGGCGCCGGCCGGCCGGGGACGGCCGGCGGCCGGTACCGGCGCACGGCCAGCGGCGCCAGAACCGCACGCATGGAGGTCGGCCCGCCCCCACCGGCGACCGCCGCGCGCAGCGCCTGGGTTCGCCACACACCGAGCAGCAGCTGGTCGCGGCCGGTGTCGTCGACGACCAGCACACCATCGCCGGTGAGCCGCTCCCGCAGCGCGGTGACCAGCTCCGCGGTGAGGAAGGGCAGGTCGCCGGCGAGCACGGCCACCACGTCGCCGGGGACGGCGGCCAGCCCGGCCCGCAGCGCCGGCACCGGGCCGCCCCCGGGCGGTTCCTCCCGGACCAGGACGACGTCCGCCGGGACCGGCTGCGGCGGGCCCACCACCACGCGGGGCGCGGCACCGGCCACCGCGGTGAGGACGGTCGCCAGCATCGTGCGGTCGCCCACCTGCAGCTGCGGCTTCCGTTGCCCGCCGAGCCGGGCCGCCCGGCCGCCGGCCAGCACCACGGCGGCGAAGGGAGGGAGGGCGCTCATGGGGCGAACGGTAGGGCGCTACCGGTGAGTACCGTCAACGACGTGGGACGAGTCACCAGCCGTACGCCCGTACTGCGCATCCGTGGGGCCGTGCACGGCACCCGCTCCGACACCGTGGCGTCGGAGGAGCCGCTGGAGATCCGGCTGAGCGGCACGCCGCTCGCGGTGACCATGCGGACCCCTGGCGACGACTTCGACCTCGTGCACGGCTTCCTGGCCACCGAGGGGGTGATCCGTTCCTCGGCCGACGTGGCCGGGTTGCGGTACTGCAACTCCGTCGATGCCGAGGGCCGCAACACCTACAACGTCGTCGACGTCGACCTGGCTCCCGGCGTCGAGGCGCCGGACACCGCGCTGGACCGGAACTTCTACACGTCCAGCTCGTGCGGCGTGTGCGGCAAGGCCAGCATCGACGCCATCCGGACCAGGACGACCCACGACGTCGCCGCCGACGACATCCGGCTGCCCCTGGCCACCCTGCTCGCGCTCCCCGACCGGCTGCGCGCGGCGCAGGAGGTGTTCTCCCGGACCGGTGGGCTGCACGCGGCAGGGCTCTTCACCGTCGCCGGTGAGCTGGTGGCGTTGCGCGAGGACGTCGGCCGGCACAACGCGGTCGACAAGGTCATCGGCGACGCGGTCCGCGAGGGCCGGGTGCCGCTGGCCGGGCACGTGCTCATGGTCAGCGGGCGGTCCTCGTTCGAGCTGACGCAGAAGGCCGCCATGGCCGGCGTGCCGGTGCTGGCGGCGGTCTCCGCCCCCAGCTCGCTGGCCGTGGAGCTGGCCGAGGAGGTCGGCATCACCCTGATCGGCTTCCTCCGCGGCGACGGCTGCAACGTCTACAGCCACACCGAGCGGCTTATCTTGCCCGTGTAGGGCAGTGAAGCTGGCCCCGCGAGGCAGCGCCACGCAGGCCGCCCTGCGAGGGTGCAGTCCGATGGCGGGGCCGGAGGCTCCCCATCGGAGTGTCACGAAGCGGCTCAGCGCAAGCCGGGACGGCACCTGGCCGCGGTGGGAGCGCGCAGCGCGACATCAGACATGATCTCCGCCTCGCAGCTGGCTGACGATGTGCGGTAGCAGGGGCCCGAGCACGGCCAGGCCGTCGCGCACACCGCCGGTGGAGCCGGGCAGGTTGACGACCAGCGTCCGCCCCGCCGTGCCGGCCAGCCCGCGGGACAGCACCGACGTCGGCACCGTGGGTGCGCCGTACCGGCGGACGGCCTCGGCGATCCCCGGCGCCTCCCGCTCGAGCACCAGCCGGGTCGCCTCCGGCGTGACGTCGGTGGGGGACAGCCCGGTGCCGCCGGTGGTCAGCACGACGTCGACCCCACCGGCGACGGCTGCCCGCAGCACCTCGACCAGCGCGTCGACGTCGTCCGGCCGGACGTGCGGGCCCGCCACGGTGAAACCCAGCGCGCGCAGTCCGTCGGCCAGCAGCTGGCCGCTGGTGTCGGCGTAGACGCCGGCGGACGCCCGGTTGGACGCGGTGATCACGACGGCGCGGGCGCCGGCGGGCAGCTCGCTCACGTGATCTCCTCGCTGGCGCTCGTCGACCGCGTTCGCGACGCTGCTGTGCCCCTGGATGAGCTCGCGGGCTCGCTCATCTGATCTCCTCGCTGACGCTCGTCGACCGCGTTCGCGACGCTGCTGTGCCCCTGGATGAGCTCGCGGGCTCGCTCATCTGATCTCCTCGCTGGCGCTCGTCGACCGCGTTCGCGACGCTGCTGTGCTCCTGGATGAGCTCGTGGGCTCGCTCATCAGCGGACCCAGTCGCCGCTCTTGCCACCGGACTTGGCCAGCAGCCGGATGTCGGTCACGGTGGCCCGCGGATCGACCGCCTTCACCATGTCGATCACGGTCAGCCCGGCGACGGCGACCGAGGTCAGCGCCTCCATCTCCACCCCGGTGCGGTCCGCGGTGCGCGCGGTGGCGGTGATCTCCACGGCCTCGTCGGTGACCTCGATGTCGACGGTCACCCCGTGCAGCGCGATCGGGTGGCACAGCGGGATCAGGTCCGGCGTCCGCTTGGCCCCGGCGATGCCGGCGATCCGGGCGACGGCGATCGCGTCGCCCTTGGGCACGCCGCGGCCGCGCAGCAGGGCGACGACCTCCGGGCTGACGAGCACCCGGCCGGCCGCCGTCGCCACCCGGGCGGTGACCGGCTTGGCGGTGACGTCGACCATCCGGGCGGCGCCGGACTCGTCGACGTGGGTCAGTCGCTGCTCGCTCACTGCGCACTCCTGTTCGTCTCCGCTACTGCTCCGCTCCTCGCTCGCTGGCGCTCGCTGCGATGCTCACCGCAGCGTCGACTCACTGGAGCGCTCCTTCGATCAGCACGACGTCGACCTCGGTGCCGGCGGGCAGCTCGGTCACTGCCTCGGGGACGACGACGAGGCAGTTGGCGCGGGCGAGGTGGGCCACGAGATGGGAACCGGGCCCGCCGACCTGGGTGACCACCCCACCGTCGAACAGGCCGCGCAGGAACTGCCGCTTCCCGGCGGGGGAGCGCAGGCCCTCGGTGAGCCGCGCCGAGGTGCGCAGCCGGTCGGGCGAGGCGTGCCCGAGCGCGCGGCGCAGCGCCGGCCGGACGAACACCTCGAAGGAGACGAACGAGCTCACCGGGTTGCCCGGCAGGGTGACCACCGGGACGCCGTCCACGGTGCCGGCGCCCTGCGGCCCACCCGGCTGCATGGCCACCTTTCCGAACTCCACGGTGCCGAGCGCGCCGAACGCGTCCTTGACCACCTCGTAGGCGCCGGCGCTCACGCCACCGCTGGTGATCAGCAGGTCGGCGCCGACCAGTTCGGCGCGCACGGTGCGCAGGAAGGTGTCGACGTCGTCGGGCACGAAGTGGAGGGTGCGCGCCTCCCCGCCGGCGTCGGCGACCGCGCCGGCCAGCAGCACCGAGTTGGACTCGTAGATCTGCCCCGGCGCCAGTGGTTCACCGGGGGCGACCAGCTCGCTCCCGGTGGAGAGGACCAGCACGCGGGGGCGGCGGCGCACCGGCAGGGTGGCGTGACCGACCGCGGCGGCCAGCCCGAGCTGGGTCGGACCGAGGGCGGTGCCGGCCGGCAGCGCCACGGCGCCGGCGGCGATGTCCTCCCCGGCGTGCCGTAGATGGGTGCCGGCGGCGGGGGAGCTGGTGATGGTGACGACGTCGGTGGCGCCGTCGGTGCGCTCCACCGGGACGACGACGTCCGCGCCGGCCGGCAGGGGTGCGCCGGTCATGATCCGGTGCACCGTGCCGGGGGCGAGCGCCGGGACGTCGGTGCGCCCGGCGGGGATGTCCGCGGCGACCGGCAGCCGGACCGGCGCCGCCTCGCTCGCCGCGCCGACCTCGGCCCAGCGGGCGGCGTAGCCGTCCATCGCCGAGTTGTCGAAGCCGGGCAGCGCGACCAGGGCGGGGAGGTCCGCGCCCAGTACCCGCCCGGCGGCCGCGGGCACCGCGACGTGCTCGACCGGCAGCAGCCCCAGGAGCCCGGCCACCACCGCCTGGTGTTCCTCGACGGTCCGCACGACCCCATCCTCTCCGACCCGGGGCGCCGGCGGCCCCGGCGGGGTCGCGCCGGAGGGTGTGCGGGCGGCTCGCGCGGGGCAGGCAGCCGGGGTGGGTGCAGCGGGCGGTTCCGTCGTGGTGGTGGGTCAGGTGGGTCGGGACCTCGTCCTGCAGGTGGACCGGCTCCCGGATGCGGGTGGCAGCGCCCCCGTGCGCGGCCGCCGGGAGGTGCTGGGCGGCAAGGGGGCCAACCAGGCCGTGGCCCTGGTCCAGCTGGGTCGACCGGCGGCCCTGCTGGGCGTCGTCGGCGCCGACGCGGCGGGTGACCAGGTGCTGGCCGAGGCGGTCGCCGACGGGCTCGACGTCTCGGGGGTGGCCCGCCGTCCGGGCGTGGCCACCGCGCTGCTCCTCGACCTCGTCGAGACCGGGGGCGTCCGCCGGCTGCTGGAGGACGTGCCCGACGCCGCGCTGCTCACCGCCGCCGACGTCGCGGCGGCCGCACCGTTGCTGGACCGCGCGCCGGCGGTCCTGCTCCAGCTGCAGCAGCCCGGCGACGCGGTCCGGGCGGCGCTGGCCCACGCCCCCGGCGGGGCGCTGCTCGTCGCCGACGGCGCCGCCGCCGAACCCGGCACCCGCGCGGCGGTGCTCGCGGCGGTGGACGTGCTGCGCGCCGACGCGTCCGAGGCCCGGGCCTGGGTCGACGGCGACCTGGCGGGGCTGGACGACGTGCGGGCGGCGGCCCGCGAACTGTGCGGCCGGGGCCCGCGGGTGGTGTCCCTGGCCGCCGGGGAGGACGGCGACCTGACCGTCTGGGCCGGCCCGGACGGTGGGCTCGAGGAGCAACTGGTGCCGCTGCTCGGCGCGGAGCCGGTGGACCCGACCGGCGCGGGCGACACGATCGTGGCGGCACTGACGGCCGCCCTGCTGCGCGGCGCCGGCCCGCGCACGGCCGCCTGGGAGGCGGGTGCCGCGGCGGCGCTGACCGTGGCCCGAGCCGGTGGCCGCCCGCGGCTGGACCCGGTCGGGGTGACCCGGGATGCCGTGGCGGCGCAGCGCGGGACGGAACCGGAAGGGCGCCCCGCTACCGTCGGCCTCCGGACACAGCGGACAGGAGACCTGGCATGACAGAGATCGACCGGATGCTGGCGGCCAACCGGCAGTGGCTCGCGAACTTCCCGGGCGACCTGCCGGTCGCTCCGGCCCGCGGCGCCGCCGTCGTGGCCTGCATGGACTCCCGGATGCCGCTGTTCGGCATGCTCGGCCTGGCGGTCGGCGACGCGCACGTCATCCGCAATGCCGGCGGCGTGGTCACCGATGACACCCTGCGGTCGCTGGCGATCTCCCAGCACCTGCTGGGCACGCGCGAGGTGGTGCTCGTGCACCACACCGACTGCGGGCTCAACAAGGCCACCGACGCGGAGTTCGCCGACCTGGTCGAGCGCACCACCGGGCACCGGCCCCCCTTCGCCGCCCGGGCCTTCTCCGACGTCGACGCCGACGTCCGGGAGTCGATGGAGCTCGTCCGTGCGGCGCCCTACCTGCTGTCCACCGAGGTCCGCGGCGCCGTCTACGACGTGGCCACCGGGCTGCTCCGCGAAGTGAAGGACCCTGCTGCCCCCCACCACTCGCAGGCTCGCGGCGGGCCCCTGCAGCAGGGCCAGGGCCAGGAGTCGGGTTCGTAGCCCGCGCTGGTATCGTCGTCGGCTGGCGCGCGACGCCGGCTGGTGCGCGCGCGTCCTCTCGACCCTCCAGGGTCTGTCTCCCGTGCTCGGTGAGGCGATCCGACCAGCCGCCCGCCTGACGACGACAAGGACAGTGAGCCTCGTGCGCACGTACTCCCCCAAGCCCGGTGACATCACCCGGGCCTGGCACGTCATCGACGCCACCGACGTGGTGCTCGGTCGACTGGCCAGCCAGACCGCCATCCTGCTGCGCGGCAAGCACAAGCCGCAGTTCGCCCCGCACGTGGACGCCGGTGACTTCGTCGTCATCGTCAACGCGGGCAAGGTGGCCCTCACCGGCTCGAAGCGCGAGACCAAGGTCGCCTACCGCCACTCGGGCTACCCGGGCGGCCTGCGGACGATCAATGTCGGCGACGAGCTCCAGACCCGCCCCGACCGCGTCATCGAGCGCGCCATCAAGGGCATGCTCCCGCACAACTCGCTGGGCCGGCAGATGATCTCCAAGCTCAAGGTGTACGCCGGGCCGGAGCACCCGCACGCCGCCCAGCAGCCCCAGACCTTCGAGATCAAGCAGGTGTCCCAGTGACTGAGCCTGCGAAGTCACCCATCAGCATTGCACCGTCGGTCACAATGCCGACGAGCGCCAGCGAGGAGAGCAAGTGACCAGCGCCGCCCAGACCGTGACCGACGCCGACGGGCGCCCCATCCAGACGGTCGGCCGCCGCAAGGAGGCCGTCGTCCGCGTCCGGCTGCTGCCGGGCACCGGCCAGTTCAAGCTGAACGGCCGCACCATCGAGGAGTACTTCCCCAACAAGGTGCACCAGCAGCTCATCCGTGAGCCGCTCGTCATCCTGGAGAAGGGCGAGCAGTACGACGTCGTCGGTCTGCTGCACGGTGGTGGCGTCTCCGGCCAGGCCGGCGCGCTGCGTCTGGCGATCGCCCGGGCGCTCATCGAGATCGAGCCGGAGGACCGTCCGGCCCTCAAGAAGGCCGGCTTCCTGACCCGTGACCCCCGGGTCACCGAGCGCAAGAAGTACGGACTGAAGAAGGCCCGCAAGGCGCCCCAGTACTCCAAGCGCTGACCCCGGTCTCCCCGAGACGTCCATGGGTCGCCTCTTCGGAACCGACGGTGTCCGCGGTCTGGCCAACGCCGACCTGACACCGGAGCTGGCACTGGCGGTGGCGCGCGCCGCCGCCGGTGTGCTCGCCGACCGCGACGGGACCTCGCGTCCCGTCGCGGTCGTCGGGCGTGACCCACGGGCCAGCGGGGAGATGCTGGAGGCCGCGGTCGTCGCCGGCCTGACCAGTGCGGGCGCCGAGGTGCTGCGGGTGGGCGTGCTGCCCACCCCGGCCATCGCGCACCTCACCGGCCAGACCGGCGCCGACCTCGGCGTGATGCTGTCGGCCAGCCACAACCCGATGCCCGACAACGGGATCAAGCTGTTCAGCCGCGGTGGCCACAAGCTGCCCGACGCGGTCGAGGCGGCCATCGAGCGGCAGATCACCGGCGGCGACAGCCGCACCGACCACCGCCCCACCGGCGGGGGCATCGGCCGGGTCCGCGACCTGCCCGGGGCGGCCGACGACTACGTCGACCACGTGCTGTCCGCCCTGCGGCAGCCGTTGTCCGGACTGCGGGTGGTCGTCGACTGCGCCCACGGCTCGGCCGCCCGCGTCGCGCCCGAGGTGTACCGCCGGGCCGGCGCCCAGGTGCACGTCATCGGCGGCGAGCCCGACGGCTGGAACATCAACGACGGCATCGGGTCGACGCACCTCGAGCCGCTGCAGGCCGCGGTCGCCCGGTTCGGCGCCGATATCGGCATCGCCCACGACGGCGACGCCGATCGCTGCCTGGCCGTGAGCGCCGCCGGCGACGTCGTCGACGGCGACGCGATCCTGGCCATCTGCGCGCTCGCGCTGCACGAGAGCGGCAACCTCACCGACGACACCGTCGTCGCCACGGTGATGAGCAACCTCGGCTTCCACCACACCATGCGCGCCGCCGGCATCGCCGTGCAGACCACCGCCGTGGGTGACCGGTACGTGCTGGAGGCGTTGCACGCCGGCGGGCTGAGCCTGGGCGGCGAGCAGAGCGGCCACCTGGTCTTCCTCGACTGGGCCACCACCGGCGACGGACTGCTCACCGGGCTCGCGCTGCTGTCCCGGATGAGCGCGACCGGGGCGTCGCTGGCCGAGCTGGCCTCCGTCGTCCGCCGGTTGCCGCAGACCCTGGTCAACGTGCCGGTCACCGACCGGCTGGCGGTCGCGGCGAGCGACGACGTCGCCGCCGCGGTGAACGCCGTCGAGGCCGAGCTGGGCGATGCCGGCCGGGTGCTGCTGCGCCCGTCGGGCACCGAGCAGCTGGTCCGCGTGATGGTCGAGGCGCCCACCCAGGAGCAGGCCGACGCCACCGCCGGGCGGCTGGCCGGGGTCGTCGCCGCCGTCAGCTGACGTCGGCACGGAGGGTCACCGCGCGAGCCTGGTCACCTGGACGGGTGATTCCGGCCGGATGGCCGCCCGGCGCCGGTACCCTCGGAACAATGTGCGGCATCGTGGGGTACGTCGGCCCGCAGGACTCGTTGGACGTCGTCCTGGAAGGGCTGCGCCGGCTGGAGTACCGCGGCTATGACTCGGCAGGCGTCGCCGTGCTGGCCGGAGGCCGGCTGACGACGGCGAAGAAGGCGGGCAAGCTCGCCAACCTTGAGAAGGAGCTGGCCCAGGAGTCCCTGCCCGCCTCCACCATCGGGATCGGGCACACCCGCTGGGCCACGCACGGCGGTCCGACCGACCGCAACGCCCACCCGCACGTCTCCGCCGACGGCACCGTGGCGGTCGTCCACAACGGGATCATCGAGAACTTCGCCGCGCTGCGCGCCGAGTGCGAGGCGGCCGGCGTCGAGTTCTCCTCCGAGACCGACACCGAGGTCGTCGCCCACCTGCTGGCCGCCGAGTACCGCGAGCTGCCCGCCGGGCGGAGCCGGCTGG
Organism: Modestobacter lapidis; assembly: GCF_054780755.1. Lineage (NCBI taxonomy): Bacteria > Bacillati > Actinomycetota > Actinomycetes > Geodermatophilales > Geodermatophilaceae > Modestobacter > Modestobacter lapidis. The sequence goes on along the minus strand of NZ_BAAGVS010000017.1, from coordinate 25,968 downwards.
CCGCTGCCATGCGGGCGGTCAGCCGCCGGCTCGAGGGCGCGTTCACCCTGGTGGTCACGCACGCCGACGAGCCCGACCGGCTGGTCGCCTCCCGTCGCAACAGTCCGCTGGTGGTCGGCGTCGGCGACGGCGAGTACTTCCTCGGCTCCGACGTCGCCGCGTTCATCGCGCACACCAAGGAGGCCCTCGAGCTGGGCCAGGACCAGGTCGTCGAGATCGACCGCACCGACGGCGTCACGGTCACCGACTTCGCCGGCGCCGAGGTCGGCGCCACCCCGTACACCGTCGACTGGGATGCCGCGGCCGCCGAGAAGGGCGGCTACGACTGGTTCATGCTGAAGGAGATCGCCGAGCAGCCCAAGGCGGTTGCCGACACGCTGCTGGGCCGGCTCAGCGACAACGGCGAGCTGGTCCTCGACGAACTGCGGCTGGCCGAGCAGGACCTCCGCGACGTCGACAAGGTCTTCGTCGTCGCCTGCGGGACGGCGTACCACGCCGGGCTGATCGCCAAGTACGCGATCGAGCACTGGACCCGGATCCCGGTCGAGGTCGAGCTGGCCAGCGAGTTCCGGTACCGCGACCCGGTGCTCGACCGCAGCACGCTGGTCGTGGTCGTCAGCCAGTCCGGCGAGACCATGGACACCCTGATGGCGCTGCGGCACGCCAAGGAGCAGAAGGCCAAGGTCCTGGCCATCTGCAACGCTAACGGCTCGACGATCCCGCGCGAGTCCGACGCGGTCCTCTACACGCACGCCGGTCCCGAGGTCGCCGTCGCCTCGACCAAGGGCTTCCTCACCCAGGTGGTCGCCTGCTACCTGGTCGGGTTGTTCCTGGCCCAGGTCCGCGGGGTCAAGTACGCCGACGAGGTCGGCGCGATCGTCGACGACCTGCGCGCGCTGCCCGAGCAGGTGACCGCGGTCCTCGCCACCATGGAGCCGGTGCGCGAGCTCGCCCGGTCGCTGGCGACGGAGGACACGCTGCTGTTCCTCGGCCGGCACGTGGGCTACCCGGTCGCGCTGGAAGGTGCGCTCAAGCTCAAGGAGCTGGCGTACATCCACGCGGAGGGCTTCGCCGCCGGTGAGCTCAAGCACGGTTCGATCGCGCTGATCGACCAGGGCACCCCGGTCGTCGTCATCGTCCCCTCGCCGCTGAGCCGCGAGTCGGTGCACGGCAAGGTGGTCAGCAACATCCAGGAGGTCCGGGCCCGCGGCGCGCGGACGATCGTGATCGCCGAGGAGGGCGACGACGACGTCGTGCCCTACGCCGACCACCTCATCCGGGTGCCGCGCACCCCGACCCTGCTCGCCCCCGTCGTGACGACGGTGCCGCTGCAGGTGCTGGCCTGCGAGATCGCCGCCACCCGCGGCCTGGACGTCGACCAGCCGCGCAACCTGGCGAAGAGCGTCACCGTCGAGTGACGCCGCTGTGAGCATCGCAGCGAGCGCCAGCGAGCGAGGAGCGGAGCAGGGGCGGAACCGACGTGGGGGCACCGTCGAGTGACGCCGCTGTGAGCGAGCGCCAGCGAGCGCCAGCGAGCGAGGAGCGGAGCAGGGGCGGAACCGACGTGGGGGCACCGTCGAGTGAAGGACCCCTCTGCCCCCACCCGCTCGCAAGCTCGCGGCGGGGCCCTGCAGAGGGGCCGTTCCAGTACGGCGACCATCGGGCGCTGACACACTGGCGGCGTGATCATCGGGGTCGGCATCGACGTGTGCCCGGTGGAGCGGTTCGCCGCGTCCCTCACCCGCACCCCGGGCCTGCGCGACCGGTTGTTCACGCGCGCCGAGCAGCACACCCCGGCCGGTGCGCCCCGCACCGGCGAGTCGTTGGCCGCCCGGTTCGCGGCCAAGGAGGCGCTGGCCAAGGCCCTCGGCGCGCCGGGGAACCTGCACTGGCACGACGCCGAGGTCATCGTGGGGGAACACGGCCGGCCGCTGCTCACCGTGCGTGGCACGGTCGCCCGCCGGGCCGCCCAGCTGGGGGTGACCGGCTGGCACGTGTCGTTGTCGCACGACGGGGGCATCGCCTCCGCTGTGGTCATAGCCGAAGGTGCCCCCGCGTGATCGGTCTCTACACAGCCGACCAGGTCCGGGGGGCCGAGCGCGCCGCGATGGCCGCGCTGCCCCCCGGAACGCTCATGCAGCGGGCGGCCACCGGCCTGGCGGCCGTCTGTCTCCGGCTACTCGGCCGGGGGCACGGCGTCCGGGTGGTGCTGCTCGTCGGCTCCGGCGACAACGGTGGGGACGCCCTGCACGCCGGCGCGGTGCTGGCCGCCCGCGGGGCCGCGGTGCGTGCCGTCCTGCTCGATCCCGGCCGCGCGCACGCCGGCGGGCTGGCCGCGCTGCGTCGGGCCGGCGGCCGGGTGACCGGCCCCGGTGATCCGGGTCTGGACCGCGCCGACCTCGTGCTCGACGGCATCGTGGGCATCGGCGGGCGGGGTGGCCTGCGCGAGACCGCCGCGCGGCTGGTGCGCCAGGCCACCGAGGGCCCCGGCCTGCTCGTCGCCGTGGACCTGCCCAGCGGCGTCGCCGCCGACACCGGCGCCGTGCCCGGTGCCGCCTTCCCCGCCCAGCACACCGTCACGTTCGGCGCGGTGAAGACCGGGCTGGTGGTCGGCCCCGGGCGGGGCGCGGCCGGAACGGTGCACCTGGTCGACATCGGCCTGGCCGGGCATCTTCCCCGGCCGGACGCGGGGCAGCTCGCCGACGCCGACGTCGTCGCGCACCTCGGGCCGCCGAGCGCCGACGACGACAAGTACTCCCGGGGCGTGGTCGGCGTGGTGGCCGGGTCGGCGACCTACCCGGGCGCCGGCGTGCTCTGCACCGGTGCCGCGCTGCGCACCCGGCCGGGACTGGTCCGGTACGCGGGCACCGCCGCCGAGGGCGTGCGGGCGGCCTGGCCCGAGGCGATCGTCACCGCCGGCCGGCCCGCCGACGCCGGCCGGGTGCAGGCCTGGGTGGTGGGCCCGGGCATGGGCACCGACGACGACGCCCGCAGCGCGCTCGCCGAGGTGCTGGCCACCGACCTGCCGGTGGTCGTGGACGCCGACGCCCTCACCATGGTGTCCCGCGAGCCGGGGCTGGTCGGCGGCCGCGCCGCGCCGACGGTGCTGACCCCGCACGACCGCGAGTTCGCCCGCCTGTTCGGTGACGTGGGCGACGACCGGGTCGGTGCCGCCCGCCGGGGAGCGGCCCAGCTCGGTTGCACGGTCCTGCTCAAGGGTGCCGCCACCGTGGTCGCCGACGCCTCGGGGCAGGTCCACGTCAACGCCACCGGCACCCCGTGGCTGGCCACCGCTGGCACCGGCGACGTGCTGGCCGGCATCCTCGGCGCGCTGCTGGCCACCGGCCTGGGCGCGCCGGAGTCGGCCGCCGTCGCCGCGCACGTGCACGGCCGCGCGGGGCAGCTCGCCGCCGAGGCCGGTCCGCTGATCGCGGGCGACCTGGTTCGCCGGCTCCCCGCGACGCTGGCCCGGCTGCGGGGCGCCGGGACGGCGGGCGACGCCGCGCCTGGGACAGTGGGGACGTGACGCTGGTGGAGCAGGCCCCGCAGGACCGGGCCGTCGGGAACAGGGCCGAGGTGGTGGTCGACCTCGACGCCATCGCGGCCAACACCGCCGCCCTGCGCGAGCGGGTGGACCGGCCGCTGATGGCGGTGGTCAAGGCCGACGGCTACGGGCACGGCCTGCTCCCCGCCGCCCGGGCGGTGCTGGCCGGCGGCGCGGACGCGCTCGGCGTCGCGGTGCTGGAGGAGGCCCTCGCGCTACGCGCCGCGGGCATCACCGCACCCGTGCTGGCCTGGCTGAACGGGCCGGGGGAGGACCACGCCGCCGCGCTGCGGGCCGACGTCGAGGTCTCGGTCAACGCGGCCTGGGGCCTGGCCGAGGTGGTGGCGGCGGCCCGTGCCACCGGCCGCACCGCCCGGGTGCACCTCACCATCGACACCGGGCTGGGCCGCGAGGGCGCCACCCCCGACGAGTGGCCGCAGCTGGTCGCCGCGGCGGCGCGGGCCCAGGCCGACGGGGAGGTCGCCGTGGTGGGGCTGTGGAGCCACCTGGCCTACGCCGACGCCCCGAGGCACCCCACCATCGGGGCGCAGGTGCGGGTCTTCGAGGAGGCGGTGGCGGTCGCCCGGGCAGCCGGGCTCACCGGCGCCCGCCGGCACCTGGCGAACTCGGCCGCCACGATCGCGCTCCCCGGCACCTGGTTCGACATGGTGCGCCCCGGCGTCGCCCTCTACGGGCTCGATCCGCTCGGCGGCAACCCCGCGCAGTACGGGCTGCGGCCGGCGATGACCGTGCAGGCCCGGGTGGTGCTGACCAAGCGGGTGCCGGCCGGCGCCGGGGTCTCCTACGGCCACACCTACTCACCGGCGCAGGCGACCACCCTCGCGCTGGTCCCGGTCGGCTACGCCGACGGCGTCCCCCGCGCGGCGGGCAACCGCGCGCGCGTGCTCGCGGGCGGCGCCCAGCGCCGGATCGCCGGGCGGGTGTGCATGGACCAGTTCGTGCTCGATGTCGGTGACGACCCGGTGGCCGTGGGCGACCCGGTGGTGCTGTGGGGGCCGGGCACCGGCGGGGAGCCCACCGCGCAGCAGTGGGCCGACGCCGTCGAGACCATCCACTACGAACTGGTCACCCGGGTCGGTGGCCGGTTCCGCCGCCGGTACGTCGGCACGGCGGGGGTGCGGTGATGGCAGCCGGACATCCGCACGAGCACCACCTGGGCCGCACCGCCGGTCTGATCGGCGCGGCCGTCGGGCTGGCGGCCGCCGGCACCGCGGTGGGCGTCGCGGTCACCCGGACGGCGACGTCCCGGGTGCGGGCCGGCCAGCTCGCCGGCCAGGCCGGGAACGGCGGCCGCGCGGTCGCCGACCTGCCGGCGCGGGAGCAGCGCGAGCAGGACCCGCTCGGCGCCGCCCGCCGCCCGGCCGACCGCACGGCCCTGGTCCAGACCGACGACGGGGTGCTCCTCGCCGTCGAGGAGATCGGCCCGCTCGACGCTCCGCTGACCGTCGTCTTCGTGCACGGGTACGCCCTGTCGATGGCATCGTGGACCTTCCAGCGCCGCGAGCTGGCCACCGAGCTGGCCACCGCCAACGGGCACCGCCCCACCGCCCGGCTGGTGTTCTACGACCAGCGCGGGCACGGCTCCTCCGGCCGGGGCGCCGCCGATTCCGCGACGATCGACCAGCTGGCCACGGACCTGGAGACGGTGCTCACCGCGCGGGTGCCGCGCGGGCCGGTGGTGCTGGTCGGCCACTCGATGGGCGGCATGACCATCCTGACGCTGGCCCAGCACCGGCCGGACCTCTTCGGCAGCCGGGTGGCCGGGGTGGCCCTGGCCTCTACCTCCAGCGGCAACCTGGCCGACCTCGACTTCGGCCTGCCCCAGCTGCTCACCCGGGTGCGCGCGGCCGTGCTGCCGGTGGCCGCGTTCGTGATGCGCCGGCGGCCCGGGTTCGCCGAGCACGCCCGCCGGCTGGCCAAGGACGTCGTCTCCGCGGCGACCTGGTCGCTGTCGTTCGCCTCGGCCGACGTGGACCCGGCACTCGGTCGCTACGTCGACGCGATGATCGCCGGCACCCCGGTCGACGTGATCGCCGAGTTCTACCCGGCGATTGCCGGCCTGGATGCCGGCGGGGCGATCGAGCCGCTGCGCCGCGTCCCGACGCTGGTGCTCACCGGCGACGCGGACAAGCTGATCCCGCAGGCGCACAGCGAGCGGATCGTCGAGGAGCTCGGGCGCACGGGCAGCGACTCGACCGAGTTCGTCGTCGTCCCCGGTGCCGGCCACCTCGTGCTGCTGGAGAAGCCGGCCGAGGTGACGGCTGCGCTCTCGGCGCTGCTGCGGCGGGTGGCGGCCGAGCAGCCCGCCCGCCGCTGATGCCCGACCTCCGCCCGCCTCGCTCGGGCGCGCCGGCCGAGGAGGTGGCCCGCACCGCCGCGGCGGCTCCGGACTGGGCGTCGTTGGCAGCCGTGGCCGGTGGTTGCCTCGCCTGCCCCGAGCTCGCGGCCACCCGGCAGCACGTGGTGGTCGGTGACGTGCCGGTGTCGGGCCGGCCGCTGGTCGCCCTGGTCGGCGAGGCGCCGGGCGCCACCGAGGACGAGACCGGCCGGCCCTTCGTCGGGCGATCGGGCGCCCTGCTGGACCAGCTGCTGGCCGCGGCCGGCCTGGACCGCGCCGAGACGGCAGTGCTCAACGTGGTCAAGTGCCGCCCGCCCGGCAACCGGACGCCGAAGGCCCCAGAGGTCGCCCGCTGCAGCGGCTGGCTGCACCGCCAGCTCGACCTGCTCGACCCCCCGGCGGTCGTGGCGCTGGGGCTCTCGGCGGCGAAGTGGTTCCTCGGACCCCGGACGGTCCTCGGGCAGGTGCGCGGCCGGCCGCACGACGTGGGCGGGCGGGCGCTCTGGGTCACCTACCATCCGTCGGCCGCGATCCGTTTCGGGCCGAACGGCGCCCCGCGGGCAGCGCTGGCCGAGGACCTCGCGGCCGTGGTGGGCAGCCTGTGAACCGCGACCACCTGCTGGCCACCGTCGCCGACACCCAGGCGTTCGGCCGGGCGCTGGCGCAGCTGCTCCAGGCCGGTGACCTCGTCGTCCTCGCCGGCCCGCTGGGCGCGGGGAAGACCGCGCTGACCCAGGGGATCGGGGCGGGCCTCGGCGTGCCCGGCCCGGTCACCTCGCCGACCTTCGTGCTGGCCCGGGTGCACCGCGGCGGCCGGGTGCCCCTGGTGCACGTCGACGCCTACCGGCTGGGCAGCATGGCCGACGTCGACGACCTCGACCTCGACGCCACCGCGGGGGAGGCGGTCACCGTCGTGGAGTGGGGGCACGGGCTGGTCGAGCAGCTCGCCGACGAGCACCTGGTGGTCGAGCTCGACCGGCGGGACGACGACGTCCGCACCGCCCGGCTCGTCCCGCACGGTCCCGGCTGGGAGCAGCGGCTGCGCTGAGCCCCGGTCCACGGGCACCCGGCCGGTCCCCAGCCGGTACCCCGACGTCGCCGGTACGTCCTCGTCGGTCGTCGACTCGTCGTCGGCCAGGAGCCGGCGGGTGCCGGCCCTCCGCAGGCCGGCGAGAGCAGAGCGGCGCCCCGATGCCGGAGCAGCGGCAACTACTCTGGTTCGTCGTGCTCGTCCTCGCTCTCGACACCGCGACCCCGACCCTCGTCGTCGGGCTCGCCCGCTGGGCGCCCGGCGCCGCTGCCGAGGTGCTGGCCGAGCGGAGCGTGGCGTCGGGCAACCGGCACGCCGAGCTGCTCACCCCGACGATCCGTGCGGTGCTGGCCGGCGCCGGCGCAGCGATGGCCGACCTCGGCGCCGTGGTCACCGGGCTCGGGCCGGGGCCCTACACCGGCCTGCGGGTCGGCGTCGTCACCGCGGCCACGCTGGCCGATGCCCGCGGGCTCCCCGTCGTCGGGGTCTGCTCGCTGGACGCGATCGGCGCGGGCCTCCGCACCGTGGTCACCGACGCCCGCCGCAAGGAGGTCTACTGGGCTCGCTACGGCGCCGACGGCATCCGGCTGGCCGGGCCGGCGGTGGACCGCCCGGCCGATCTGTCGCCCACTCCGCCGGTGGTCGGCGACGCGGCCTTCGGCGCGCGGCTCGGCGTCGAGGTCGCCCCGGCCGAGGTGACGACGGCGGGGCTGCTGCGCGCCGCGGCGCCCCAGCTCGCCGACCCGGCGTCGGCGGCCCCGCTCGTCCCCCTCTACCTCCGCCGTCCCGATGCCGTCCCGCCGCCGCTGCGCAAGGCGGTCAGCCAGCCATGAGCGAGCTTGCGAGCTCATGCATGGGCAGAGCAGCGGCGCGCACGAGGCGGACGAGCGCCAGCGAGGAAGCCTCGTGAGCGTGATCCTGCGGGACATGACCCGCGCCGACCTCCCCGCCGTCCTGGCGATGGAGGAGGAGCTGTTCGCCCCGGACACCTGGACCGCGGCGATGTACCGCGACGAGCTGCACCGCACCGACAGCCGGCACTACCTGGTCGCCGTCGACGAGGCGGGCGCCCTGATCGGGTACGCGGGGCTGATCGCCTACCCCGAGGAGGCGCACATCGCCACCATCGGCGTCACCGCCACGGCGCAGGGGCAGGGCGTCGGTGCCCGGCTGCTGGACACCCTGCTGGCCGAGGCGGACACCCGCAGCCAGGTGGTGCTGCTGGAGGTGCGCGCGGACAACGAGGTCGCCCAGGGGCTGTACCGGCGGCGCGGGTTCACCGAGATCGGCCGGCGCCGCGGGTACTACCAGCCCAGCAACACCGACGCGGTCGTGATGAGCCGGGAGGTACGGCGATGAGCGGAGCGCCCCGCGGGAGCGAACGGTGGACACGATGAGCGAGCCGCTGGTGCTCGGGTTCGAGACCTCCTGCGACGAGACCGGCGTCGGTCTCGTGCGCGGGCAGACGCTGCTGTCCGACGCGCTCGCCACGTCGAGCCCTGCGCACGAGCGGTTCGGCGGCGTCGTTCCGGAGATCGCCTCCCGGGCGCACCTGGAGGCGATGGTCCCCACCGTGCACCGGGCGCTGGCCGAGGGCGGGGTGGCGGCCACCGACGTCGACGCGATCGCGGTGACGTCGGGGCCCGGGCTGACCGGCGCGCTGCTGGTGGGCGTGGCCGCGGCCAAGGCCTACGCGCTGGCCCTGGACGTGCCGCTGTACGGCGTCAACCACCTCGCCGCCCACGTCGCGGTCGACGAGCTGGAGCACGGTCGGCTCGCCGAGCCGACGATCGCCATGCTGGTCTCCGGCGGGCACAGCTCGCTGCTGCTGGTGCCCGACCTGGCCCAGGACGTGCAGCCGCTGGGGCAGACGATCGACGACGCCGCGGGGGAGGCCTTCGACAAGGTGGCCCGGGTGCTCGGGCTGCCGTTCCCGGGCGGCCCGCCGATCGACCGGGCGGCGCGGGACGGCGACCCGGCGGCCATCGCTTTCCCGCGCGGGCTCACCGGTCCGCGCGACGCCCCCTACGACTTCTCGTTCTCCGGGCTGAAGACGGCGGTCGCCCGCTGGGTCGAGGCGCGGGAGCGGGCCGGCGAACCGGTGCCGATCGCCGACGTCGCGGCGGCCTTCCAGGAGGCGGTGGTCGACGTGCTCACCGCCAAGGCGGTGCGGGCCTGCCGTGATCAGGGTGTCGACCACCTCGTCATCGGTGGCGGGGTGGCGGCCAACTCCCGGCTGCGCGTGCTGGCGCAGGAGCGGTGCGACGCCGCCGGGATCGTGCTGCGCGTGCCCAGCCGCCGGTTGTGCACCGACAACGGCGCGATGGTCGCCGCGCTGGGCTCCCGACTGGTCGAGGCCGGCATCGCCCCGTCGGGGGCCGACCTGGGCGCGGACAGCTCACTGCCGATCGACGTCGTCAGCCGTTGAAGGACCCCGTCCTCCTCACCCATCGCAAGCTCGGGGCGAGCCTCTGGACGGGGCCTGGCACACGAGCACGGTGGGAGCGCCGGCCACCCGGGTGACGACGACGACCGCCGTCCCGTCGCCGGGCCCGCGCAGCTGCCGGGCCAGCGTCTCCGGCTCGATCGCCGACCCCCGTTTCTTCACCGTCACCCGGCCCACGCCCCGGCTGCGCAGCAGCGCCTTGAGCCGCTTCAGCGAGAACGGCAGCACGTCGGTCACCTCGAGGCTGCTCACCCACGGGGACGGCGCCGGGGCGTCGCTGGTCAGGTAGGCGATCGTGGGGTCGACGCCGGTGGCACCGAGGTCGGCGGCGACCTGCGACACCAGGCCGGAGCGGATCACCGCCGGGTCCGGTTCGTGCAGCCAGCCGCGCACCGGGCCGACCGGCGAGGGGCCGGGGTCGCTGGCCGCGGTCAGCTCGTGCACGGCCTCGCCCACCACCAGGGTCGCCCGGCGCCAGGTGTGGGTCACGCCCCGGCCCCAGAGCAGCGCTTCGACGATCGAGCCGCCCACCGACACCCACTCGGCCTCGACCCCGGCGGGAACCCGGTCGTGGTCGAGCCCGGGGGCGACCTTGACCACGCAGGTGCCGACCCGGTCGAGCAGCGTGGTGACCGTCGACCAGGGCGGGGACCACCGGTCGGGGTCGAGCAGCCGCCGGCCGCCGGCCCGCCGGGCGGGGTCGAGCACGGCGGCGGCGCAGCCGGCGACCCGGCCGTCGCCGGCGGCGGCCACCAGCTCGACGACGTCGGCCTCGCGCACCTCCACCCGGCCCAGGCCCAGCGCAGCCACGTTCAGGGAGGTCAGCTCCCGGGCCACCGGGTCGCGGTCCACGGCCACCACCGACGCCCCCGCCCGGGCGAGGGCCACGGTGTCGGTGCCGGCGGCACAGCCGAGGTCGGCGACGGTGCCGGCCCCGCCGGCGAGCAGCCGCGCGGCGCGGCGGTCGGCCAGCGCCGGCCGGCCGGCCTGCTCCAGGGTGTCGCCGGTGAACAGCAGCCGGTCGGCGTCAGCCCCGAACACCGGCCGGGCCCTGGCCCGCTGGCGGGCGATGCCCCAGGCGGGCCCGGCCAGCTCCACGCCCACCTCGGCGCGCAGCCGGGTCAACGCGGTCACCGCGTCGGTGCGGTCGGCCAGCAGCGCGGCGGCCCGGGTGAGGGCCGTGGCGCCCGCCGGGGTGGCCAGGGCGCGGAGCTGGCGCACCGTCTCCGCGGCCTGCCCGGCGGAGTCGTCGGCGTCGTCCGGGGCGGCCACCGGGACAGCCTGTCGCACCCGGTCGGGGGAACCCCGACCGACCCGGTTGAGCGGCTGGCACTCGGGTGGGTAGAGTGCCAGACGACACAGGCCGGTACCTGACCCCCGCGACGGCAGGAGCCCGGCCCCGTGCCACCAGCATCAGCACCATCCTCAAGAGCCCGTCGACACGAAGGGGGCGTCACATCGTGACGACCGCTACCAAGGTCAACATCAAGCCGCTGGAAGACCGGGTCGTGGTCCAGGCCAACGAGGCCGAGACCACCACCGCCTCCGGCCTGGTCATCCCGGACACCGCCAAGGAGAAGCCGCAGGAGGGCACGGTCATCGCCGTGGGCCCCGGCCGCATCGACGACAACGGCAACCGCGTTCCGCTCGACGTCAACGTCGGCGACGTGGTCGTCTACTCGAAGTACGGCGGCACCGAGGTCCGGTACGCCGGTGAGGACTACCTCGTCCTCTCCGCCCGCGACCTGCTCGCCGTCGTCGAGAAGTAGTAGAAGGACCCCGTCGCCCCCCGACACTCGCGAGCTCGTGTCGGGGCCCTGCGACGGGGCCGCTCCAGCACGTCACCTGACAACCGCCCCGGCGACCCGATCCACCGGGTTTCCGGGGCGGTCGTCGTTTGCCCCGCATCGCTCCGCACCACCTGAGAGAGGTCTGGCATGGCCAAGATCATCCTGTTCGACGAGGACGCCCGCCGCGCCCTCGAGCGTGGCGTCGACAAGCTCGCCGACGCCGTCAAGGTCACCCTCGGCCCGCGCGGCCGCAACGTGGTGATCAACAAGAGCTTCGGCGCGCCGGTCATCACCAACGACGGCGTGACCATCGCCCGCGAGATCGAGCTCGAGGACCCGTACGAGAACCTCGGCGCCCAGTTCGCCAAGAACGTCGCCACCAAGACCAACGACGTCGCCGGCGACGGCACCACCACCGCCACGGTGCTCGCCCAGGCCCTCGTCCACGAGGGCCTGCGCAACGTCACCGCCGGCGCCAACCCGATGGCCCTGGGCCGCGGCATGCGCGTGGCCGTGGACGCGGTCAGCGAGGCCCTGGACAAGGCGGCGACCCCGGTCGACGACCGTCGCGCCATCGCCGAGGTCGCCACCATCTCCGCCCAGGACGCCGAGGTCGGCGAGCTGATCGGCGAGGCGATGGAGCGGGTCGGCAAGGACGGCGTCATCACCGTGGAGGAGGCCAACACCTTCTCCACCGACCTCGACGTCACCGAGGGCGTGCAGTTCGACAAGGGCTACCTGTCGCCCTACTTCGTCACCGACTCCGAGGCGATGGAGGCCGTCCTCGAGGACGCCCTCGTGCTGCTGGTCAGTGGCAAGATCAGCGCGCTGGCCGACCTGCTGCCGCTGCTGGAGAAGGTGCTCGCCGGCGGCGCCCGGCCGCTGCTGATCGTGGCCGAGGACGTCGAGGGCGAGGCGCTGTCGACCCTGGTGGTCAACTCGATCCGCAAGACCGTCAAGGTCGTCGCGGTGAAGTCGCCGTTCTTCGGTGACCGGCGCAAGGCCTTCATGGCTGACCTCGCCGTCGTCACCGGCGGCCAGGTCGTGACCGAGGACGTCGGCCTGTCGCTGGACTCGGTCGGCCTCGAGGTGCTCGGCACCGCCCGGCGGGTCACCGTCACCAAGGACGAGACCACGATCGTCGACGGTGGCGGCACCTCCGAGGGCATCGGCGAGCGGGTCGCGCAGATCCGCCGCGAGATCGAGGAGACCGACTCCGACTGGGACCGCGAGAAGCTGCAGGAGCGGCTGGCCAAGCTGGCCGGCGGCGTCGCGGTGATCCGGGTCGGAGCGGCCACCGAGGTCGAGATGAAGGAGAAGAAGCACCGGATCGAGGACGCCATCGCCGCCACCCGCGCCGCGGTGGAGGAGGGCGTCGTCCCCGGTGGGGGGTCCGCGCTGGTGCACGCCGCCGCCGCCATCGACGACCTGACGCTGACCGGCGACGAGCTGATCGGTGCCCGGTCGGTGCGCAAGGCGATCGACTCCCCGTTGTCGCTGATCGCCTCCAACGCCGGCTTCGAGGGTCCGGTCGTCGTCGGCCGGGTCCGCGAGCTGGGCATCGGGCAGGGCTTCAACGCCGCGACCGGTGAGTTCGGCGACCTTGCCGCCCAGGGCGTCATCGACCCGGTCAAGGTCACCAAGGCCGCGCTGTCCCACGCCGCGTCGATCGCGGCGATGGTGCTGACCACCGACTCGGCGATCGTGGAGAAGCCCGCCGAGCAGGACGACTCCGCCGGGAACCACACCCACGGTCACTCGCACGGCGGGCACGGGCACAGCCACTGAAGAAGGACCCCACTGCCCCCCACCGCTCGCGAGCTCGCGGCGGGACCCTGCAGCGGGGCCTGACCGCTCTCCTCACCCCTCGCAAGCTCGGGGCGAGCCTCTGAGCGGGGCCTGACCGCTCTCCTCACCCCTCGCACGCCGGGGTGAGGAGGGCGGGGCCGTAAGGTCGGTTGGGCGAACTGCCCGGCCGACCGTACGGCCCGCTGAACGCCGAGAGGGCCGGTCCGACGCATGTCGGACCGGCCCTCTCGGCGTTCCCGGGTTGGCCCCCTGCCGGGTTCCGCCGCGAGCCTGCGAGCGGTGGGGGGCAGGGAACCCTTTCTCAGACCCCCGCGGCGATGGCCGCCGGTTCGGCGGCGATGAGCCTCGTGCGCTCCTCCTCGCTCATGCCACCCCAGACCCCGTAGGGCTCGCGGACCGACAGGGCGTGCTGGAGGCAGGCGTCGAGTACCGGGCAGCGTCCGCAGACGGCCTTGGCAGCGGTCTGGCGGCGGGCGCGGGCCGGGCCGCGCTCACCGTCGGGGTGGAAGAACAGGGACGTGCTCTCGCCCCGGCAGGCGCCGTGCAGCTGCCAGTCCCACACCTCGGCAACGGGCGTGGGCAGTCGACGGATGTCGGCCATGGGACCTCCTCGGCTCGGGTGCACCCGGGGGTCTACCCGGTCACGAATCAGCCGGTGCCCGCTGCCAACCGCGCCCAAACACACCTGTTCGCCCTCGCGCTGCGGGATGTCCGCGGATGTGCATCGGGCCGGGGTGGCCGGATCCCTCCCATTACCACCGTCACCCGCGGGAGTGAGAGGCGGTGTCGTCACCTGACGGGGTGGATCAAGGTGGTCACAGGGAGTGCCGACCACCCCGGTGGGGACACGGCGACGGCGTTCCCGAGGCGGGTGTCACCCGCCTCGACCACCCGGTCGGGCGACGCCCGGCCGGCATGGCGCCGGCTCCCCGGGGGGCGACGCGGACAGGAGCAGCAGTGATCGAGGACAGGGTGCGGGGCAACGGCGCAAGCGCCGTCGTGTGGGTGTTCGACGACCGGCGCCGCGTGCGGGACGACGTCGCCGGCCGGTTGCTCGCGCTGCCGTTCGTGAGCCGCGTGGAGGCCGTCGGGGACCCCGCCTCGCTGACCGCCCGGCTGGCCAACCGGCTGCCCGACGTCCTGCTCGTCGGAACGCAGCGGGCCACCGACAGCGGCCTGTCCGTCGCCACCCTGGTGCTGCGCAGCCACCCCGGTCTGGCGGTGCTGATGCTCGGCGCGCCGGAGGACGCCGACACGATCTGCGCCGCCATCGCCCTCGGCGCCCGCGGCTACCTGCGCTGGGACGCCAGCCCGCTGGAGCTCGGTCTGGGCCTCTCCCGGACCGGTATGCGCCCGGAGGTGCAGCGCCCGGGGCAGCCGATGGCCTCTGTTGCGCGGCAGCCACTGCACGCCATGGCCGCCGCCGGTTCCCTCGCCGGCTCCCTCGCCGGGCCCCCCGCCGGGGGAGCGCCGTCCTGGGCCGGAGCCAGCCCGCTGGCCGGGTTCGCCCCCACGACGGTGCGCTCCACGGTGCCCGAGGTCGCCCACGTGGCGCTGTCGGCGCGGGAGATGCAGGTGCTCACCGGCATGAGCGAGGGCAAGAGCAACGCCCAGATCGGCCGCGAGCTCTACCTGTCCGAGGACACCATCAAGACCCACGCCCGCCGGCTGTTCCGCAAGCTCGGCGCGAAGGACCGTGCCGAGGCGGTCGCCACCGGCTTCCGCCGCGGCCTGATGCAGTGACACTGCGATCCTCGCGGATCGCCCCGCGGTCAGGTGTCGTGCCCGGCTCTCGCTGAGCCGTTGCCCGGAGTCCGGGCGGGAGCCTCCGGCCCCGCGCCCGGACTCCGGAGCCGACTATGTCGGCGAGCGAGTGCCCTTCCCGGCTGCCGCTGAGCTCAAGATCTCCCTGGCGTCCTCTGGTGTCCCTGCCACTGCCCGGCCCGGTCCGCGTCGCCGCCTCCTCCCGCTGCGGCCTCTTCAGCAGCGCGGACCTGACGGCGGCCGGGGTCACCGAGCGGGAGATCAGCAGCGCTGTCCGCTCCGGTTGCTGGGTCCGGGTGCGCCGGGGGTGGTTCGTCACTGCGACCGACCTGGCCGCGGTCGAGGCAGCCGGGCGACGTCCCGAGCTCGACGTCCTGGTGGTGACCTCGGCCCTGGCCAGACCCGGCGCGGCGCTGAGCCACGGCACCGCGGCCCGGCTCTGGGGTCTGCCCGTCCCCGCTGGGCTGGCGCCGGACGTGCGGCTCACCGACCCGGACCGGTGGCGCTCCGGGCCCGGCTACGTGATGACGCGAGCGGAACTCCCGGGCGACGAGGTGACCACCCGCGGCGGACACCGGCTCACGATCCCGGCCCGCACCCTGGTCGACACGGCCAGGGAGTGGGCGGAGCTGCCCGCGGTCGCCGCCCTGGACGCGGCCCTGCTCCGTGGCTTGGTCACGCCGGAACAGCTCCAGGAGGTCCTCGAACGGCACCGCTTCGCGCCACGCACCCCTCGTGCCGCCCGCGCGGTCGCCGCGGCGGACGGGCGTGCGGAGACCTGGCTGGAGACCCGTGGCCGGTTGCGCTTCCGCTCTGCTGGCCTGCCGCCCTACGTGCCGCAGGTGGAACTGTGGGTCGACGGACGGCTGGTGAAGGTGGTCGACGGCTGACGAAGGACCCCTCTGCCCCCCACCGCTCGCAAGCTCGCGGCGGAACCCTGCACAGGGGCCCCTACATCCGCGCCGGCCTACCGACGGCACCCCCTGACGTCCTGTTCGACGAGAAGCGCCGTGAGGACCTGCTCCGAGCCGTCGGGGTGCGGTTCGTCCGGTTGGTCAACGCCGACCTGGGGCGGGGCTGGGCGCCGGTCGAGTCCCGGATGCGCCGGGAGCTCGTCGTCCCCGGGCCCGTGGAGCGGTCGTTCCGCGCCGTGCCACGGGCGCTGGGGCGGGTGCGTGCCGCCGCCGCCGCGACGGGTTGAGCCGGCTGCCCGACCGGTGGACCACGTCGTGAAGCGGTCCACCGGTCGGCCGGGCGGCTCAGGCTCGGTCGCCCCCGCTAGTCGTCGCGGGCGTGCCGTCCGGCGGTGCCGTGGCGGCCGCTGGGCTCCTCGCGTTCGGCCAGGGCAGCCACCCCGTCGGCGTACCCGCTGGCGTAGTCCCAGCTGACGTAGTCGTCGGGGTCGGGGTCGAACGGCGGCTCGTGCCGGCCGGTCTGCCCCTCGTCGAGCAGCTGCCGCAGGTTGGCCTGCATCAGCGGCCAGTCGACGTGGTGCTCCTCGTCGCAGTCCGGGCAGTCGACGACGATGCCCTTGACCCCGGTCGGTTCCAGCAGGGTGCGGAACACCTCGAGCTCAGCCAGGTCGTCGAGGACCCCGGCGCGTTCCTCGATGGTCAGCGGAGGCTGACCCGACCGGTCGTCGGGCCCGAACTCCGGGTCCGGACCGAATGTGTCGTCCCACGCGTCCACGTGTCCTCCTCGCCAGCACGTGCCGGCCCCGTTGCGCTGCCGGTGGAGCCGGCAGGTGGACGTGCACGCCCGCCCACCGGACAACGGTAACGGGGCGGGGGGACTCCGGGGGGTTCCGCCTAGCATGAGGTGGGTCCCCATGCGCCCTCCCGGCGCTCCCCCATCATCGTGAGAGGGTGGCGGCACGCATGCAGCCCGACGAGCGCATCCCCGAACTCCCGGCCAAGTTCGCCCCGCTGGGGCTGACCTACGACGACGTCCTGCTCATCCCCGGGGCTTCCGACGTCGTCCCGGCCGAGGTCGACACCAGCAGTCGGCTGACCCGTGGCATCCGGCTGGCCATCCCGCTGGTCTCCTCCGCGATGGACACCGTCACCGAGTCGCGGATGGCCATCGCCATGGCCCGCGCCGGCGGGGTGGGCGTGCTGCACCGCAACCTCGCCGCCGAGGACCAGGCCGGCCAGGTCGACCTGGTCAAGCGGTCCGAGGCCGGCATGGTCACCAACCCCGTCACCTGCTCGCCGGACAACACCCTCGCCGAGGTCGACGCGCTCTCGGCGCGCTACCGCATCTCCGGTGCGCCCGTCACCGACGCCGAAGGTGTGCTGGTCGGGATCATCACCAACCGCGACATGCGCTTCGAGACCGATCAGAACCGGCTCGTCCGCGACGTCATGACACCGATGCCGCTGGTCACCGCCCCGGTCGGGGTCGACCCGGAGGCTGCGCTGGCGCTGCTCCGCCAGCACAAGATCGAGAAGCTGCCGCTGGTCGACGAGGCCGGCCGGCTGCGCGGCCTGATCACCGTCAAGGACTACGTCAAGCGCGACCAGTTCCCCTCCGCCACCAAGGACGCCGGCGGCCGGCTGCTCGTCGGTGCCGCACTCGGCGTCGGCGAGGACGCCTACAAGCGGGCCGGGCTGCTCGTCGACGCCGGGGTCGACGTCCTGGTCGTGGACACCGCGCACGGACACCAGCGCGCCGTGCTCGACATGGTCGCCCGGGTCAAGGCCGACTTCGCCGTCCAGGTCATCGGGGGCAACGTCGCGACCCGGGCCGGCGCGCAGGCGCTCATCGACGCCGGGGTGGACGCGGTCAAGGTCGGCGTCGGCCCCGGCTCCATCTGCACGACCCGCGTGGTCGCCGGCGTCGGCGTCCCGCAGGTCACTGCCATCTACGAGGCCGCTCTCGCCGCCCGCCCGGCCGGCGTCCCGGTCATCGGCGACGGCGGGCTGCAGTACTCCGGCGACATCGCCAAGGCCCTGGTCGCCGGTGCGGACACCGTGATGATCGGCGGCCTGTTCGCGGGCGTCGAGGAGGCCCCCGGGGAGCTGGTCTTCACCAACGGCAAGCAGTACAAGTCCTACCGGGGCATGGGCTCGCTGGGTGCGATGCAGAAGCGCGGCGGCAGCCAGTCCTTCAGTCGGGACCGGTACTTCGCCGACGACGTGCTCTCCGACGACAAGCTCGTCCCCGAGGGCATCGAGGGCCAGGTGCCCTACCGCGGGCCGCTGGCCGGCGTCGCCCACCAGCTGGTCGGTGGGCTGCGCGCCTCGATGGGCTACGCCGGCGCGGCGACCATCGCCGAGCTGCAGGAGCGTGGCCAGCTGACCCGGATCACCTCCGCCGGGCTCACCGAGAGCCACCCGCACGATATTCAAATGACCAACGAAGCTCCCAACTACCGGGCGAGGTGACCGGATGCGACCCGTGCCATCCGCGAGAACAACAAAGCCCACCAACTACCGAGCCCGGTGACCTGATGCCCGTACGCGACAACGTCGAGATCGGTCTCAACCGGTTCGCCCGCCGTGGGTACGACCTCGACGAGGTCTCCCTCGTGCCCAGCCGCCGCACCCGGGACGTCGACGACGTCTCCACGGCCTGGCAGATCGACGCCTTCCGGTTCGACATCCCGATGATCACCAGCGCCAGCGATGCGGTGGTCAGCCCGGCGACCGCCATCGCCGTCGGTGCTGCCGGGGGTCTGGGCGTGCTCAACGCCGAGGGCCTCTGGACCCGCTACGACGACCCGACCGACGTCTACCGCCAGCTCAAGGCGGCGTCGTCGGCGGAGGCCGGCCCCCCGACCGCGCTGCTGCAGCGGCTCTACGCCGAGCCGGTGAAGCCCGACCTGGTCGCCGCCCGGGTCAAGGAACTGCACGACTCCGGGGTGACCACGGCCGTGCGGATCTCTCCGCAGCACACCCTGCGGCTCGCCCCGGCGGTGCTGTCGGCCGGGGTCGACCTGCTGGTCATCCAGGGCACCATCGTCTCCGCCGAGCACGTGACCACCTCCGGGGAGGCGCTGAACCTCAAGGAGTTCATCGCCGACCTCGACGTCCCGGTGATCGTGGGCGGGGCGGCCGACTACCAGACCGCGCTGCACCTGATGCGCACCGGCGCGGCCGGCGTCATCGTCGGCGTGGGCGCCGACAGCTGGTCCACCGCCGACGCGGTGATGGGCATCCGGGTGCCGCTGGCCAGCGCGATCGCCGACGCCGCCGCGGCCCGTCGCGACTACCTCGACGAGACCGGCGGCCGGTACGTGCACGTGATCGCCAACGGCCGGATCGAGACCAGCGGCGCCATCGCCCGGGCGCTGGCCTGCGGGGCGGACGCCGTCCAGCTGGGTGAGCCGCTGCGGTCGGCCGAGGAGGCCCCGGCCGGCGGCGTGTGGTGGGACTCGGTGGCGGCCCACCCGCGGCTGCCCCGCGGCGGCGCCTCGACGGCCGCCGCGCCGCGCGGCACGCTGGAGCAGGTGCTGCTCGGCCCGGCCGAGGCTCCCGACGGGCGCACCAACCTGTTCGGGGCGCTGCGCCGCACGATGGCCAAGACGGGGTACCGGGACCTCAAGGAGTTCCAGCGGGTCGACCTGGTCATCGGCGGCGGCAACGGCGAGACCGCACCCGCCGCCGGGCACCTGGTCGGCTGAGGTGGACTTCCCGACCGTCCTGGTCGTCGACTTCGGCGCCCAGTACGCCCAGCTCATCGCCCGGCGCATCCGGGAGGCCGGCGTCTACTCCGAGCTCGTCCCCGGTGACCTGCCGGTGGCCGACGTGCTGGCCAGGAAGCCGGCGGCGATCATCCTGTCCGGTGGGCCGTCGAGCGTGTACGCCCCGGGCGCCCCCCAGGTCGACCCGGCGCTGTTCGAGTCCGGGGTCCCGGCCTTCGGGATCTGCTACGGCTTCCAGGCCATGGCCGCGGGCCTCGGCGGCACCGTGGCCCGCACCGGTGACCGGGAGTACGGCGGAACGCAGCTGACCGTCACCACCCCCGGGCAGCTGTTCGGCGCGCTGCCGAACGAGCAGTCGGTGTGGATGAGCCACGGCGACGCGGTCAGCGCCGCTCCACCCGGGTTCACCGTGACCGCGACCAGCACCGGCGCGCCGGTGGCCGCGTTCGAGGACGTCGACCGCCGGCTGGCCGGGGTGCAGTTCCACCCCGAGGTCCGGCACACCGCACACGGGCAGTCCGTGCTCGAGCACTTCCTGTTCGACATCGCCGGCCTGGAGCCGAGCTGGACGATGGCCAACGTCGTCGAGGAGCAGGTGGCGGCGATCCGCGCGCAGATCGGGGATCGGCGGGCGATCTGCGGACTGTCCGGCGGGGTCGACTCCGCGGTGGCGGCGGCAC
Organism: Modestobacter lapidis; assembly: GCF_054780755.1. NCBI lineage: Bacteria > Bacillati > Actinomycetota > Actinomycetes > Geodermatophilales > Geodermatophilaceae > Modestobacter > Modestobacter lapidis. The sequence goes on along the minus strand of NZ_BAAGVS010000017.1, from coordinate 5,901 downwards.
TCGTGCAGCGGGCCATCGGCGACCGGCTCACCTGCGTCTACGTCGACCACGGCCTGATGCGCGAGGGCGAGACCGAGCAGATCGAACGCGACTTCGTCGCCGTCACCGGCGCCGACCTGCGGGTGGTCGACGCCGGCGAGCAGTTCCTCGGTGCGCTGGCCGGGGTCAGCGACCCGGAGCAGAAGCGGAAGATCATCGGCCGGGAGTTCATCCGGGTCTTCGAGCGGGCCGCCCTCGACGTCGTCGCCGACGCGCAGGAGCACGGCGAGACCGTCGACTTCCTGGTGCAGGGGACGCTGTACCCCGACGTGGTGGAGTCCGGCGGCGGATCCGGGACGGCGAACATCAAGAGCCACCACAACGTCGGCGGGCTGCCCGAGGACCTCACCTTCACCCTCGTCGAGCCGCTGCGCACGCTGTTCAAGGACGAGGTGCGCGAGGTGGGCCGCCGGCTGGGGCTCCCGGACACCCTGGTGCAGCGCCAGCCGTTCCCCGGTCCGGGCCTCGGTATCAGGATCGTCGGGGAGGTGACCGCCGAGCGGCTCACCGTGCTGCGCCAGGCCGACGCGATCGCCCGCGCCGAGCTCTCCGCGGCGTCGCTCGACACCGAGATCTGGCAGTGCCCGGTGGTGCTGCTGGCCGACGTCCGCTCGGTGGGCGTCCAGGGCGACGGGCGCACCTACGGCCACCCGGTGGTGCTGCGCCCGGTGTCCAGCGAGGACGCGATGACCGCGGACTGGACCAGGTTGCCCTACGACGTGCTGGCTCGGATCTCCACCCGGATCACCAACGAGGTGGCCGAGGTCAACCGGGTGGTGCTGGACGTGACCAGCAAGCCCCCGGGCACCATCGAATGGGAATGAGGGCCGTGCTGCCTCCCGCCCCTCGCTGAGGCGCGGGGCGGGGCCTGCAGGAGGGCCGCACGAGCTGCGGGCGGCCGGCGGCCGTGCTGAGGTGGTCGGCGGTCTGACCGTCGTCACCAGGAGGTTCGCGAGTGACCACCGGAACCTGGCCACTCCTGCCGAGCGTGCTGGCCCTGGCCGCCATGGCGCTGCTCATCGTGTTCGTCGGCATTCGGCTGACCCGCACCGCCGACGAGCTCGCCGACCGCACCGGCCTCGGTGACGCGGTCGGCGGGGCGCTGCTGCTGGGTGCGGTCACGTCGCTGCCCGGGAACGTCACCGTGCTCACCGGCGCACTGGAGGGGGATGCCGGATTCGCGCTGGCGAACCCGGTCGGTGGCATCGCCCTGCAGACGGTCTGGCTGGCGATCGCCGACCTGGTGTACCGGCGGGCGAACCTGGAGCACGCCGCGGCGTCCCTGGAGAACGTCATGCAGTCGGTGATCCTCATGGCGATGCTGTCGCTGCCGGTGATCGCCTACTCGACACCCCAGCTGACGCTGGGCTGGATCCATCCCGTGACGCTGCTCATCCCCCTCCTGTACGCCTACGGGCTCGTGCTGTTGCGCCGGATGCACGATCACCCGATGTGGGTGCCCACCCACACGTCGGCGACGGAGGTGGACGACGCCGAGGGGGAGGAGGGTTCCGGGCGTTCCACCGGCCGGCTGTGGGGCACCCTGGCCGGCCTCGGCCTGCTCGTCGGCGTCGCCGGCTGGATCGTCGGGCAGGCCGGTCTCGGCGTGGCGGCCGGCACTGGTCTGGAGGGTGGCATCGTCGGGTTCACCCTGACCACCGCCGTGAGCTCGCTGCCCGAACTCGTCGTGCTGGTCACGGCCGTGCGGATGGGCCAGCTGACCCTCGGGGTGGGCAACATCGTCGGGGGGAACGTCTACGACATGCTGATGATCTCCCTGGCGGACATCGGCTACCTGGAGGGGTCCCTCTACCGGGCGGCCGGGCCGACCAGCCTGGTGCTCCTGGGTGGCACCATGCTGCTGATCGCCGTGCTCACCGCCGGGCTGGTCATGCGCGACCGCAAGGGAATCGGCTTCGAGGGCATGCTGATACCTGTCATCTACGTGGCCACCATCGCCCTGGCCCTGTTCAGCCGGTGACACCGTGCCGCTCCGGGCGTGGCCAGCGAGCGACGGGAGTGTTCGTGCCCGCCGAGCAGGGACGTCGTCGTGCCCTCGACCGGTCCGCTCACGGCACGGCGACCAGGACCGGCCAGGGTGCGGCCGCCCCGAGGGACGAGCCCAGCACGGTCAGCGCCAGGACCAGGAGCACCTCGGTGGTGATGCCGAACGCCGTGCCCGCCAGGTGCTGCCGGCGTTCGGTGCCGCTGCTCGAGCGCGCCCCCAGCACGCCGACCACGCCGACGACGATCCCCAGCGCAGCGGCGAAGACCGGGTCGACCAGCACGAGCGGAACCGAGAGCGCCCCGGCGACGAGGGTGACCAGCCCCCACCAGGCCGGCCGGGCACCGGCCGGCCCGGTGGGGGCCGGCCGCACCTCGGCCGGTCGGTCGGCGAGCTGCCGGGTCTCGTCCACGGTCCGCCTCCGGGTCGGGGTCGGGGTCGGTCGGTCAGCGGTGGCGACGGGCACGGCGCAGCTCGGTCACGAGCAGCGCCACGCCGGCCCCGAGGAGCAGCAGCCAGGCCATGCCGCCGTCCCACAACAGGCCGTCGGGCAGGTCCACGTCCACGGCCACCAGCAGGCCCAGCACGGCGAAGGCCAGCCCGACGACCAGGGAGAACCGGTCGACCGCGCGCTTCCCCGTGGCTGCCGGCGGCTCCGCCTCGGGAGTCGTGATCGGCTCCGGCCACAGGTTCTCCTGCCACCGGGTGGGCGTGGTCGGAAACTCGCTGTAGTCAGCCACGGGACACCTTCACATCTCCGATGCCGGACTCCACGGTGAGGCGGAACTCGGCGAGGTCGTCGTCGGTCCAGGCAGCCGAGCCGGTGCCCGGGTAGAACCCGCTGTCCGAGGAGTCGCCGAACACGTCGGCCTCCCCGAGACCGTTGTCCACGCTGACCCGGACGTCGGCCGAGCGGGGCACGATCACCGCGACGTCGCCGATGCCGGAGTTCACCAGCACGGGAAGCGGCCCGTCGAGGTCGCTGAGGTCGAGGCGGGTCAGGTCCAGGGTGAGGTCGCCGACGCCGCTGTCGTACCGGTCCTGCACCGCATCGGCGGTCATCGGCCGGTAGGTGCGGTCGCCCACCGAGCCCTCGGGCACGGGGTCGGTCGTGCTGACCATCGCGGCGAGCGACAGGACACCGCCCAGGACGACGAGAACGCTGCGGGCGCCCCGGCCGGCGCCGGTCACCGCGGCGATGACGAGCCCGATCCCGACGACGACGAGCGCGCTGCCGAGGAAGCCGCGGGCGCCGAGGTCCCAGTCGGTGAACCGGGAGACCAGGGCGCCGATGCCCATCACGATCAGCAGGGCGGCGAGCGTGATGCCCGGGACAGGGGAGCGCGGACCGTGCGGTGCTCTCGGCGTCTGGGTGACCTGGGCGGCCTGGCCGGCCGCCGCCGGCGGCATGAGCAGCCACAGCAGCGGATAGATGATCAGGCCGACGCCCCAGGCCAGCGTCACCGCGACGAAGCCGACCCGCCACAGCAGCGCGTCGATGCCGGTGTACTCGGCCAGGCCGCCGGCGACCCCGCCGATGACCTTGTTGGTCCGGCTGCGATGCAACGGGGGCCGCTGGTCGGCGCCGGGTGGTGGCGGGGGGAACGGCCCGGGTGGCAGTTCGCCGGCCGGCGGCGGGTAGGCGGGAGGAGGTGCCGATGTCATGCCCCGAGCCTGCCGAGCAGGTGCGCCCGGCGGTATCGGGGAACCACCTGACCCGACCCTGATCTGTGCCGGCTGCCCCGACTCCGGGTGATCACCGGTGTCTGACGGGCCTGGCCGGTGGGACGATCGTCGGCGTGACCTCCGCTGCGCTGCTCGTGCCCCGGCCGCCCCTGGTGCGGCCGCGGCGGGGCCGGATGCTCGCCGGGGTGGCCGCCGGGACGGCGCAGCACCTCCGGCTGGAGCCGCTGGTCGTCCGGATCGCCTTCGTCGTGCTCGCGGTCACCGGAGTGGGGGTCTTCGGCTACGCGTTGCTGTGGCTGACCATGACGCTGGCCGACCGCGACCCCGAGGCAGGGCCGGCGGACGACGCGGCATCCGGTGCGGCGCCGAGCCGGCGGCAGGTGGTGGGGCTGAGCCTGCTCGGCCTGGGCGCCCTCGTGCTGGTCACCCCGCTCGCCACCTGGGGCGGGAGCAACGTCGTGGTGCCGTTGCTGCTGGCCGGGGCCGGCCTCGCGCTGATCTGGCGGCAGTTCGACACCGACCGCACGCTGGCCCGCGGGGCCACCCGGTGGGGGCTGGTCGCCGGCCTGGTGCTGGGCATCAGCGGGGTGGTGCTGCTGCTGGCCACCACCGGTCAGCTGGTCAACGCCCGCAACGGATTCGCCGCCACGCTGGTCATCCTGGTGGGGGTCGCGCTGGCCACCGCTCCGCTGTGGCGCCGTCTCCTGGACCAGCGGGCGGAGGAGCGCACCGCCCGGGTGCGCTCCGAGGAGCGGGCCGCGGTCGCCGCCCACCTGCACGACTCGGTCCTGCAGACCCTGGCGCTCATCCAGCGGCACGCCGAGTCCCCGCAGCTGGTCGGCCGGCTGGCCCGCAGCCAGGAGCGCGAGCTGCGCACCTGGCTGTACGAGCCCACCGTGGCCACCGGAGGCACCTGGGCCGGGCTCGTGGCCCGGCTGGTCGCCGAGGTGGAGGCCGACCACGCGGTCGCCGTCGAGCCGGTGGTGGTCGGCGACCTGCCGGTCGACGACGTGGTGGCCGCGCTCGGCCAGGCCACCCGGGAGGCGGTGGTCAACGCCGCCAAGCACTCCGGCGCCCCCGCTGTCTCCCTCTACAGCGAGGTCACCCCGGCTTCGGTGGTCGTCTTCGTCCGCGACCGGGGCACCGGCTTCGACCCGACCGCGGTCGCCCCCGACCGGCGGGGCCTACGTGACTCGGTGGTGGCCCGGCTGACCCGCACGGGTGGCACGGCCACCGTGCGCTCGGCCCCGGGGGAGGGCACGGAGGTGGAGCTCTGCCTGCCCCGCGCCCGGACGGAGGTGCCGGCATGACCGCCGCCGGGACCGCGGCCGGGGCCGCGGCGACGCGGGTCTTCATCGTCGACGACCACGCCATGGTGCGGGCCGGCGTACGCGCGGAGCTCGGGACGGCGGTCCACGTGGTCGGCGAGGCCGCCGACGTCGCCACCGCGGTCGAGGGCATCCGGGCGGCGACACCGGACGTCGTCCTGCTCGACGTGCACCTGCCCGGCGGGGGAGGGCGCGCCGTCCTGGCCGCCCTGCACGCCGAGCTGCCGGCCACCCGATGGCTGGCGCTGTCGGTGTCCGACGCCGCCGAGGACGTCATCGCCGTCATCCGGGCCGGGGCCCGTGGCTACGTGACCAAGACCATCTCCGGCCCCGACCTGCGGGCCGCGGTGCAGCGGGTCGCCGACGGCGACGTCGTCTTCAGCCCGCGCCTGGCCGGGTTCGTGCTGGACGCCTTCGCCGCCGCCGCCGCGCCGGCCGCCCCGGCGCCGGTGGCCGAGGACCCGGCCACCGACCCCGGGCTGGACCTGCTCAGCGCCCGCGAGCGGGAGGTGATGCAGCTGCTGGCCCGCGGCTACACCTACCGCGAGATCGGTGGCCGCCTGTTCATCTCGGTGAAGACGGTCGAGTCCCACGCGTCGAACGTGCTGCGGAAGCTCCAGCTGTCCAACCGCAACGAGCTCACCCGGTGGGCGGCGACCAACCGCCTGTTGTAGTTGCGCTGTTGCGCCGAGTGGGGCCCGGAGGGCTCCGCGCAGGCGCGACTCAACGGCTCAGCGGCGAAGGGGACGGCAGTGATGATTGAAGGCGAGCCCCGCACCGGTGGTCTGACTCTGGGAACGGCTGACCGTTGGTGTCTTCCAGTTGATCTGTCGGCCGCCCGGT
>NZ_BAAGVS010000016.1:0-83912 GCF_054780755.1 Modestobacter lapidis | reverse complement strand
CATCACCGGAATCACCCGCCAACCGGATCACCACCCGATCCAGGGCCACCACACTCTTCACCAACCCACCCGGGGCAGAGAGCGGAGCATCGTCGGGGGCGGCGCTGACGTTCGGCGTGGCAGTCATCTGTCCTCACACGGTCGATCGGCGGTACGGAAGCGTCCTGATGGGGAAGTCACGGTGTGCCGGATCACGATGGGACGTCGTGCGACACGGCCGCGCGGGCCTTTCCTGCGCGCCCGGGATGTCCCCGTCCCCGGCGTGTCCTGCGGCAACACTAGTGGGATGTAGCGCTCTGAGCGACGAGGACGTCCGCGAATTCCTGCATGTCGAACGATCCGCGGCTACTCCCGCTTTCTTCCTGTCTGAGCCAACCGCCCACCGGACCGGGTCATTCCACCAGGAACGCGGCAAAGACGCCCCGGCACCTGGTGCCGGGCGCAGGCCAGCGGCTCCGGGTACCGGAGCACGTCGCTGCCCTGGACGCCCGAGGAGCAGCTTCTCCCCCACCGGCAGGTAATCGGTCTCCCGCTCCAGGTGAAGCTCACGGTGCGAGGCGCGCTACCAGCCGACGGCGACCGGGCCGTCCTCGAACTGCCGGCACGTTGTCCAAGCGGGCACAGCTCGTGTGGTGTCAGGCGACGTTCCTGCTGCATCCCCGACCTGGAGTGCGGGCTCCTGGACAGGCCGTGACCGACCGCGGGGCTCAGCCGCGGGGGCGGGGGCCGGCGAGCTCGCGCGCCCGGGTGAGCTCAGCGGCATCCAGGGCGTCGTCCTCGCCGCGCTCGCGGGCAGCCTCCTGCGCGTCGAGCCAGGCGGCGTGCTCGTCCCAGGCCGCGGCCGGAGGGGCGTCGAGAGCGGCGGCGATGTCGGCCCACCCCGCACCACCGCGCAGTGCGGCGCGGACGCCCTTCTGCCGGCTGGCGTGCGCCTTGCGAGCCACCACCTCGCCGAGCGCGAGCAGTTCCAGCGCCTCCTCGACGTCGAGGGAGGTGGTCGCCTCCTTGATGGCGCCCCAGTGGTCGTCGTCGTCGGTGGCGTCGTGATCGACGGGGACGACGTGGTTGTCACGCCGGGCGAGGAAGTCCAGCCGCGTCACCGCGGTCACCAGGGAGAACTCCTCCAGCACCTGGGGGGTGTTGGGCGCGAGCTCGGGAGTGGTGGTCATGCCGGAGAGGATGCCCTCGGTAGCCGGTTCGTAACAGGTTCGTGACCTTCCTCTCGTCGCGCCGTGTACCCACCGACCGCGGACGACTGCGCTGCGTCCCCGGTTCCGGCGTCCGCGCCGGCTGCCGCGGGCCGGGTGGGGAGGACAGTGGCCCCCGGGGGCGCACCGACGCGAGGAGAACATCAGTGGCGAGGACGGATGACAAGCGAGATGCCGACGTCGTGGCGGTCACCGAGGGCCCGGCGGCGGCCGCCGGGCTGACCCGACCCGCAGGGCTGGACCGGGAGCGCATCCTGCGGGCGGCCATCGCGTACATCGACGCGCACGGCCTGGCCGCGCTCACCATGCGCCGCCTCGGTGCCCAGCTCGGCGTCGAAGCGATGGCCCTGTACCGCTACGTGCCGGGCCGGGAGGACCTGCTCGATGGCGTGGTGGACACCGTCGTCGAGAGCCTGTTCGACGACGATGGCCGGCCCGACGACATCCACCTCGAGCACGCCGGCGGCTGGCAGGACTACCTGGTGCGACTGGCGCACGGGGTCCGCCGGATCGCCCTGGCCCACCCCGCGGTGTTCCCGCTGGTGGCCAGCCGGCCGCCGGCCGCGCCCTGGGTGCGGCCGCCGCTGCGCAGCCTGCGGATGGTCGAGTCGTTCCTGGCGAGCATGCGGGAGGGCGGCTTCTCCGACCAGGCCGCGGTCGCCGCCTACCGGGCGTACTCCAGCTTCCTGCTGGGGCACCTGCTGCTGGAGGTCACCCAGCTCGGCGCCCAGGTCAGCCTGCTGGACCTGCCCGAGGGCGACGCCGACGCCCAGCGGTCGACCGACCTCGGCCGGTACCCGCACCTGACCGACCTGGAGCCGCTGCTGGCCCGGGACGAGTCGGCCGTGGAGTTCGAGGAGTCGCTGGAGAACCTGCTGGACCGGCTGACCCGGGTGCTGCACGAGGCGAGGAACTCCGAGGACGGCGCCGTGCTGGACCGCTGACGCCGGGTCGTCGGCCAGTCGTCGGCCAGTCGTCGGCCAGTCGTCGGCCGCGGCGATCCGGCGGTGGCGCACCGATCGAGGCGGAGCGCCGGTTTACGACGTAAACCGATCGGGCACCCCAGTGTCCGGCGAGCGGCTGCGCGATGCAGACAGCTCCGCCGCGCCAGCCGATCCACTTCCGGAGGTACCCCGCGTGATCACCACCCAGGACATCAGCCGCATCATCGGCACCAACGCCGTCGACAACGACGGCAGCAAGCTCGGCAAGATCGGCCAGGTCTACCTCGACGACGAGACCGGCCGCCCCGAGTGGGCCACCGTCAGCACCGGCATGTTCGGTACCTCGGAGACCTTCGTGCCGCTGGCGCAGGCCGAGATCACCGACGACACCCTCCGGGTGCCCTACGACAAGGCCCGGGTGAAGGACGCCCCCCGCATCGACGCCGACCAGGGCCACCTGTCCCCGCAGGAGGAGTCGGAGCTCTACCGCTACTACGGCGTGGCCACCGGCGACACCGGTGGCTTCGCCGAGCGCACCGACAGCACGACCACCGACACGAACGCCCGGGGCACCGTCGGCCACGACACCTCCGGCCCCACCACCGATGACGCGATGACCCGCTCGGAGGAGCAGCTGCGCGTCGGCACGGAGCAGGTTGCGGCCGGCAAGGCCCGGCTGCGCAAGTACGTCGTGACCGAGGACGTCACCACCACGGTGCCGGTCTCCCACGAGGAGGTGCGGATCGAGCGCGAGCCGATCACCGACGCCACCGCCGGCGACGCCCTCGACGGCCCGGCCATCTCCGAGGAGGAGCACGAGGTCGTCCTGCACGCCGAGCGCCCCGTGGTGGCCAAGGAGGCCGTTCCGGTCGAGCGCGTCCGCCTCGACGTCGACACGGTCACCGAGCAGGAGACCGTCACCGACGAGGTGCGCAAGGAGCAGATCGACACCGACGGCGTCGAGACCACCGATCGCACCGCCGGCACCGACCGCCGCTGACGCCCGGCGGCGTCAGCGGACGCCGCTCCCCCAGCCCAGGAGGCATCCATGTCCAGCTCCACCCCCTCCGACGACGTCTCGTCCACCGACGGCGCCCGCGCCTCCCGCGGGCCCGGTCGCGATGCCGTCGACGCCCAGCACGACCGCTTCGGCGGGATCAAGTGGGGCGCGGCCTTCTTCGGTTGGCTGTCGGCCAACGGCCTGGCCGTCCTGCTCATCGCGCTGGTTTCGGCCGCCGGCGTCGCCATCGGCCTGACCCAGGGCGTGCCTTCGGCCGACGAGGCCACCGCGAGCGCCGGCGGGATCGGCATCGGCGGCGGCATCGCCCTGCTCGTCGTGCTGTTCCTGGCCTACCTGGCCGGCGGGTACGTGGCCGGCCGGATGGCCCGCTTCGACGGCGTGAAGCAGGGCATCGCCGTGTGGGTGATCGGGCTGCTCGCAGTCATCCTGCTGGCCGTCCTCGGCCTGGTCTTCGGCTCGGAGTACAACGTGCTGGCCCAGCTGGACCTGCCGCGCATCCCGGTCGACGAGGGCACCGCGACCACCGCCGGCATCGTCGCGCTGGTGGCCGTCCTGCTGGTCACCCTGCTCGGCGCCATCCTGGGTGGCAAGCTCGGCGACCGCTTCCACCGCAAGGTCGACCGGGCCGGCTTCGACGTCTGATCCCTCCCCCGGTCGGCACCACCGGCCCCGGCCGATCCGAGCACCGCACGGGTCGGCCGGGGCCGGTGGTGCTGCTGGGGGAGGTGCGGCGTCGGGATGGCCGGGGGGCCGCGTGTTGCGCCGCGACCCCCCGGCCCGCTGGCGGACCGTGGGGCCATGGGCTTCACGTACCGGACCGCTCGCGCGGTCATGATGGTCGGGTCGGTGACGGATCCCCGGGGGCTGCGCCCGCAGCTCATCGGCCCGGCCCACGCGACGATCAGCAGCGTGTCGACCGCCGGCCGCAAGGCGCTGTGCGGCGCCTACGTCGCCCGCGACGAGCAGGTCGCCTGGCCACCCGCCGAGGAGCCGCGCGACGTGCTCTGCCCGACCTGCCGCGAGCTCGCCCTGCTCTGACCCCGCCCGTCCCGCGGGAACCGCAGGTCCCGGCCGACCGTCCCGTCACAGGCGCACCACCACTCCTCGGTACCTGACGGGAACGGTCCGTCCGAGCCGGTACACAAGGAGCATGGGCGACACCGCTGATCTCCAGCTCAGCACCGGGACGACGGCGACCCCGTCCGGACCGGCGATCTCGGTGGAACTGACCACCACCCCGGTGCTCAGCTCCGCCCTGGCGCACGCCGGCGTGCCGGTGGTCTCCCGGCTGGCCCTCGGCAGCTCCGGAGGCGACCTCCGGGCGGCCCTGGTGCGGCTCACCGTCGCCGACGCCGAGGGTCCGATCGGCGCCCCGGTCGAGCGGCTGGTCGACCTCACGGCCGGCCGCACCACCGTGCTCGGCGACGTCGGGCTCACCCTGGACCCCGCGGCGATGCTGCAGGTTCCCGAGCGGCGCCCGGGTTGGGTCCGGGTCGAGGTCGAGGTCGACGGCCGGCTGCGGGCGCAGCGGCGGGTGCCGGTGCACGTGCTGCCCGCCGGCCAGTGGTTGGCCACCCCGCTGCCGCTGGCGCTGGAGATGCTCGCCGCGCACGTGCAGCCGCAGCACCCGGCGGTCACCGAGCTACTCGCCGAGGCCGCCGAGGTGCTCGAGGGCGGCACCGGCAGCGCGCAGATGGACGGGTACCAGGTCGGCCCGGAGCGGGTCGACGACATCGTCGACGCCCTGGCCGCGGTGGTGCACCGCCGCGGCATCCGCTACGGCGAGGCCCCGGCCAGCTGGACCGACCTGGGGCAGGACCTCCGCCCGGTCGACGAGGTCCTCGCCGGCGGCGTCGCCACCTGCCTGGACACCGTCCTGGTCCTCGCCGCGGCCTGCGAGGCGGCCGGCCTCCGGCCGCTGCTGTGGCTGGTCTCCGGCGGCGGCACGGCCGGGGAGCACGCCTTCCTCGGCTACTGGCGCGAGGAGCGCAGCGCCGAGACGGTGGCCACCACCGACGTCGCGGGCCTGGTCGACCAGGTCACCGCCGGGCGTATCCGGCTGGTCGAGACCAGCCTGCTCACCGCCGGCCGGCGGCCGGTGGTCGACCTGCACGGCCCCGCCGCCGGCGCCTGGCTGACCGGTGACCTGAGCCGGGTGCTGGGCGTCACCGACGTGCACCGCGCCCGTACCGACGGCGTGCTGCCGCTGCCGGCCCGCACCCGGGACGCCGACGGCGGCCTCCGGGTCGTCGAGTACCGGCCGGCGGTCCCGGCCGCGCCGGCCACCGCTGCCCCGCCGGCCGTCCCCGACAACACCGCGGCCCGGGCGGCGGCGCCCGCCCGCGTCCAGCAGTGGAAGAACGCGCTGCTCGACCTCAGCCTGCGCAACCGGCTGGTCAACTACACCGGGCGCGCCGGCCTGCCGCTCGCCGTGCCCGCCCCCGCCCTGCCGACGCTGGCGGACGCGCTGCACGGGGGCGCCGCGATCACCCTGCTGCCGGCCACCGCCCTGCCGGCCGAGACGCTCATCGAGCTGCTGCGCGACCGCGGCACCGTGCACGCCGACGTCCCGGCGTCCGGCTACCTGCCCCGGCTGCGCGGCCTCGCCCACAAGGCCAGGACGCTGGTCGAGGAGACCGGCGCGAACAACCTGTACCTGGCGCTCGGCTCGCTGGCCTGGGAGCTCGACGGCCGGGCGCTGCGCTCGCCGCTGGTCCTGGTGCCCGTCGTCCTGACGTCGGCGTCCCGGGGCGGCGCCTACCGGCTGACCCTCGACGAGGCCGGGGTGAGCACCCCCAACTGGTGCCTGCTGGAGAAGCTCCGGCAGGTGCACGGGCTGACCGTGCCGGGGCTGGGCGACCCGGCCACGGACGGGGGCGTCGACGTCACCACCGCATCCACCGCGCTGCGGGCGGCGCTGGCCCGGCACGGCCTGCCCTTCCGGGTGGAGCCGACCGCCGACCTCGCCGTCCTGCAGTTCGCCAAGTACCGGCTGTGGAAGGACCTCGACGAGCACTGGGCGGAGCTCGCGGCCAACCCGCTGGTCGCCCACCTGGTGCAGGCGCCGGGCGCGCCGTTCGCCGACCCGGTCCCGGACCCCGTCGACCCCGTCGACCTGGACGAGCTGGCCGCCCGCCTGCCGGTACCGGCCGACGCCTCCCAGCTGCAGGCCGTGGCCGCGGCCGCCGCCGGGCAGACCTTCGTGCTGGAGGGCCCGCCCGGCACCGGCAAGTCCCAGACCATCACCAACCTGCTCACCCGCGCCGTCGCCGACGGCAAGCGGGTGCTGTTCGTCGCCGAGAAGCGCGCCGCCCTCGACGTCGTCGCCCGCCGGCTCGAGGCCGTCGGGATGGGCCCGTTCGCCCTCGACCTGCACGACAAGGGCAGCCGGCCCGCCGCCGTCCGCGCCCAGGTCCGGGCCGCGCTCGAGCACGCCGTCGAGGTCGACGCCGCCGCCCTGGCCGCCGACGACGAGGCGCTCCGCGCCGCCCGCCGCGGCCTGGACTCCTACGCCGACCGGCTGCACTCCCCCAACGCCGTCGGGCTGTCGTTCTACTCGGCGCGCACGGCCGTGCTGTCCGCCGGCGACGACGTGCCGGCGCTGCCGGTGCCGGCCGCCTTCGTGGCCGGCGCCTCCACCGAGACGCTCACCGCGGTGCGCCGGGCACTGGCCCTGCTGCCCGACATCGCCGACCTGGCCCGCCCCTCGGCCGGCCACGCATGGGCGTTCATCGACACGATCATCCTGGACATCACTGCCGTGCAGCAGTCGGCGGTCGAGGTGGACCGGGCGATCCGCGCCCTGCCGGCCGAGGGCCCGCTGGCCGCACTGCTGCGGGCGGTCCGAACGCCGGAGCACCTGGACACCCTCGTCCACGTGCTGGCCGGCCCGGCCATGCCGCTGGCCGTGCTCGACGAGGTCCGCACCGAGCGGTGGGTGGCGGCCGCCGCCGCGGTCACCGGCGAGGTGGCGGCCCTGGTCGGAACGGCGCACCCCGGTCTGGACGTCGCGACGCCGGAGGCCCTGGCGCTGCCACTGGGCCAGCTCTTCGTCGAGGCGCAGACCGCCGCGGCCACCGGCCGGCTGGGCCGCCGCACCAAGCTGGGCGCGATCCGTGCCCAGCTCGCGCCGGTGCTGCAGCCCGGCGCCCGGGTGCGGCGCGCGGACGTGCCGGAGCTGACCGCGTCGCTGTTCCGGGTGCAGACCGCGGTGCAGGGCATCGCCTCCCGCGCCTCCGGCGTTCCGGGCCTGCGGGTGCCGGCCACCTGGAACCCGTTCCTGGACACCGGGCGGTTCCTGCTCGACGCCGAGGTGGTCTGGCTGCGCCGGGCCGCCGCCGCCGTCGGGGGCACCGACGCCTTCACGGTCGCGCTCCGCCGGTTCCTGGCCGTCGGGCCGGCGGTCGACCCGGCCGCCGTGGAGGCAGTGGCCCGCGTCCGGAACGCGCTGCAGGTGCTGCTGGGCGCCTGCTCGGCCGGTTCCGCGCAGCTGGACGCGTGGAGCGGGGCCGACGGGCTGGTGCTGCGCTGGACGATGACCCGGCCCGAGCGCGGCGTGGAGTACACGCACCCGATGTCGCTGCGCCGGTGGGTCAGCCTGCTGGATACCCTCGAGCCGCTGCGCGCCGCCGGGCTGACCGCGGCGCGCACCGCCCTGCTCACCGGCTCGGTCCGCGCCGAGGACGCGGTGCGCGCGCTGGACCGTGGGCTCGCCGAGGCGTCGGTCGTCGAGCGCCGCCAGGCCACCGGCCTGGGCGAGTTCGACGCCGAGCTGCACGAGCGGATGATCAGCCGGTTCGCCACGGCGTCCCGGGCGGTGCGCGAGCACCTGGTGACCGCGCTGCCCGCCGACGTGCTGGCCGCCCGGCCGTTCGACCCGACGTCCGCCGACGGGCCGGTGGGTGCGCTGCGCCGGGAGCTGGACCGCACCCGCGGTGGGCTGGGCGTGCGCGGGCTGCTCGGCGAGCACGGCGCCCTCATCACCAGCCTCCTGCCGTGCGTGCTGGTCAGCCCCGACTCGGTGGCCCGCTTCTTCCCCGCCGTGGCCGGGCAGTTCGACCTGGTGGTGTTCGACGAGGCCTCGCAGATCCGGGTCGCCGACGCGGTCGGCGCGCTGGGCCGGGCGAGGGCCGCCGTCGTCGTCGGGGACAGCAAGCAGATGCCGCCGACCTCGGTCGCCGAGCCCGTGGCCGGCCCCGATGGCGCGGACGCCGGCGAGGTCGACCTGGTGGAGGACGCCGGCGCGGTGCAGGACGAGGAGTCGATCCTGTCCCAGTGCGTGCAGGCCGGGGTGCCGCGGCACTGGTTGTCCTGGCACTACCGCAGCCAGGACGAGTCGCTGATCGCCTTCAGCAACGCCGAGTACTACGAGCGCCGGCTGAACTCCTTCCCGGCGCCCGTGCACGGTGCCGGGCCGGCCGGCGCGGAGGGGCTCGGGGTCTCGCTGGTGCAGGTGGGCGGCACGTTCCACCGGTCGGGTACCGGGCGGCGGCTGCGGACCAACCCGGTGGAGGCGTCGGCCGTGGTGTCGGAGGTGCTGCGCCGGTTCGAGGCCTCGCCGCACCAGCTGCCCTCGATCGGCGTGGTCACCTTCAACGCCCAGCAGCGCACGCACATCGAGGAGCTGCTGCGCGACTGCGGCGACGAGCGCGTGGTGGAGGCCCTGGACCGCACCGACGGCGAGGGCCTGTTCGTCAAGAACCTGGAGAACGTGCAGGGCGACGAGCGGGACGTCGTCTTCTTCTCCACCGGCTTCAGCCCCGACGCCCGCGGCAAGCTGCCGCTGAACTTCGGGCCGCTCAACCGGACCGGCGGCGAGCGGCGGCTCAACGTGGCGGTCACCCGGGCCCGGCGGCAGGTCGTGGTGTTCTGCTCCTTCGCCCCCGAGCAGCTGCGCGCGGAGGACACCGCCTCGGTGGGCGTCAAGCACCTGCGCGCCTACCTCGACCTCGCCGCGATGGGCACCGACGGGCTGGCCCGCGCACCGCACCAGGTGCCGGCCCCCGACCGGCACCGCGAGGAGATCGCCGCCGCGCTGCGGTTCCGCGGTCTCGTGGTGCGCACCGACGTCGGGCTGTCGGACTTCCGGGTCGACCTCTCGGTCGCCCGCGCCTCGTCCCCCGACGTCCCGGTGCTCGCCGTGCTGCTGGACGGCGCGGCCTGGGCGGGACGCCGCACGGTCGGCGACCGCGACGGCCTGCCCGTCGACGTGCTCCGCGGGCAGCTCGGCTGGCCGGCGGTCGAGCGGGTGTGGCTGCCGTCCTGGCTGGGCGATCCCGACGCGGTGCTCGACCGGCTGGTGGCCGCGGTCGAGGCGACGCCGCTGCCGCCGCGCGCGCCGGAGGTGCACCGCCCCGCCCGGCGTCCGACGCCGTACCGCCGCACGCCCGAGGCCGGCGCCGAGCCGGCCGTGCCCGCGGGCAAGGCGCAGCTTGCCGTGGTGCCCAGCGCCCCTGCCGTCCCGGCGGGCACGCCCGCCCCCGGCCGACACGCCGCACCGCTGTCGACCTCGGGGTCAGTGTCGCTGGCCGCCACGTCGGTGTCGGTGGCGCCCGCGCCGGCCGACGTCCCCGCCACCCCGCCGCGGCTCACCCTGGTGCCGGCGCCGGTGGAGGTCGCGGCGGCACCGGCACCGGCACCGGCACCGACTCCGGCACCGGTCAGGACACCGGCCAGGGCCGGGGCCGCCCGGCCGGCCGCGCTGGACGGGGAGCTGCCCTTCGTCGTGTGGACGCCGAAGCCGGCCGGCGAGAAGAAGGTGCTGGACTCGCTGGCCGACGCGAAGGCGGCCCGTGCGGTCCGCCGGGTGCTGGCCGCCGGAGTGCGCACCGAGGGGCCGGTGCACCGCGACCGGCTGGTCCGGGCCACCGCCGCCGCATTCGGGCTGAGCCGGGTCTCCGGGGCACGGCGGGACGCGCTGCTCGGGCTGCTGCCCGAGGGCAGCGTCGTGGGCGACTTCGTCTGGCCCGCCGGCGTGGACGCCGCGACCTGGAACCGGTTCCGCCGGCAGTCCAGCAGCGCGGACCGTCCGCTGGACCAGGTCGCCCCGGAGGAGATCGGCAACGCCATGGCCGCGCTGTGCCGGGCGGCCGGCGGGCTGACCCGGTCGGACCTCTACGTCCGGACCCTCGACGTCTTCGGCTCCCGCCGGCGCACCCCCGCGCTGCTGCCCCACCTCGAGGCGGCGCTGACCCGGTCCGTAGCCGCCGGCCGGCTCACCGAGCAGCCGGACGGCCGGATCACCGGCTGACCGGCCGCCGGCCGGGCCCGCATCCCGCGGTGCCCGGCCGGCGCCGATCCGATCCGCGTCAGCGGCGGCCGGTCGTGCCGCCCGTCGTGCCGCTGCCCTTGCCCCGGTTGGTCACCGAGGACAGGGCCTGCTTGATCTTCCGCTTGTTGTGCGGCTTGCTGGCCTCGTCGATGGCCTTCTTCGCCAGTCCGCCCTTGGTGATCTTGCTGAGCAGTCCCATGACCGCCTCCTGGTCCGTCGGGGTCGATCTCTCGACCATGCCCCCGGACGTCGCTCGTCAACCGGCCTCCGGGTCCCGATCCCGGATCTCCGGGCGCCGGTCGGCATCGGTCTCCCCGGCCGGGCCGTCGTCGCTCTCCCGCGCGAGCAGGAAGGTGGCCGCGCCGAGCAGCAGGCCGGCGGCGACGGAGCAGCCCACCACGACCGGTGCGCCGATCGGGCCGAGCACGTCGGTCAGCAGGGAGCGGGACGGCGACGTCGGATCGCTCAGGGCGACCCCGACGAACACCGCGACCAGCGCCCCGGCCACGCCCGAGAACAGGTGTGCCCCGCGCCCGGCGAGGCCCATCCGTGCGGTCATCGCCCGGCCGGCCCGCACGATCCGCCCGGCGCGCAGGACCCGCAGGGCACCCACCGTGCGCACCAGCCGCAGCACCTGCACCGGGCCGACGGCCAGCACGACGGCGACCACGACCCCTACGGTCATCAGCAGCAACCCGAGGTGCGCACGGAGCCACGCCCGCTTGCTCTCGGCCAGCGCCAGTAGCACCACCGTCTCGGCGACCAGGACCAGCCCGCTGAGCGCGTCGACGACCTGTCCGGCCGTGCCCAGTGCCCCGCCGGCGAAGGTGAGGAACATCGCCGGGATGGAGGCGAGCGCCGCCACCAGCACCGGCAGCGCCAGCCGGCGCCGCCAGCGCTCCTCCCTGCTCACCTGCGCCACGCTAGCCAGGTGCATCGTCCGGAGCCCGGGAGCGAACGTGGCCGGCCGGAGCTGTGGCGCCGATCACAGGCTCCCCTAGGGTCCGGCCATGGCGATGCGGGAACTGACCACGATCTCCACCGGCGGCTCGTACTTCGAGGGTCCGCGCTGGCACGACGGCACCTGGTGGGTGTCGGACTTCTACACCCACCAGGTGCGCCGGGTCAGCGCCGCGGGTGCGGAGACGGTGGTGGCGACCGTCGACCAGCAGCCCTCCGGGCTCGGCTGGCTCCCCGACGGCTCGCTGGTGATCGTCTCGATGAAGGACCACCGGCTGCTCCGCCTCGCCGACGGCGAGCTCACCACCCTGGCCGACCTGACGCCGCACTGCGGCGGGCACCTCAACGACTGCGTCGTCGACGCCGCCGGGCACGTGTTCGTCGGCGACTTCGGCTTCGACCTGATGGGCGGCGGGGACGGTGCGCCGGCCTCGCTGAAGCGCGTCGACCCGGACGGCACGATAACCGTCGTCGCCGAGGGGCTGCAGTTCCCGAACGGCTCGGTCATCACCCCGGACGGCGGCACGCTGATCGTCGGCGAGACGCTCGGCAACCGGTTCACCGCCTTCGACCTCGCCCCGGACGGATCGCTGTCGGGCCGCCGGGTGTGGGCCCAGCTCGGGCCGGAGGTCACCGGGTCGGCCACCGCGGAGGTGCTCGGTCAGCTCGTGGTCGCGCCCGACGGCTGCACGCTGGACGCCGACGGCCACCTCTGGGCCGCCGACGCCGTCGGCAACCGGGTGGTCCGGGTCGCGCCGGGCGGCGACCTCGTCGACGAGATCGCGGCACCGGCGGGCCAGGGCGTCTTCGCCTGCGCGCTGGGCGGGGACGACGGCCGGACGCTGCTGATGTGCTGCGCGCCGGATTTCGCCGAGCACAACCGGGCGCCGGTCCGCGAGGCCGTGCTGGTGACCGCGCAGGTCGACGTCCCGCACGCCGGCCGGCCCTGAGCCGGGCGGTAAAGCGGGTGCGCGGGCGGGTGTAGCGGCGGGTTGACTGCACCGGCTGCGCAGCCCCGTTCCGGGCACCCCCGGGACGGGATCGACGACGAAGAGACGAAAGGACCATGGAGGAGATCAACGGACGCCTGCTCAACTGGGCGTCCATCCTGGAGCCCACCACCCGCGAGCAGGCCGAGCGCACCGCGGCGATGCCGTTCATCCACCCGCACCTGGCGCTGATGCCCGATGCGCACCTGGGCAAGGGCGCGACCGTCGGGTCGGTCATCCCGACCGAGGGCGCGATCATCCCGGCCGCGGTCGGGGTCGACATCGGCTGCGGGATGATGGCCGTGCGCACCCAGTTCTCGGCCGACGACCTCGGCGGCCCGCTGGACGTGCTGCACGGGCAGATCGCACGCGCCGTCCCGTTGTCGGCCGGCCGGTACAACAAGTCCGTGCGCGACAGCGCCGCACCGCGGGTCGAGGAGCTGCGGGCGATGCCCGGCGTCGACCAGGCCGACGGGGTGGCCGGCAGCTGGCCGCTGCAGCTGGGTTCCCTCGGCTCGGGCAACCACTTCATCGAGGTCTCCCTCGACGAGGCCGACCGGGTCTGGCTGTTCCTGCACTCGGGCTCGCGCGGGGTGGGCAACAAGCTGGCGTCGGTGCACATCCGCCGGGCGCAGGAGTGGTGCCGGGCGCAGGGCATCGAGCTGGCCGACCGCGACCTCGCCTACCTGCCGGAGGGGACGCCGGAGTTCGACGCCTACATCGAGGCGCTGCGCTGGGCGCAGCGGTTCGCCTGGCTCAACCGCGAGGAGATGATGGACCGCGTCGTCGACCAGCTGTCCCGGTTCCTGAAGACCGGGGTCGAGCGGCTCGAGCAGGTGCAGTGCCACCACAACTACACCGAGCGCGAGGAGCACTACGGCCGGGAGGTGTGGCTGTCCCGCAAGGGAGCGATCTCCGCGCGGAAGGGGCAGTGGGGGCTGATCCCGGGCTCGATGGGAACGGCGTCCTACGTCGTCGTCGGCAAGGGGAACGTGCCGGCGCTGATGTCCAGCCCGCACGGCGCCGGCCGCAACCACTCACGGACGGCGGCCCGCAGGCTGTTCACCCGGGCGGACCTGGACCAGCGGATGACGGGCATCGCGTGGGGCCGCTCGAACGCGTTCCTCGACGAGCACCCCGACGCCTACAAGGACATCGACGTGGTCATGTCGGACGCCGCTGATCTGGTGGAGGTGCGGCACACGCTGCGCCAGATCGTGAACGTCAAGGGCGACTGACCGGGGCCACACGGTGGCGAACCGGTCCCAGTCGCCGGCGTCGCGCCACACGGCCCAGTCCTCCACGACCTGGCGGATCGCGAGACGGTCGGTGTCGGCGGTCGTGCTCTGCGTTGCGGCCACGCGCCGGTGCTCGCACGCGGGCGCCTCCTGCGGCCGCCCTGCGCCGCCGGGTGCTCACCCGGCCGCTGACCTGGGTAGGCGGAGGTCCTGCCCACCATCGGAGGAGCCCGTGGCCCTGTCGCCGCTGCCGTCCATGCCCCGCTCGCACCGCGTCGCCGGCGCGCTGATCGGCGCCGCGGTCGGCGATGCGCTCGGCGCGCCGTTCGAGTTCGGGCCGCCCGGGCAGTTCTCGGCCCGGTTCCCGGTCGCCGCCCGGGGAGTGCAGACCGAGATGTGCGGTGGAGGGGCGCTGCACTGGGCGCCCGGGGAGTTCACCGACGACACCCAGATGGCGCTGCTGCTGGCCACCTCGCTGCTGGAGCGCGGCGGGCTGGACGAGGCCGACGTCTTCGCCCGGTTCCAGCGGTGGGCGCGGGCGGAGCCGCCGGACATCGGCAGTCAGACCCGCGCCGTCCTCGGATCGGACCGGCCCTGGGACGTCGCCGCCGCCGAGCACTTCGCCCGCCACGGGCACGCGGCCGGCAACGGCTCGCTGATGCGGACGACGCCCGCAGCGATCCGCTTCGCCCGCGCCGGCACCGCCGCGACGATGGGCGCCGCCCGCCGCCAGTCCGCGCTCACCCACGGCGACCCGTCGGCCGGCGAGGGGTGTGCGGTGTTCCACGAGCTGGTGCGGGTGGCCCTGGACGGCGGTGATCCGCTGGTCGCGCTGCCGGCCACCCTGGCGCTCGTCGCGCGCGAGCACCGGGCCCGGTGGGCGACGGTGCTGGCGCCGGACTGGACGCCGGACCGGGCGACCGAGAGCAACGGCGCGGTCTGGCCGACCCTCGGCACGGCGGTGTGGGCGCTGCGGCACGGCCGCGACGTCGCCGAGGTGCTGCGGCTGGTCATCGACCAGGGCGGGGACACCGACACGGTGGCCGCGGTGGCGGGCGGTCTGGCCGGCGCCGTGCACGGCATCGCGGGCATCCCGATGCGCTGGACGTCGGTGGTCCACGGCCGCGTGCCGGGCTGGTCGGACCGGGTGTGGTGGCTGGCCGACCTGCACCACCTGGCCGCGGCGCTGGACGGCTCGACGGCCCCGCCGTACGAGGCCCCGGAGACCCGGCGGCTGGCGCCGCGGGAGGTCGCCGACGGGGTCTGGGCGGCCGACCTGGACGGCGCACGCCACAGTCCGGCCGACTTCGCCGTAGTGTCGTTGTGCCGGACAGGGACGCGTTTCGAGCACGACGTGCAACGCTTCGCGTACCTGACCGACGACGACGCGAACAGCGAGCTCGACGCCGTCCTGTCCGACGTGCTCGACGACATCGAGGCGCTGCGGGCGGACGGACGGCGGGTCCTCGTGCACTGCTTCGCCGGGCAGTCCCGCACGGGGCTGGTGCTGCGTGCCTGGTTTCGGCGCAGCTCGGGGCTGTCGGCGGCCGAGGCGACCGACGCCGTCGGACGCCGCTGGCCGTACCTGAGCCTGTGGAACGAGAGCTTCACCCACGCGCTCGAGCGCGTGCACTGACCGACCGACGAACGGGGCCCACATGGCACTGATCACCTGCCCCACCTGCAGCTCCGAGGACATCAGCGGCAAGCCGCAGCCCGATGGCCGGCTGCTCATCCACTGCGACAGCTGCGGCTACGAGTGGCTGCGCGGCGAGACCCGGCGTGACCCCACCCGGCCCGCCGTCCGGTCGATCGACTCGCTGCAGGCGGAGTTCCCGACCGCCGCCGACGTCCGTCCCGACGTCCGCGAGCGGGTCATGCTGCTCCAGTCGGAGTTCCAGCTGGAGCGGCCCGAGCCCGACCCGGACGTCGAGCCCTACCGGGCGCGCTACGCCGAGCTGTTCAGCCAGGACCGGCTGCGCTCGGCCACCCCCGAGCAGCTGCACCACTTCGTCAACTCCGACACCGTCGCCGGCGCCGGCAACGTGTCGGGCTTCAACCGGGCGTGGAAGACGCAGGGCCCGGACCGGTCCGCCGACCAGGTGCGCGCGACGATCGAGTACCTGCTGTACGGGCCGGAGAGCCTGCGCCTGGAGGACCGGCTCACCCAGCTCGTCGACGGCAAGAAGGGGCTGGGCTTCCCCGGGTTCAAGGAGGCGCTGCTCACCAAGGTGCTGTGCGTCGTCGAACCCGGGCGCTTCCTGCCGATCCTGAAGTACTCGACCGCAGCGGATGGCAAGAAGGAGATCGCCAAGCTGGTCTTCGACCTGGACCTGCCGCCGGCGGAGAAGGTCGCCTGGACGGTCGGCCGGCTGATCCTGTGGAGCAACGACCTGCTGCGCTCGCTGGTCGGCAACGACATCCCCGACCTGCAGCAGGCGGCCCGCTTCCTCCTGTGGGCGAAGAACCAGCCGGCGATGTCGCGGACCTGACCGGCGTGACCGGAGGCTGACCCGACTGCGGCGACCGACGGAGGTCCGCCGGTCGCCGCAGCGGCCCTCACCGGCCGGTCAGCGGTGCGCCTCCCAGGCGTCGTCGTCGACCACGACCACCTCACCGCTGCCCGCGGGCAGGCCGACGAAGGCGGCCACGCTCCACGCCGACGCGTACAGCTCACCGTGCTGGATCTCCAGCCCGGTCGGCATCGTCACCTGGGCGTGGGACATCTCGCCGTGCCGGGTGATCCGGGTCAGCTCGCCCACCGTCGCCGGGTCGAAGTCCGCCGGCGGCGGCCCGTCCATCGGCGGGGCTCCCTCGAGCAGGTCGGAGACGTACACCGTGCCCTTGCGGTCGACGGCGACCCCGGTGACGGAGGTGAGGCCCTCGATCACGCGCACCACGTCGCCGTGGTGGTCGAGGACGTAGACCTTGCCGGCACCGGGCACCTCGGCGCCGAGCGTGCCGACGTAGACGAGCCCGTCCGGCCCCTCCGCGATCTCGGTGGGCACCGGGTCGCAGCCGGTGGTGCCGGGGTTGTTCTCCGCGCCCGCGCAGCCTTCGACGTCGTCGACGACGGGGGGCACGAAGAAGGTGCTGATCTCACCGCTCCACCGGTCGATGGACAGGACGGCGTTGGCCCCGGCATCGGCGACCAGGATCCGCTTGCGCTGGGCGAGGACCGAGAACGGGTTGGACAGCGCGTCGACGGGCACGCCGTCGACGAACTGCGTCTGACCGTCGGGGTTGTTGTCCAGCTCGTACTGCAGCAGGTCGTAGGTCGCCCGGACGTCACCGTCGGGCTCGGCCACGATGACCACCGACGCGGGGCCCGCCGGCGGCGGCGCGGCCGGCGCCCCGGGCTCGGGCGGGGGCGCCTCGCCGACTGCGACGTACAGCAGCCCCCGCCGGTAGTCGACGCCCTGGGCGAGCGGGAGGCCGCTGAGCAGCGTCGTCACCTCGCCGCTGTGCACGTCGATCGAGGAGACCTCGCCGCTGTCGGACTCGGCGACGACGAGGTTCCCGTCCTCGTAGTCGCTCAGCTGGCGCGGGCCGTCCAGACCGCCGGCCACCGTGCGGACGGGCGGGCCGTCGCCGTGGTCGCCATGGCCGCCATGGCCCCCGTGACCGCCGTGACCGCCGTGACCGCCGTGACCGCCGCCCCCGCCCGCGAGTGCGGCCGTGGGTGAGGCCACGACCAGCGCCGCCGCTGCGGCCACGATGGCCGCCTTCCTGCTCTGTCGCATGTCGCTCTCCTGCTGTCGAGGTCCCCCGTGAACGCGGCGAAGCTAGCGAAGGTCACGGCCCGTTATCGACGGTTTCAAGGAACTCCCTGGCGGGGTGGCGCGCGGCGTGGCCGGCTGTGAGTGCGGTGTGACGAGAGTCACCCCGGGTGTGTCCGGGCAGCCCCGGCAGCGCCCCGGCGGGCTGGTCCGCACCTCCCTCCCCACGTGTCACGTGCCCGGCCCCGATCTCCCGGGTCCGGCCCGCCGGCGGGGGTAGACAGGAACCATGGGCGAGCTCCCGATCGAGGTCGAGGCGCTCCCGGTGCTCAGCTGGGCGCTGGCGCGTGCCGGGGTGCCGCCGGTCTCGCGCCTCGTGCTGACCCGACCGGCCGGTGCCGCGCCCGTGCAGGGCGCCGCCGTTCACGTGGAGGTGCAGACCGCCGGAGCCCGGCTGGCCGAGCCGGTCGACCTGGTCGTCGACCTCGGCCCGGGCCGCACCGTGCTGACCGACGTGCCCCTGCGGCTGGACCCCGACGTGCTGGCCGGCGCCGTGCCGACCTCCTCCGGGACCATCGAGGCCCGCGTCGTCGTCGACGGCCGGGAGGTCGGCCGCGGGATCGCGGGCGTGCGGGTGCTCGCCCCCACCGACTGGCTGGCGGCGCCGGCCCCGCTGTCCCTGGAGATCCTCGCCGCATACGTCCGGCCGGCCGACCCCGCCCTGGCCACCCTCGTCGGGGCGGCCAGCGACCTGCTCGAGGGGCGCACCGGCGACCATGCGGTGCCGGCCGCCCCGTCCGGCCCGGACCGGGTCGACGAGCGGGCCGCGGCGATCGTGGAGGCGGTGCGCCGGCGCGCCGTCCGGCTCACTCCCGGTCCGGCCGACTGGGCCGGTACCCCGCAGCGGGTGCGCACGCCCACCGAGGTGCTCGACGACCGGGTGGGGAGCTGCCTGGACACCGCGGTCGTCGTCGCGGCCGCCTTCGAGCAGGCCGGTATCCGCCCCCTGCTGTGGGTGGCCGAGAACCACGCGTTCCTCGGTTACTGGCGGACGCCGACGTGCGCGGAGGCGACGGCGATCACCGCTGTCGACGGGCTGGTGGAGCTGGTCGAGTCCGGGGCGGTCCAGCTGGTCGATCCCACGATGCTCACCGCGGACGCCGAGCCGGCCACCTTCGGCGACCTGCACCGGACGCCGCAGGCCGCCTGGTTGACCGGGCACGCGGCGCGGGTCGTCGGCGTCGTCGACGTGCACCGAGCCCGGCTGGACGGCGTCCGGCCGCTGCCCGGCCGTGGGCCCGGGGACGACGCAGCGGCCAGGCCGGCCGACCAGCAGCGGCCCGGGCGCGAGGCGGACCGTGACGGCCGCACCGCGGCGCCCGCCCGGGTGGAACGGTGGAAGGCCGACCTGGTCGACGCCGATCCCCGCACCGCCCCCGCGCCCGTCCTGCGGCTGGCCCTCACCGTGCCCGGCGGCGTGCTCGCGGCCCTGGGCGACCGGATCTCCGGGGGCACGGCGGTCACCCTGCTGCCCGCCGACCAGCTGGGCGCGCTGCAGCGGGAGCGCGGCCACGCCGACGCCGCCGAGCTGCCGCCCGGGGAGCTGGCCGAGCTGCTGGCCGGCCACGCCGGCGTGCACGTCGACGTCGCGGGCGCCGCGTACCCGGAGCTGCTGAGGTCCCTGGCCGCCGCCGCGCCGGCCGGGCCCGGCGGCGACCGGCTGTTCCTGGTGCTGGGCAGCGTGGTCGCCGACGTCGACGGTCGCCCGCGGCGCGCGCCGCTGCTGCTGCTGCCCGCCGCCCTCACCGCGATCCCCTCGACCGGCGCCTACGCGCTGACGCTGGACCCGACCGACCGGAGCCGGCTCGATCCGCGCCTGCTCGCCGCGCTGCGCCGGCGCTCGGGAGGGCGCCCGCCGTGGCCGGCGGCACTGAGCGACGAGGGGGCGCCGGCCGGCGCCGTCCTGTCCGCCGTGCGTGACGCGCTGGCCGCCGCGGACCTCCCGCTGCGGGTCGAGCCCACCGCCGAGCTGGCGGTGCTGCCCTCGGCGCCGACGCCGCTGTGGGCGGACCTCGACGCCCACTGGGCGGAGTTCACCGCTGTGCCGCTGGTGGCCCACCTGATGCACGACCGGCCCGGACCGGTCCCCGGGCCCGCGCCCACCGTGCCCGCCGACGACGAGCTGGACGAGCTGGCCGCCACCCTTCCGCTACCCGCCGACGCCACCCAGCTGCGCGCGATCGCCGCGGCCACCGCGGGGCACACCGTGGTGCTGGCGGGCGCCCCGGGCACCGGCACCTCGCAGACCCTCGCGAACCTGGTCGCCCGGTCGGTCGCCGACCGGCGGCGCGTGCTCGTCGTCGCGCCCCGGGCCGAGCTGGACGTGCTCGCCGAGCGGCTGGCAGCGACCGGGCTGGGACCGCTGGTCGCCGACCTGCGGCCCGGGCGGGCACCGTTGCCCGCTTTGCCCGCATTGCCCGGGGCCGCCGCGGACGTCCGGTCGGACGCGGCCGGGGAGCTGCGCGAGCTGCGCCACCGGCTGGCCGGGTACGCCCGGCGGCTGCACGAGCCCAACTCCGCGGGCCTCTCGCTGTACGCGGCCCGCACCGGCATGCTGCCCGCCGACCCGGACGCCCCGGTGCTGCCCGTCCCGACGTCGTTCGCCCGGAGCGCATCGGTGCGCACCGTCCGGGCGATCCGGGACGTGCTCGCCGCCCTTCCCCGGCTCGCCGCTCCCGCCGGGCCGCGGCCGGCCCATCCGTGGGGCTTCCTGGACCGGCCCGACGTCGATCCGGTCGAGGTGCAGTCGGCGGTCGTCGCAGTGGACCGGGCGCTGGACGGGCTGCCCTCGTCCGGGCCGCTGGCCGGGGTGCTGGCCGCGGTCCGGACGGCGGACGAGCTGGACGTCCTCGGCGCCGTGCTGGCCGACCTGGTGGACGGCCCGCCGGTGCCGCTCGCCGTGCTGGACGAGGTCGCCCGGGCCGAGTGGGCAGCACCCGCCGATGCCCTGCTCCGGTCGGTCAACGCCTTCGTGGCGGCCGGGCACCCGGGCCTGGACGTCGCCGTCCCGGCGGCGCTGGGCCTGCCGCTCGACGAGCTGGCCGACGCGGCCCGGGCCGCCGCGGCGTCCGGGCTCCTCGGCCGGACGAGACGGCTCTCCGCGGTGCTCGACGAGCTGGCTCCGGCGCTGGCCGACGGCGCGCGCGTCGCGCCGGCCGAGCTGCCGGCGCTGCTCGGGCAGCTCCTCGCCGCCCGGACGGCCGCCCGTGCGCTGGCCGCCCGCGCGGCCCGCCTGCCCGGGCTCCAGGTCCCGCCGGACTGGAACCCGCTCGTCGACCCGTTTCTCGCCGAGCGCCAGGTGGCCCGGGTGCGCCGGCTCGCCGCCGCCGCCGCCGGGAGCGCAGCGCCGTTCACCGGCCCGCTGCGCCGCTTCCTGGCCGCCGCGCCGTCGTGCGACGTGACCACCGCCGCGGCGGTCGCCGCCGCCCGGGACGCGGTCGCCGCGCTGTCCGCCGCCTGCGCTGCCGTCCCCGCACAGCTGGGTGCGTGGGCCGGCGAGGACGGGCTGGTCGAGCGGTGGGCCGCCACCCGGGACGGGCGGGCCATCGACACCTACGGCCTGCCGTCCCTGCGGCACTGGCGGGAGCTGCTGACCGGGCTGGGGCTGCTGCACTCGGCCGGTCTGGACGCGGCACGGACCGACCTGCTGCACGGCACGGTGCCGGCCGTCGACGCGGTCGCGGCGTTCGACCGCGGGCTGGCCGGGGCGTCGCTCGCCGAACGGCAGGCAGCGACCGGTCTGGGCGCGGCCGACGCGGAGGCGCAGGAGGCGGCGGCCCGCCGGTTCCCCGCCGCCTCCGCGGCCGCCCGGTCCTCCGTGGTCGCGGCACTGGCCGCCCGCGCCGCCGATCCTGCCGGCGCCCCGGCCGGTCCGGGGCCGGACGGGTTCCCCTGCGTGCTGGCCGACCCCGAGTCGGTCGCCCGCTGTCTTCCGGCGGCCGCCGGGCTGTTCGACCTCGTGGTGCTCGACGGGGCGTCCCGGCTGCGGGTGGCCGAGACGATCGGTGCGCTCGGCCGGGCGAGGACGGCCGTGGTGGCCGGGGACGACCGGCAGCCTCCACCGGTTCCGCCGGATGCCACCGACCCCGCGGAGACGCTGCTCGACGCGTGCCTGCGCGCCGGGGTACCGGTGCTGGAGCTGGCCTGGCAGCACCGCGGCGCCGACGAGGCGCTCGTCGCGTTCAGCGACGCACAGCACTACGGCGGCCGGATCTCCTCGGTCCCGTCACCGGCCGGAGGACGCGCGGTCTCGCTGGTGCGGGTGCCCGGGACGTTCCACCGGTCCGGAACGCTGCCCGGCACCAATCCGGCCGAGGCCCGGGCCGTGGTCGTGGAGGTGCGGCGGCGGTTCGACGCCGAGCCCGACGGGGTGCCCTCGATCGGCGTCGTCACCCTGCACCGCCAGCAGCGGGGGCTGATCGAGCGGCTGCTGCGCGACGCCGGCGACGACCGGCTGACGGAGGCGCTGGACTCGGCGGCGCTCGTCGTGGCGCACGTGGAGGGCGCGCCGGGCCTGGTGCGGGACGTCGTCCTGCTGTCGCTGGGCTGCTCGGCACCCGAGGGCGGCCGCGTGCCCGGCGACCTCGGCCCGCTGGCGCGCGCCGGCGGCGAGCGGTGGCTCAACGTCGCCGCTACCCGGGCGCGGCAGCAGGTGGTGGTCTACGCGTCGTTCGACCCGGAGCAGCTGCGGCCGGAGGAGACGTCGGCGCTCGGCGTCCGGCAGTTGCGGGCCTACCTCGACCTGGCGGCGTCGGGTGCCGACGACGCGCCCCGGTCTGGTCGGCCCGACGCCCACCGGGACGACGTCGCGGCCGCGCTGCGGGAGCGCGGGCTGGTGGTGCGCACCGACGTCGGCCGGTCGGACTTCCGCCTCGACCTCACCGTGGCCCGTCCGGCGGCGCCGGCTGCCCCGGTGCTGGCGGTGCTGCTCGACGGCCCGGCGGAGGCCGTCCGGTCGACGGTGACCGACCGCGTCGGAACGCCGGTCGACGCGTTGCGGCGGCGGGGCTGGCCGGCGGTCGAGCGGGTGTGGCTGCCGTCGTGGCTGGCGGACCGGGAGGCGGTGCTCGACCGGCTGGTCGCGGCGGTCGAGAGCGCCGTCTCCCCGGCGCCGGCGGCGCCGCTGCCGCCGCTGCCGGCGGCGGCCGCCACTCCCCTGGTGGTCGAGCCGCCGGCGGCCCGGGTCTTCCCCGCCGCGGCCGGTTCGGACGGGGATCCGTCGGCGGCGGTGCCGGTGCGGGTGACCGCCCGGCCGGCGGTCCCGCCGGCGATGCTGGCCGGCGAGCGTCCGTTCGTGCCGTGGACACCGGCGCCGGCCGGGGCGCCGCGGGCGTTCCGCCGGCTGACCGACCCGGACGTGGCGCGGCAGGTTCGTCGGGTGCTGGCCGCCGGCATCGCGGCGGAGGGCCCGATCCACCGCGACCGGCTGGCCCGGCTGACCGCGGGGGCGTTCGGGGTGGCCCGGGTGAACGAGGCGCGGCGGGAGTCGATCCTGGCGCTGCTGCCGGACCCGGCGGCGGAGTTCCGCTGGCCGACGGGGCTGGACCCGGCGACGTGGACCTGGTTCCGCCGCCAGTCGTCCAGCGCCGAGCGGCCGCTGGAGCACGTGCATCCGGACGAGATCGGCAACGCGATGGTCGCGCTGTGCCGGGGCGGGAACGGGATGACCCGCGACGAGCTGTTCGCGCGGACGCTGGCGGTGTTCGGCCACGGACGGCGCCACCCGGTGCTGCTGCCGTACCTGGAAGTGGCGCTGGCGCACGCCGTGCGGGCCAGCCGGGTCACCCGGGAGCCGGCGGGCCGGTTGATCAGCGCTGCCTGACCGTTCGGAGCGAGCCGCCCGCGATACTGGGCCGCATGACGTCACGGGCGAAGGTCCGCGTGTGGCATGCCGAGAAGGGATGGGGAGTTCTCGACTCCGCGGACACTCCGGGCGGCTGCTGGGCCCACTTCTCGGCCGTCCTCGTCTCCGGGTACAGGACTCTCGATGCCGGCGGGCCCGTTGAGTTCACCTTCGAGGCCGCCGAGCAGGACGGCTACTCGTTCCGGGCCGTCGACGTGTGGCCTGCTGACCGGACGCCGGTCCGAAGCCACAACGAGGTGCCGGGACCATCCCCTGCCTACCACTCGACACCGACCCTCACCCGCGGAATCGAAGACGAGAATCGCACGCTCTGACCGAGTTACCCACGCATCCGTAGCGGGGCGCGCGCCGGCTCAGCTACCGGCGTGGTCCGATGATGATCTCGGTGTTGTCGGGGCGGTAGGTGCGCCATCGGCCGTCGGGTGGTCGTTCGACGCGGAAGCCGTGGTGGACCTTGGTGTGGTGGCGTTCACAGAGGAGCGCTGAGTTCGTCAGGTTGGTTTCGCCACCGTGGACCCAGTGGATGAGGTGGTGCACATCGCACCACCAGGTCGGTGCGTTGCAGCCGGCGAACACGCAGGCCTTGTCGCGCCGCTCGACGGCCTTCCGTAGGGCGGGGGTGACCACGCGGTGGTCCCGGCCCAGGTCCAGCGGAACGCCGTCGGGACCCATCACGATCCGGGAGATGCTGCCGTCGCAGGCCAGCCACCGGGCCCGCTCGGCGGAGATGCACGCTCCGAAGCCGGTGGACGCAGCGCCGGCACCGGTGGCCGGGTCGGCGAAGTCATCGACGTCGAGGTTGAGGACCACGTGCGGCTTCACCCTCCGCAGGAACGCTGAAAGGACCCGGCCGCCCCCCACCGCTCGCAAGCTCGCGCCGGGCCCCTGCCGCCGGGCCACTGCAACGGCCACCCCCAGGGGCCCGCGCCGAGCTTGCGAGGCGTGGGGAGGGGGCGGTCCTTCGACTTCTCCCCACCGACGGCATCCAGGTAGAACCGGCCGGTGATGCTGCCGTCGGCGTGCTTGGCGATGGCCAGCCGGCGGCCCTCGGTGGGGTCGGGCTCGGGGCCGTCGGGGTCGAGGGCGGCGCAGTAGCGCTGCACGCACCCCCGCAGCGTGTCGAAGGGCTGGGTCGCCGCCGCCAGCGCCAGCGCCGCATCCACCTCCGCCACATCCACACCCTGATCAGCGGCCTCCGCCAACCGCTCGCACGTGGCGACCGGGGCGATCACCGCCACCGCCTCGGCGGTCACCTCACCCGCGGCGAACGCCGCCGCCACCGCCGGCAGCTGCTCCAACACCCGACCCGAGTGCACCAGCCGGGACGCCGCCTGCGAGGACAGCCGCAGGTGACCTCGCCCCCAGGACGCCATCGTCTTCAGCCCGTCGTGCTCGGGCGCCTGGGTCAGCTCGCACTCCCGCACCGTGCGCGCCAGCTCGGCATCGATCCGGTTCCTCACCTGCTGCAACATCGACGCCCGGTCCAGCAGCTGCGGCCCGAACATCGACTTCAGATCATCGGCCGCCAGCGCGTCCAGGGCCGAGGTCAACTCACCCATGACACCTCCCGCAGCGTTCGAACTGATGTTCGAAGTCTATCGCGAGGGTTGTGCCGCCACAAGACGAAAGCCCAGCTCACAACGGTACTACTGTCAGCCGCCAGCCGATCACTCAGGCACCCACGACCACCCCGCCGCCAGGCCACGAGCGATCATCGCGGACCGACCACGTTCTGCGACCGACCGGTGACGGCGGGCTTGGGCACGCCTCACCCGCCGAGATGCACCGTGCAACTTCCGTTCCGCAACCTTCGACTGCCAGGTCACGGGCGTCACGGGATCACCCGAGGTCGGCCCCGGCGAGTCGTCGAACGGACCGGGCAGCAGATCGCTCGAAGCCACGAATCAGTCACTCTGCGTGCCCGTTCACCGGGGCGACCGGTCACCTAACGTCGTCGCGTCCGTCGGGTCCCCAGCCGTCGCCGTCCGTGGCGACAACCCGCCGGACACCGCCGAACCGGGCGTCAGCAGCAGTTCCGAGCTGACCCCGGACCGGGGACCCACCGCAGTACTGGGGTGAAGCGCGACCGGCACGCAGGTGCCGCCGTGCCGGGCGAGTTCCCCGCCCGAACCCGTCAGCTAACTCGGTAGGCGGTTTGCGGAGAACAAGGAGAAACCGTCGTCCATGACGACCATGCGCACGTCCCCTGCTCGTCGTTCCACCCGTCCCGCCCGTCGCGCGGCCATCACCCTGCTCGCCAGTGCCGGGGTGGTGCTCACCCCGCTGACCGCCCAGGCCGCCGCCGGAGCGCCGGCAGCCGCCCCGGCGGCGACCGTCCAGGCGGCGCCGGTCGCCGCACCGAACCACGCGGCCCAGGTGGCCGTCGACACCGCGCTCGCCCAGCAGGGCAAGGCCTACGTGTGGGCCGGCGCGGGCCCGAACGTCTACGACTGCTCGGGCCTGACCCAGTTCGCCTTCCGGGCCGCCGGCATCGACCTGCCGCACTCGTCCCGGATGCAGTCGACGATGGGGACCCCGGTCGCGCGGGCCGACCTGCAGCCCGGTGACCTGATCTTCTTCTACAGCCCGGTCGGCCACGTCGGGATGTACATCGGCAACGGCCTGATGGTGCACGCACCGACCAGTGGGGACGTCGTCCGGACCACCAGCGTCGACGCGATGTGGGGCTACACCACCGCCCGTCGCCTGGTCTGACTCCTCACCTGCCCGGCTCCGGCGTCCCCGCGGGGGCGCCGGAGCCGGGCAGGTGCTCGAGCAGCCGGTCGAGGAAGGGCACCTGGCCCCGGACGAGCCGGCGCCGCGCCTCGTCCACCGGGAACCAGGCCGACCGGTCGATCTCCGGGAACTCCTGCAGCCGCCCGGAGCGGGGCGGCCACTCGATCGTGAACGTGTTGCTCCGGGAGGCGGCTGCGTCGAGGTCGCCCGCCGCCGCCCACACGGTGAGCAGCTTGCCGCTGGTCACGCGCACCTGGCCGAGGGGCACCAGGTCGGTGGCCGGGACCGGCGAGCCGAGCTCCTCCTCGAACTCGCGGCGGGCCACGTCGAGGGGTTCGTCGTCCGGGCCGTGCTCGCCCTTCGGGATCGACCACGAACCCTCGTCCTTGCGGGCCCAGAACGGCCCACCCATGTGCCCGAGCAGGACCTCGCACCCCGAGCCGGGGCTCAGCCGGTAGAGCAGGATCCCGGCACTCGTCCTGGCAGGCACGACTGCATCTTCGACGGTGGCGATCAGTCGCCGACGTAGGCGCTGACGCCGAAGTGCTGCTCGCCGTTCTCGTCCTCCTGGACGAGCACGGTGTAGGCCTGCCCGCCGACGATCGCGGCGCAGGTGTCTCCGTCGCACTCGACGGTCTCCAGGGCGGCTCCCTGCGCGGCGACCGTCTCGGCGAAGGCGGCCTCGGTGTCGGCGTTGCGGTCGTCCTGCGCCGCGCGGAAGTAGACGAGCCCGGTGACCGCCACGGCAGCGACGATGACGGCGGTCAGCAGCGTGATGAGCAACGTGGTGTGCCGGGTGATCCAGCCGGGCTCGGCGTCCTCGACGGACACGGGGCCGGCCGGATCGCCGGGGTGGGACGCGATCAGGTCGGGCGTGCCCGGCCCGGTCGTCGTCGGGGCCGGGGATCCCGCCGTCGTCGACCCGGTCGCGCCGGTGCCGGTGGGGGTGGTGCCGTCGGTGCTCATCTGGAAGGTGCCTCGTCCTGGTCCGGGGTGGAGAACGGCGCGATGCGGCCGACCTCCGACAGTGCCACAGCGTTCGGCGCCGGACGCCCGGCGCGGGGCCGGACGGCGCAGTTCACAGCAGACCGCCAGCCGGGCGACCGCTCACAGCTGGGGCACGCACTCCCCTGCGCCCAGCCTGGCCAGCCCGGTGAGGTCACCGGCGCCGAAGTCGACGGCGTCGTGGGTCTCCGGGTACATGAGCTGGCTGGGATCCGACACGTGGTCGAGGCCGACGAGGTGGCCCAGCTCGTGCAGGACGACGGCGCGGGCGAGCGCGACGCCGCCCGGCCGGGCGACGAAGTCCGCGAACGCGCCGGCGTCCAGGTCGACCACGCCGGTGACGTACACCTTCGGTTCTCCGGTGATGGCCACCGCGGCGCTGCCCGCCTCGCCGACGGTGTCGGTGCCGAACACCGGGTTCTCGTCCTCCGTCTGCCACGAGATGAGCACCGGCGCCCACCGGTCGCCGTACCGGTCGGGCTGGTACAGCGCCCGGGCGTCGGACGACGCCTCGTCGGTCGGCCCGTCGTAGACGAACTGCAGGCCGGTGACCTCGGAGATCCGCGCGACCGCGTCCCGGACGACCTGCTCACCGCCCACCGGGGCGTTGTCCGGCCGGACGACGTAGTGGACGGGCCGGCAGGGGTCGTAGCCGACCGGGGTCACCCCGTCCTCCTGCAGGGCGACGAACCCGTGGACGCCACCGGCCGGCGGTGCCGGCAGCGGGGTACCCAGCGGTTCCGCCGACGCCCCGATCCCCGGGGTCGGGTACGGCAGCGCCTGCTGGACCGTGGCGGAACCGGGCATCGTGGGATCCGGGCCGGCGAGGTGCGCGGCGCCGAGGGCGAGCCCGATCACCAGCACCACCGCCGCCGGCCCACGAGAGCGGAGGCGTCGGCGGCGCGGTGGTTGCGCGGCCGACGCCCCCGCCCGCCACGGCTCCGGCGGCACCGGCGGCACCGGCGGCTCCGGCGGCACCGGCGACGGCGGTGGTCCGGCGGCCTCGTCGATCACCCACTGGGGAACGCGTCCGGTTGCGGACCTGGGCAGGCCGGCGGGCAGACGGGGCCCCGCGCCGTCCTGCTCGTGCACTCCGCCTCCTTGCCGCTGTTCCGCTGATGGTGGACCCGTCCGGGCGCACCCCGTCCCCGGTGACGTCCGCGCGATCTCAGCCGCCGGCGTCGGGCGGGGTCAGCAGCGGCGCCCTGGTCCGGGTCATCAGGTCGAGCAGGTCGGTCATGGCCTGCCGCACGCCGATGAGCTGCGCCTCGACACCGTCCATCCCGCCGAGGCCGACCGGCCCCGACCGGGCCGTCTCGACGGTGAGGCCGTCGATCTCCGCCGCGCTCCGCTCGAGACGCTCCAGGTCGGCCAGGTGCCGCAGCTCGACCGACAGGTCGGCGGCCTGGTCCCGGTAGCGGATCAGCGCGTCCGCCCGGTGCCCCAGCTGGACCCCGGCCCGGTCGAGCGCGGCCCACTGCTGCTCCCAGTAGTCGGCCAGCGCGCCCTGGGGGCGGGGGCCGAGCTGCCGGCGGGTCGCGTGGATGCGCAGGGCGAGGTCGACGATCCGGTCGACCTCCGCCCGCATGTCGAACGCGGCCCGGCTCTCCCTCAGGTAGGGCGACTGCCAGGCCGGCTCGTCGATCGTCTCCGCCCACGCCCGGCAGGCGGCGCCCGCGACCCGGGCCTCGACAGTGCTCAGCGCGGCCAGCTGCGCCTCGGCCGGCGGGGTGGTGACCGCGCCGGGTGTCGCCTCCGGCACGCCGGTCAGGGCCAGGAAGACGACGTGGGCGAGGAGGACCACGACGCCCCAGGGCGACACGATGCTCTGCAGCAGCACGAAGACCAGCGCAGCGATCGCCCACTGCTGCCAGCCCGGCAGCCGCCGCCAGTCGTCCCCGCGGCGCTGCACCCAGCCGTCCTCGCGGAGCACCCGGTTCGGCACGTCCTCGCGGGTGATCACGAGGCGGCCGCCGGTGAGGCACCGCGAGGGCCACAGCGCCCGCCGCGACGCGTCACCGGTCGTCATCGGTCCCTCCCGCCCGTGCGTGCCTCACGCCGAGGCGCAGGTGACGCCGGCCGGCGCGCCGGCCAGGTCGATGACGACGGTGCGGTTGGCGGCGGCCGCAGCCGGGATCAGGTTGCCCGCCGCGTCGTGGTCGACGACGTAGCCCGGGAACTCGCTGCCGAGCCCGAGGACGGTCATCGAGGCGGTCGGCACCCCGAGGTCGGCGAGCAAGCCGGACACGGCCTGCGCGCGCTCCCGGCTCAGGCTCCGTTGCCCGTCGAGGTCGCCCACCCGGGCGGTCGTGCCGGTGACCGTGGCGGTCGACGACGCGTCGACCAACTGCTCGGCGATCGGCCCCAGCGTCGCCCGCGCGGCGTCGGGGTCGGCGAAGTCGGCGCTGTCGGGCCGGAAGGCGACGTCCCCGCCGGTGAGGGTCACCGTGCCGGCCGAGCACCGGACGCTGCTGCCCGTCGGGACGATCGAGACGTCGGGCAGGCCGGGAGCAGCCGATCCGGTCAGCGGCGCCTGCTCCACCTGCACGTCCCGCGCGCCGGCGGCCTCGGCGATCGCCGTCCAGATGCCGATGAGGTTCGCTTGCTGCGCCCGGCCGATCGCCGGCTGCGGGTCGGCGGTGTCGCCGAGCCCCTGGAGGACGACGTCGGCACCGGCCAGCTCCGGCAGCTCGCCCGCCGCGGCCAGGCTGGTCGCGATCTCGGCCGGGTCGGCGTCGAGCATCCCGGGCTGGGTGAAGTCGAGCGGCGCCACGGTCGAGAGCCCGGAGTCGACGACGACGATCGTGTGCTGCCCGCTCCTCGATGTGATCGAACGCGCCGCCTCGTCGATGGCGCCGAGCAGGTCGACCTCCGGCGTCTGCGCCGCGGCGCCCGCCAGGTCGGCGTTGATCCGCTGCCGGTGCGCGGCCCGGTCCGCCTCGGCCGCCTGGTCGTTCGCGTCGCTGACCGCAAGCGACCACGCGTCCAGCTCGAACGGGTCCCCGTCGGCGACGAACACGGACAGGTACGACTGCGCGTCCATCGCCGCCACGAGGGCGGCGGCGGCCGCGCCGTCCGCGGTCGGTACCGGCATGTTGCCGTGGGCGCCGATGACCAGCGCCAGCGCGCCTGCCGGTTCCGCGGCCTCGACCGGCTGGGTACAGCCGGCCAGGCCCGCGACGAGGGCGATGCTGCCGGCACCCGCCGCGAGGCGGCGCAGGACGGAGGAGCTGTGCACGAGGGTCCCTTCGGGGGTGTGCCGGGGGTGGCGGTGCCGGACGTGGGTCACCGGGCCGCCGCCGGCCGGGCGTGGCCGTTGACCTTGATCGGGACGGACCCCCACAGCCCGTCCGCGGCGTGCCGGGGACCGGCGGGCGTGGCCACGTCGGGAAATCCGCTGCCAGCCACCGGCGCCGCGGGCTCCGGCCCGGTGGCCGCCGGCGCGGCCGGGTCGAGACCGCGCCCGGTGGTCACGGCGTTGGTGGCGGCCGGCTGGCCGAGCAGCCCGGCCAGGTGGATCCGGGCGAGCTCCTTGAGCTCGGTGATCTCGGCGTCGATGCTGAGCGCCGCGTCGGCGGTGCGCTGGGCGACCCGCGCCTGCTCGGCCCGGGCGTTCTCCAGCAGCCGCTCGGCCGCCACCAGCGCCCGCTCCGCCGTGGCGGACGCGGTTCGCCGGCGCACCAGGTCGGCGCGCAGCTTCTGGTAGCTCGTCATCCGTGGGCGGTGACCGGAGAAGCCGATCCAGAACGCCAGGACGCCGGAGGCGAGGTAGAGCCCGCCGAGGAGCAGCGCGGAGAGCAGCGGGTCGGGGCCGGTGGGCACCACGGTGGCCGCGTCGGCGCCGAAGCCGGCGCCCGCGCCGGCGGCCGTCGTCGGCACGTACTGGGTGCGCACGTAGAAGGCGATGCCGCCGAGCGCGGCCCAGGCCAGGGCCATCAGCCCGACCCAGACCTTGCCGAGGCCGCCCTGGCCCTCGCGGATGTTCTTCGCCGTGTGCCCGGCAGCGTGCAGAACGGCGACGGAGGCGAACGTGAACGAGCCGACCAGGATCCAGGTCAGGACGGCGTCCTCACGGAGCAGCCCGGCCAGGGTCATGTAGAAGGTGACGAAGTCACCGGCGGCCACCACCGGGAGCAGCAGCAGGAGTGCCCGGCTGGTCCACCGGCTGCTGGTCAGCCCCTCGAGTCGCTCCAGGTCCGGGCGACGGTTCCGCCGGTCGGCCTGGTCGGGGCCGTCGCCGGGCAGCAGCGCCTGCTCGTACGCCGTCACCAGGCGTTCGGTGTGGCCGAGCTCCGCCTTCGCGGCCTCGGCGCGTTCCCGGGCGGCCACCGCGGCGGCGTCCGACTCGCCGAGCACCTGCTGCGCCACCGCGGCCTGCTCGGTGGCCGCCATCGCGGCGTGCGCGTGCCACTGGGGGCGCAGCGAGTCCAGCCAGCCGTCGAGGACGTCGGCGTTGCCCGCGTCGAGCGCGCCGGTCGCGTGCAGCTCGGTGACGGCCTTGTGCACGGCGTCGCGGGCGGCGCCGGCCGACAGCCGCGGCGGCAGCTCGGGGTGCACGGGCCGGCGGAGCCGGGTGGCATCGGCGGGCAGCGGGGTGGTGGCGGGCTTCTCGGGCTGCCGGTTCACGCGGCGACTCCGGCTTCTCGGGAGGACGGGACGAGGACGTCGGTGCCGGCCCACGCGGGCGGCGGGAAGAGGTCGTCCCGCCACTGGTGAACCAGCGCCTCGTGATCGGGGTGCCGGCGGGCGAGCGCGCGGCGGTAGATGGCGGCCTGGCGGCGGATGAATTCGCCGTAGCGCAGGACCCGGGAGCGGGCGATCTCGGCGCGGTGCCGGCGGCGCGCCTCGAGCTGGGCGCGGCGGGCGAGGGCAGCGTCCACCGCCTGCTGCGCCTCGTCGACGGCCGTCTGGGCGGCGGCCACCCGGCGGTCGTGCTCGGTCTGCCGCCGCTGCCGGACCAGGGCCTCGGGGAGGCCCTGCTCGCCGGCGAGGCGGCGGGCCAGCTGCGCCTCGGTCGGCGGAACCGCCGTGCGGGCGTGCTCGAGCCGGCCCGTCGCGACGGTGGTCCGCGCCCGGGTCAGCTCGGCCTCGAGGCGGCCGAGCTCGACGGTGAGGGGCTCGACGTCGGCGAGGTAGCGGGTGCGCTCGCGCTCGCAGGCGTCGCCGTGCCGGGCCAGGAGGTCCTGGAGCACCGGTGTCGTGCCGGCGTCCATGCCGAGGGGCAGCCCGGCCCGGCGGTCGGCGCGGGCGTGCAGGCGCAGCCGGATGCGGGTGGGCCAGTGGACGGGCAGCGCGCGGTAGCGCGCACCCACCCCGTCCCGTGCAGACCTGGTCGTCACTGGCTCCCCCGCTGCGCTCCGGACGTCGGGCGGCGGAGGTTCCGTCGCCCTCCTGCGCGTGGGAACCGATGCGGAACGGCGCCGGGTCACAACAGCAGGAGAACCGGATGTAAGCAGTCAGGAACGGGCGTGTGGTGACTGTGAGTGAACATCCCGCCGAAAGAGTGAGACGGCGGCACCCGAACGGCGGACGTCGTCCGCGCCGGGCCGGTCAGCCGACGGCGACCGCACCCGTCCCGTTGGGCACCAGTTCCACCCAGGTGTTGCCCGCGGCCAGCCGGACGGGGTTGCCGTCCGGGCCGGTGAGGAACAACCGCTCGCCGACGGCGTGCTTGGTCCACCGGCCCGGGATCGTGCTGCCACCGGTCGCGACGAGCGCCTCGCCCGAGCCGACCAGGACCGTCTCCGGCACCGGGTTGCCGGCCGGGTCCGTGGCCGCGGTGCTGACGATGTCGACCCGCAGAACGACGACGTTCGCGGCGCGCAGCGGGGTGCCGTCCGCCTCGACGGCCGGGGTGGCGCCCTCGGCCCGCACCCAGCGGGCGTCCGGCGCGCTCCACGTCCACACCGGGCGACTGGACCGGGAGAGCATGAGCTGGACCGCGGCGGCGGGCGCGCCGCCGGTGACCGCGGTCGGCTGCGCGCCGGCCTCGGCGTAGTCGAACTGCGGAGCGGGCGGGGCGAAGTGCCCGGGGTCGGCCTGGGCCCACAGCGCCGCCGGGTCGGCGTACACGTTGTGCGGCGCCCGCCGGGAGCTGATCCGGTGGAAGCCGGCCGCGCCGGCGTCGTGGCTGATGACCTGGAGCCCGGCGGCGGCCACCGCGTCGACGTAGGGCCGCTGACCACCGGAGAAGGCGAACAGGCCGCGCAGCGGTGCGGCGATCGCCGGATCCATCGGCCGGATCGAGCGGACCGGGCCGATCTCCGGCGGCACGGCGGAGTGGTAGACCGCGACGTAGCGGGTGATGCCGCCCTCGACGACCTCCTCCCAGACCACGTCCGCGGCGTTCAGGCCAGTCTGCGGCCGGGCGTCGACCGAGTTCTCGATCTTCACCGCGAGGGCCGGCCGGGGCGGGACGGGGCCGCTCTCCAGCCCGGTCAGCGGCCACAGCACCGGCGGCGGCGGCGGAGGCGGCGGCGGGGTCGTCGTGGTGGGCGCGCTGGCGGCGGTCGGCTGCACCGGCGACGAGCCGCAGGCGGCCGAGCCGGCGAGGACGGCGCCGAGCGCGAGCACCGCGCCGAAGCGGCGGCGGGACAGGCGGGCGGTGCCGGGTGACGTCGAGGCGACGGAGGGGTGGTCCACGGGGCACGCTCCTGCGTCGGGTGGGAAGCAGCCGCGCCGGACGGCGGGCTGCCCGGTCACGGTAGGCACGCTCCGGGCCGGACTCGTTGCGCCGCACCGGCCGCTGTCCCGGCGGCTGTCCCGGCAGCCCCACCGGTCCCCCGGCGCCCCAGCCGGCGGCTTGGGCGCCACTGGGGACACCGTGGAAACGACCGCGGGGCGCACCGCCGGATGGCGATGCGCCCCGCAGAGGCAGAGCTCAGATCACTGCAGGTTGACGGTGACCCCGCCGGAGAACATCGAGTCGTGCAGCTCGATGGAAGTCGGCGCCGTGCCGGCCGGGACGTCGAAGACGACCTTGCTGTTCAGCGCGTTGCCGGGGTTGATCTCCTCGTACAGCGACGCCGAGTCCTCCAGGTAGATGGCGGCCTCGCTGTCCGCCGAGAACTCCTGGCCCTGGGCGTTGAAGAGCTTGGCGTTGTCGCCGAAGAAGCTCTGCGGCTTGTCCCCGACGTTGGTGATCGTCAGGTCCACCATGCA
Organism: Modestobacter lapidis; assembly: GCF_054780755.1. Classification (NCBI taxonomy): domain Bacteria; kingdom Bacillati; phylum Actinomycetota; class Actinomycetes; order Geodermatophilales; family Geodermatophilaceae; genus Modestobacter; species Modestobacter lapidis. Next base: position 49,738 of record NZ_BAAGVS010000016.1, on the reverse strand, counting down.
GAACTGGCCCTGAGCCGTGGTGCTGAAGTACTCGCTGCCCAGCTCCGTGGCACTGCAGTCGACACCGTTAACGACGAACTGGAACTTGCCGTCAGCCGCGGGCTGGCCGATCCCCGGATTGGTCGGAGCCGGAGCCTCCACCTCCTCGGCGACCGGCTCCTCGGCGACCGGCTGCTCGACGACCGGCTGTTCGACGACCGGCTGGCCACCGGTGGCGGCATCCGCGGCCGCGGGCGCCGTGGTGTCGTCGCCCCCGCCACCGATGTTCGCGAAGATGGCGATCACGATGATCGCGGCGAGGATCACGAACCACTTGCGCTTGTACAGCGGCTTCTTGGTCTCGACCTGGGGCTGCTCGGGCAGCTGGGGCATTGCAGGGGCTTGCGTCACGGTGTGGATCTCCCCGTTGAAGTGAACTGTCGGGAACGAAACTATGCGGAACGCGAACGTCATCTGATGGCCACGACTGCCAATGCGACCGCGTGTCCCTGGCACTTTGCGACGATCCGCGCGTCACCCGCCCCAGACGTCCCGCGGGCCCCGGTAGCCCCCGCGAACCGGCAGCCTGGTCCGCTCGATCCGCCTCTCGTCCCACCCGTCACGGCGCTGGCCGGACGTCCCCGGCTCTGTCACCGGCGACCGGTACACAGAGGGGCATGGGCGACAGCACGGACCTCCAGCTCGAGCCGACCGACGTGCCGGTGCGGGCGACCCGGGTGTCCGTCGACGTCACCTCCGTGCCGGTGCTCAGCTACGCGCTGGCCTCCAACGGCGTCCCGGTGGTGTCGCAGCTGACCCTCACCGGCAGCGGGGCCCCGCTCCGGAACGCGAGCGTGCACGTCGGCGTCCGGGACAGCCAGGGCGCGATCGGCACGCCGGTCGAGCTGCTGGCCGACGTCGACCCGGGCCGCACCACCGTGCTCACCGACGTCGGGCTCCGGCTCGACCCGGCGGCGATGCTGCAGGTCGAGGAGCGTCGTCCCGGCTGGCTCACCGTCTCCGTCGAGCAGGACGGCGCGGTGCTCGGCTCGGCGCGCGTCCCCGTCGTCGTGCTGGCCGCTGCCCAATGGCTGGCCACTCCGCTGTCGCTGGCCATGGAGATGCTGGCCGCGCACGTGCTGCCCAACCACCCGGCGGTTCCCGCGCTCCTGGGCGAGGCCGCCGAGCTGCTCCGGGCGGAGACCGGCAGCCCGTCGGTGCAGGGCTACCAGGCCGGCCCCGAGCGGGTCGACCAGATCGTCGCCGCGGTCTGCGCGGCGGTGCAGCGGCGCGACGTCCGGTACAGCGAGCCGCCGGCCAGCTGGGCCGACGCCGGCCAGAAGGTCCGCACCCCCGGCGAGGTGCTCGACGGCGCGGTCGGCACCTGCCTGGACCTGGTCGTCGTGCTCGCCGCGGCGCTCGAGCAGGCCGGCATCCGGCCGCTGCTGTGGCTGGTCGAGGGCCACGCGTTCCTCGGCTACTGGCGCGAGGAGATGTCCGCGCAGAGCGCCGCGACCACCGACGTCGCCGGTCTGGTCAACCTCGTCGACCTCGGCCTGATCCGGCTGATCGAGTCGACGCTGCTCACCGCCCGCGCCGAGCCCGCGGCCTTCGACGAGCTGCACCGGCCGGCCTACGCCGCCTGGCTCACCGGCGACCTCGATCGGGTCATCGGCGTCACCGACGTGCACCGCGCCCGCCGCGACGGCGTCCTCCCGCTGCCGGCCCGCACCCGCGACGCCGACGGCACCGTGCAGGTCGTCGAGTACCGGCCGGCGGTGCACAGCACGCCGGCCCGGACGCGGGACGCCGGGCCGGCGGCGCCCGGCGCACCCCGCGAGACCGCCCCGCCGCGCATCGCCCAGTGGAAGAACGCACTGCTCGACCTCAGCCTGCGCAACCGGCTGATCAACTACACGCCCCGCTCCGGGCTGGCGCTCACCGTGCCCGACGCGCACCTGGCCGACCTGGAGAACATGGTCAACGGCGGATCGGTGCTCACCCTGCTGCCCAGCGACCAGCTCGCCGCCGTCGCGCGCGAGCGGGGGCTGCGCTCGGCGCGCGAGCTGCCCCAGGAGCAGTTGGCGAGCCTGTTGCTCGACCGGCGCGGCCTCTACGTCGACGTCCCCGAGGCCTCCTACGTGCCGCGGATGCGGGCGCTGGCCTACAAGGCGAAGACCGTCGTCGAGGAGACCGGCGCCAACAACCTGCACCTGGCGCTGGGCAGCCTCGCCTGGGAGCTCGACGGGCGGCCGCTGCGCTCGCCGCTGGTGCTGCTGCCCGTCGTCCTCAAGCCCGCCTCGCGCAACGGCGCGTACCGGCTGAGCCTCGACGAGTCGGGCACCAGCACGCCCAACTACTGCCTGCTGGAGAAGCTGCGCCAGCTGCACGGGCTCACCGTGCCCGGGCTGGCCGAGCCCGCCGTCGACGGCGCGGGCATCGACCTGGACGCCGCGCTGCAGGCGATGCGGCTCGCGGTCGCCGAGCGGGGGCTGCCCTACCGGGTGGAGCCGACCGCCGACCTGGCGATCCTGGCGTTCGCGAAGTTCCGGCTGTGGAAGGACCTCGACGAGCACTGGGCCGACCTGACCGGGAACCCGCTGGTCGCGCACCTGACGCGCTCCCCCACCGAGCCCTTCCCCGACCCGGTGAGCGCACCCGTCGCGCCCGACCTCGACGAGCTGGCCGCGGCGGTGCCGGTGCCGGCCGACGCCTCCCAGCTGCAGGCCGTGGCCGCGGCCGCCGCCGGGCAGACCTTCGTGCTGGAGGGCCCGCCCGGCACCGGTAAGTCCCAGACCATCACCAACCTGCTCACCCGCGCCGTCGCCGACGGCAAGCGGGTGCTGTTCGTCGCCGAGAAGCGCGCCGCCCTCGACGTCGTCGCCCGCCGGCTCGAGGCCGTCGGGATGGGCCCGTTCGCCCTCGACCTGCACGACAAGGGCAGCCGGCCCGCCGCCGTCCGCACCCAGGTCCGGGCCGCGCTCGAGCACGCCGTCGAGGTCGACGAGCAGGGTTTCAGCGCCGACGGCGAGGACCTCCGCTCCGCCCGCCGCGCGCTGGCCCGGTACGCCGCCCGGCTGCACGAGCCCAACCCCGCCGGGCTGTCGCTGTACAGCGCGCACACCGGTGTGCTCGCCGCCGGCGACGCGGTGCCGCCGCTGCCGGTCGACGCGTCCGCCGTCGCCGGGCTGGGCGCGGAGTCGACCGCTGCGGTCCGCCGCGCGCTGGCCGGCCTGCCCGACGTCGCCGACCTGGCCCGGCCGCGCCCCGACCACCCGTGGGCGTTCGTCGACACCGCGGACGTCGACGTCGACGCGGTGCAGCGAGCCGCCCTCGACCTGAACAACGCCATCGGACCCGACCCGGTCGACCCCCGCGTCGTCCCCGCGCTGAAGACCGCCCGGACGCCGGACGACCTCGACGCGCTCGCCGCCCTGCTCACCGGCCTGCCCGTCGGGCTCGACGTGCTCGACCAGGCCCGCACGCCCCGCTGGGCAGCCGCCGCGAGCGCCATCGCCGCGGAGGTGACCGCGTTCGCCGCCGCCCAGCACCCGGGGCTGGACGTCGCCACCCCCGCCGCGCTGGACCTGCCGCTGGCCACCGTGCACGCGGCCGCGCAGGAGGCCGCGCAGTCGAGCTGGTTCGGGCGCAAGAAGCGGCTGATCGCGGTCCGTGACCAGCTGGCCGGCGCGCTCCGCCCCGGCGTCGAGATCGAGCCCAAGCAGGTGCCCACGCTGACCGCCGCCCTGCTGCGGCTGCAGGAGACCGCCCGCGACCTCGGCCGCCGGGCCGGGGAGGTGCCCGGGCTGCAGGTGCCGCCGGCCTGGAACCCGCTGACCGATCCCGGGCTGGTCGCCGGCCAGGCCGCCTGGCTGCGCCGGGTGGGCGCGGCCGTGCACGGCACCGACGGATTCCCGGGGGCGCTGCGCCAGCTGCTCGCCGACGGGCCGGTGACCGAACCCGCCGCGGCCGAGCGGGTCGCCGGCATCCGGGACGCCGCCCGCCGGCTGATCGCCGCCTGCCGCAGCACTCCGGCGGCGCTCGCGGCGTGGACCGGGAACACCGGGATCACCGTGCAGTGGGCGCTCACCCGGGTGGAGCGGGCGACGTCGGCGCCGGGGCTGCCGTCGCTGCGCCGGTGGCTGGACCTGATCGCCGCGCTGGAGCCGCTGCGCGGGGCCGGCCTGCTCGAGGCCCGGGCCGCGCTGCTGACCGGAGCGGTCCCGGCCGACGACGCGGTGCGGTCGTTCGACCGTGGTCTGTCGCTGGCCTCGGTGACCGAGCGCGAGGCGGCGACCGGGCTGGCGGTCTTCGACGCCCCGGTGCACGAGAAGGCCATCGCCCGGTTCACCGCCGCGTCGCGGGCGGTCCGCGCCCACCTCACCGCCGCGCTGCCGGCGGAGGTGCTCGGGTCGCGCTCCTTCGACGTCGCCGCTCGGGGCGGCCGGATCGGCGCGCTGCAGCGGGAGCTGAACCGCCAGCGCGGCGGGCTGGGCGTGCGCGGGCTGCTCGCCGAGTACGGCGACCTGATCACCGCGGTGATGCCGTGCGTGCTGGTCAGCCCCGACTCGGTGGCCCGCTTCTTCCCCGCCGTGGCCGGGCAGTTCGACCTGGTGGTGTTCGACGAGGCCTCGCAGATCCGGGTCGCCGACGCGGTCGGCGCGCTGGGCCGGGCGAGGGCCGCCGTCGTCGTCGGGGACAGCAAGCAGATGCCGCCGACGTCGTTCGCCGAACCGTCGTCCGGCGCCGACGACGACGTGCTGGACGACGACCTCGCGACGGCGGTGGAGGACGAGGAGTCGATCCTCTCCGAGTGCGTGCAGGCCCGGGTGCCGCGGCACTGGCTGTCCTGGCACTACCGCAGCCAGGACGAGTCGCTGATCGCGTTCAGCAACGGCCAGTACTACGAGAACCGGCTGTCGTCGTTCCCGGCGCCGGTGCACGGCCCCGCCTCATCCGGCCCGGACGGCTTCGGCGTCTCGCTGGTGCGGGTCGACGGCGTCTTCCACCGCTCGGGCGGCGGCGGGTTGCTGCGCACCAACCCGATCGAGGCCGAGGCGATCGTGACGGAGATCCGCCGCCGGTTCGCCGCCTCTCCTGCCGAGCTGCCCTCGTTGGGCGTGGTCACGTTCAACGCCCCGCAACGGTCGCTGATCGAGTCGCTGCTGCGGGACGCCGGCGACGAGCGGCTGGTCGAGGCGCTCGACCGCACCGACGGCGAGGGCATGTTCGTCAAGAACCTGGAGAACGTGCAGGGCGACGAGCGGGACGTGGTGTTCTTCTCCACCGCCTTCAGCGTCAACGAGCGGGGTGCGCTGCCGCTGAACTTCGGGCCGCTGAACAGGTCCGGCGGCGAGCGCCGGCTGAATGTGGCGATCACCCGGGCCCGGCGGCAGGTGGTGGTGTTCTCCTCCTTCGACCCGGCGATGCTGCGGGCGGAGGAGACGTCGTCGACCGGGGTCAAGCACCTGCGGGCGTACCTGGACATGGCGGCGCTGGGCACCGATGCGCTGCCGCGCGACGCCCGTCCCGTCTCGGTGCCCGACCGGCACCGCGAGGAGGTCGCCGCCGCGCTGCGCGACCGCGGGCTGGCGGTGCGCACCGACGTCGGGCTCTCGGAGTTCACGATCGACCTGGCCGTGGCCCGGCCCTCGGCGCCCGATGCCCCGGTGATGGCGGTGCTGCTGGACGGCCCGGCGTGGGCGCGGCGCCGGACGGTCGGCGACCGCGACGGGCTGCCGGTCGAGGTGCTCGGCGGGATGCTGCGCTGGCCGGCGGTGCAGCGGGTGTGGCTGCCGGAGTGGCTGGCCGACCGCGAGGCGGTGCTCGACCGGCTGGTCGCCGCGGTGGAAGCCGCCGCTCCTGCTGCTCCCCCTGCCCCCGCTCCCCAGCTCCCCCCCTTCATGGCCGCGAAGGCGGACCCGGCGGCCGAGGCTCCAGCTCCAGGTCCGGCTCCGGCTCCGGTTCCGGCTCCGGCGGCGCCTGCCCGGCGGCCGATGGCCTCGGGGCCGGTGCCGCCGCTGCCGGCGCAGGCGCCCACCCCGCCGCGGGCGCTCGACGACGAGGAGCCGTTCGAGCCGTGGACGCCGGCGCCGGCCGGCGGCAAGGAGATGCTCGACCGGATCGCCAACCCGCGCGGCGCGGAGAAGGTGCGCAAGGTGCTGCTCACCGGGGTTGCGGCCGAGGGGCCGGTGCATGTCGACCGGCTGGCCCGGCTGACCGGCGGGGCGTTCGGGCTGAGCCGGGTGCTGCGGGCACGGCTGGACTCGCTCGGCGCGCTGGTGCCGCCGGCGATGCGGGTGGGCGACTTCGTCTGGCCGGACGGGCTGGACCGGGCGACGTGGACCGGCTTCCGCCGCGACCCGGCCGCCGACCGCCCGATGGAACAGATCGCGCCGGAGGAGATCGGCAACGCCATGGTCGCGCTCTGCCGGGCGAGCGCGGGGATGACCCGGGACGAGCTGTTCGCCCAGACGCTGGAGGTGTTCGGCTACCGCCGGCGGACGGCCGCGCAGGTCGCCGTCCTGGAGGCGGCGCTGCAACTCACGCTGACCGCCGGGCGGCTCGGCGAATCGGCGTCCGGGCTGCTCATGGTGTGAGCCCTCGACGCAGCGCAGCGGGCGCTCACGCAAGGAGGCTCCGCCAGCTCGACTCAGCTCGAGAGCAGGGCGAGCTGGCCGAGGGGTGGGCCCCTCCAGAATCTTGTGCTCTGCGTACCGGGGGCAAGCAGAGCACAAGATCCCGGGAGGGTGGTCGGTCAGGAGCCCCGGCCGGCGCCTCGGCCATGTCGACGGGACGCAGCGCACGGACTCGGCCCTTCGCATCGCTCCTCACCGGCCGCGTCCCCTAGCGTGGTGCCGCCACCGGTGGCCCAGATCGGAGTTCCCTCATGGAGATCCTGCACTCAGCCATCGCGATCCTGGGCGCGATCGTGCTCATCATCCGGTTCAAGGTCGACCCCGTCATCTCCCTGCTGATCGCCTGCGTGTACCTCGGGCTCGCCACCGGGCTCGGCGCCGAGGGCACCGTCGCGCAGATCACCGGCGGGTTCGGCGAGATCATGGCCGAGGTCGGCCTGCTCATCGGCTTCGGCGTGCTGATCGGGGCACTGCTGCACGCGATGGGCACCTTCAGCGACCTGGTGGAGATCCTCGCGCGCCGCATGGGGCGTCGTCTGCCGTACGCGATGGCCGCCACGCTCTCCACGATCTTCCCGTCCATCTACGTCGACGTGCAGGTCGTCCTGGCGGCGCCGATGGCCAAGGAGTCGGCGCCGGCCGTCGACCGCCGCCACGGCCTGCCGTGGCTGGCCGGGGCCATGGCCATCGGCATCTTCGCCGGGTACGTCTTCGTCGTGCCCGGCCTCGCAGCGGTCGCCATCGCCGGGCTCATGGAGGTGCCGCTGGGGACCTACCTGCTGTACGGGCTGCCGATCGGGCTGACGACCGCCCTGGTCACGACGTTCCTGTTCTGGCTGCTGCTGGGGCGGGGCTACTGGAACGACCGGACCGACCTCGACCCCGACGTGGTCGTCGAGGAGGGGCGTCCGCACGACGAGACGGAGGACGTGCCGCTGGCCGAGCGCGCCGCGCAGTTGCCCTTGTGGGTGCGGCTGCTGCCGATCCTGGTGCCGCTGGTGCTGATCGCCACCGGGGCGATCGCCGGCCTGGCGGACGTCTCGAACCCGGTGCTCACCTTCCTCGGCGACGCCAACATCGCTCTCTTCGTGGGGCTGCTGATCGCCTTCGGCATGGTCCGGCCGTCGCTGGGCGGGGACGGGGTCGGCACGGTCCTCACGGCCGGCTTCCGCACCACCGGCGAGATCCTGCTCGTCACGGGCGTCGGCGGGTCCCTGGGCGCCGTCATCGCCGAGAGCGGCATGGACCAGACGCTCATCGGCCTGTTCTCCGCCGACGAGAACGCGCCGGTGATCCTCAGCATCCTGCTCGCCTGGCTCATCGCCGCGGTGCTGCACTTCGCGATCGGGTCGGTGTCGGTCGGGGCGATCACCGCCGCAGGCATCATCTCGCCGATCGTCGGCTCGCTCGGGGTCGACCCCGTCGTCATCGCGCTGGCCATCGCCTCGGGCGCCATGTTCGCGCTCCACGTCAACAGCAACTTCTTCTGGATGTTCAGCACGCTGCTCGACCTCTCCACCAAGGGCAGCCTGAAGACCCTGACGATGGCGACCTCGCTGGGGGCCGTCGTCTCCCTGCCGCTGGTGCTGGTGGCCAGCCTGGTGGCCGCGGCCGTCTGAGCCCGGGCGAGGGCGGCCTCACGACGGCCCCGACACCCGGGGCCGCGCGCCCATCGCGTGGTCGAGCGCCCAGTCCAGCACGTCGTCGGCGATCTGCTCCCAGCCGGGCGCGGCCGGCAGCAGGTGCGGGTAGCCGGGGTACTCGCGCAGCTCGGTGACCGCGTCGCCGCGGTAGTGGTCGGCGTTGGACCGCTGCACCGACGGCGGCATGATGTGGTCCTCGCTGCCGGAGACGAACAGCAGCGGCGGCCGCGCGTCGTTGCCGTAGTCGACGGCGGCATCCTGCGGGCCGGGCATGAAGTTGGCCAGCACGGAGCTCCACAGGATCCGGCCCGACGCGGGGATGTGGTACCGCAGGTACAGCCGCCGCGACTCCGCCGCGTCGAAGGTGTTGGTGAAGGCGTAGTGCCACTGCTCCTCGGTGAGCGGGACGGCGCGGTGCCGGTTCGCCGGGTTCCGGAACGCCGTCCACGTCGATCGCAGCTGCGACAGCGGGAGCACCCTGACGCCTCGGTCGGCGCGGAGTTCAGGGCGACGCCCACTGCTCCGTGGCCGCGGTCGAGCAGGAGCTGGGTGATCGCCCCGCCGGCGGAGTGCCCGATGAGGATCGGTGCGGTCGGGAGTGCGCCGACGACCTCTGCCATGGAGTCGACGATCTGCGGCAGCGTGACCTCCACGATCGGGGTCGGGTCGGCGTTGAGCGCCTCCACCTCCACCTCGAAACCGGGATAGGTGGGAGTGAGCACGCGGAAGCCGCGGCGCTCGTAGTGGCTCGCCCAGTTCTCCCAGCTGCGGGGGGTCACCCAGAAGCCGTGGATGAGCACGATGGTGTGGGGGGCGGACGGTGGCGTGGTCATGGCGGTCTCCTCGCGGTCTCCGGGCGGCTGTGGCCCCGCTCGCTCAGGACCCTGGCAGCGGGCGGGGACGGCGGATCGGCTGTGCGTGCCCGGCTCTGGCCCCTGGGTGCCTTCCTCCCGGGGTGCATCCCTGCAAGGCTCGGGCCGACGTCCGCGAGCAGGGGCCACGATGCTGATCCTCGACACCACCGACCTCCCGCCGGCCGACCGCGCCGAGGCGTTCCGCGCCGCCATGCAGCAGGCGTCGGTGCCCTGCCGGGTGGAGCTCCGCACGCCACCTGCCGAGCTGCATGCGCGGATGCACCTGTGGCCGCTGGGCCCCGGGGCGGTGTTCACCACCGACGCCTCGCCGTTCCGCCTGGTGCGCACACCGCGGCACGCGCGCCTCGGCGGCCAGTGGGCGCTGGCGGTGTCGTTCCAGGCGCGCGGCCGGGGCGAGTACACCCAGCTCGGCCACGAGCAGCTGGTGCTCGGCAGCGAGCTGATGGTGGTCGACCTCAGCGCGCCCTACTCCTTCGGCTGCGCGGTCGGTGGCGGCGCACGGTCGTTCCAGCTCCCGTACGAGCAGCTGGGCCTGCCTCCTGACGTCGTCCGGCGGGCGACGCCGCGGCTGCGCGCCAGCCCGCTGCGCGACGTCGTGCTGGCCCACCTGCGGCAGGTGGTCGCCTCGGCGGACGAGCTTGCGAGCCGATCCCGGCGCCGCGGCGTTGGGGACGGCCACCGCCCAGCTCGTGCGTGCGCTCGTCGTCTCTGCCGGCGGCGGCGAACGCCGGCGCGCTGACGTGCTCGAGGAGACGTTGCTCGTGCGGGTCCGGGCCTACGTGCAGCAGCACCTCACCGATCCCGGGCTCACCCCCGCCGCGATCGCCGCCGCGCACAACGTGTCGGTACGGCAGCTGTACCGGGCGTTCGAGCAGGCCGGGTCGGGCGTCGAGCAGTGGGTCATCCAGCGGCGGCTCGCCGCCGCCCGGGCGCAGCTCATCTCACCCGCCGGCCGCCGGCGGTCGATCGCCGCCACCGCGCGGGCCCACGGCTTCGCCGACCCGAGCCACTTCACGCGCCGGTTCAAGGACGCCTACGGGATGAGTCCGCGCGAGTGGCAGCGGACAGCGACCACCGGCTGACCCGCCGGGCTCAACTCGACGTGCCCTCCATCCAGATGGCGATGTCGGCGACCCGGGTCAGCGGCATCGGCTCCCCGCGGACGGGATGTGCCGCGGCCAGCGGCTCGAGCCACTCCCGGTTCCCGATCAGGTCCGCGCGGATCGCGAGCCGGGCGTCCTGGGACCAGCGGGCCGCGTAGAAACCCATGACGTAGGCGTCGATGAGCGGCACGGTGGGCGCCAGCCGGTGCAGCACCTTGGACACCGTGACGGGGCCCCACGTCCGCCGGGTGCGCCGTGGGGAGTGCGGCGTCTCGTAGGCCACCTGGTTGGCACGCGACAGCGCCGGCATGAGCGCCTGCTCCTCGGTGCAGTCCTCCAGCGGCGGCAGGGCGCGCGCCTCCGCCAGGGCGTCGCCCAGCGCGCTGCGGAGCAGCCCGTACGGCGTCCCGCCCGCGGCGAACAGCGGCACGACGTCCCGCCAGTCCAGCCGCAGGCTGAGCAGGTTGGCCATGAGGACGTCGGCAGGCGTCAGCGGGCCGTCGTGGACGGCGCTCTGGTCATAGGTGGCGAATCCGTAGTACCCGTCGGGCGCGGTGTACCGGGCCAGGTGACCAGCCGCTCGCTCCTGCAGCTCCGCCAGCGAGCGCCGGACACGGGTCCGTCGCCGGGGGCTCATCGGCCACCGTCCATGGGGATTCGCCGTCCACCGTTCATCGTGCGCATCCTGGCCCACGTCGCGACGTGCGCGCCTTCGGCGGCCGCCGCCGGTTCTCGACGCCGACCGATCCGGGCTGGTTGAGAGGATCGTCGGTCACCACGGATGATGCCGGGATGCCGAGCCTGCTCGTCGTCCACCACACGCCCTCCCCCGCGCTGCAGGCGGTGCTGGAAACGGTGCGGGAGGGCGTCGCGCTGGTGGAGGGCGTCGAGCTCGTCGTCCGACCGGCTCTGTCAGCGGGGGCTGCGGACGTCCTCGCCGCCGACGGGATCCTGCTCGGGACGCCGGCGAACATCGGTTACATGTCCGGCGCGCTCAAGCACTTTTTCGACACCGTCTACTACCCGTGCCTCGATGCCACCGTCGGCCTGCCCTTCGGCGTGTACGTGCACGGGAACGACGACACGTCCGGCGCGCTGGCCAGCATCCAGCGCATCACCGGTGCGCTGCGCTGGAAGCAGGTCGCCGCACCGCTGAGTCTCACCGGCGCGCCCGGCACGGACGACCTGGCGGGTTGCCGCGAGCTCGCGGCGACCGTCGCGGTCAGCTTGTAGCCGCCGGGAACGCCGCGATCGACGCGGCGGGCGATGCGGCGGTGGGAGCGGGCACGTCAGGACGTCACCGGTAGACGAGCGTGCCGTCATCCAGATCCGCCGCCGGGAGCATCTCCCGCTCCTCCGCGTACTCGTGCAGGTGCCGCCACGGCTCCCGGTCGCCCTGCTTGGGCATCAGGTGCATCGACCGCGCCAGGTACCCCGGGTTGAAGTTCTCCGGATCCACCCACGGCCCCAGTTGCATGCCGGCGTCCTCGTCCCGCAGCGCCGGGACGACCATCGTCGCGCCCTGCTTCTCCATGCGCCTCAGCAGCCGGCACACGAAATCGCTGATCAGGTCGGCGCGCAGCGTCCAGCTGTGCCGGAAGTAGCCGAACACGTAGGCCAGGTTCGGCAGCCCGGTGAACATCAGGCCGCGGTAGGTCACCGTCTGCGCCCAGTCGACCGGTTGCCCGTCGACGGTGAACGAGATGTCGCCGAACACGCTGAGGTCGAAGCCGGTCGCGGTGACGACGACATCCGCCTCGAGCTCCGCACCCGAGGCCAGGCGGATCCCCTTCTCCGTGAACGTCTCGATCGTGTCGGTGACGACCGAGGCCTTGCCCTCCCGCAGCGCCGCGAACATGTCCCCGTCGGGCAGGACGGCAATCCGCTGCTGCCAGGGCCGGTAGGTCGGGTTGAAATGCTTGTCGATGTCGATGCCCGGCGGGAGCAGCGGGCGCATGGACTCGATGAGGAACGTGCGCGCGTCGTCCGGCGACTCGGCCGAGATCCGGGTGAGCTCGTTCAGCTCGGCGATGTAGGTCCGGCGGAGGATCTCGTGCGTCCATTCCTCCGGGATGTCCAGCGCCCGCAGCGTGGTCGCCAACTCGTGGGTCTTCGGGCGGGCGTAGAAGAAGGTCGGCGACCGCTGCAGCATCGTGACGTGCCCGGCGGTCTCGGCGATGGCCGGGATCAGCGTCGCCGCCGTCGCCCCGGACCCGATGACGACGACGCGCTTGCCGGCGTAGTCCAGGTCGTCGGGCCACGTCTGCGGGTGGACCACCTGGCCCTGGAACTGGTCGATGCCCGGCCACTGGGGGGTGTAGCCCTGGGCGTGGCGGTAGTAGCCCTGGCACATCCAGAGGAAGTCGGTGGTGTACGTCAGCTCCTCCCCCGTGTCGCCGCGGGCCACCGCCACGGTCCAGCGCCGGTCATTGGTTGACCAGGTCGCGGCGGTGATGCGGTGCTGGTAGCGGATGTGGGCGTCGAGCCCGTTCTCGGCGATGACCTCGTCGAGGTAGTGGAGGATCTCCTCCGACGTCGCGATGGACGCCCCGCGCCAAGGCTTGAAGCGGTAGCCGAAGGTGAACAGGTCGCTGTCGGAACGCACGCCGGGGTACCGGTGGGTCCACCACGTGCCGCCGTGGCTCTCCAGCGCGTCGAGGACGACGAGGCTCTTCCCGGGGAACTGCTCCCTCAGGTGGTACGCGGCCCCGATCCCGGAGATGCCCGCCCCCACGATCAGCACGTCGACGTGCTCGACCCGTTCCTGCACTGCCGTCCCGGACGCCTGCGTCATCGTCATGGCCGATCCCCCAGTCCTGGTCGGGCCGGCGGACCTCGAGCGTGCACCGTCCCCGTGCGCCGTTCCTACCACTTCGAGAGGCCGTGATGTGGTTCACATCACAAAGAGGTCGACGGAACCGGAGGAACGTCTTCCGGCGCGGTACGGCGCTGTGGTGTGCTGCGCGTCACACCGTTGGACGACACCGGGAGTTCCGTTGAGCACACCGACCACCTCCGCGCCGCGCACGGTCCAGGTCGGCGACGTGACCGTCGCCGTCCAGGAGTACGGCGCGGGTGACCCGCTGCTCATCATCAACGGCACCAGCCAGTCGCTGGGGTTCTGGGCCGACCTCGGGCCGGCCTGGGCCGGGCAGCACCGGGTGATCACCTACGACCTGCGGGGCATGGGCGGGTCCGAGCGGGGGTCGGGCGAGATCAGCGTGGCCTCCCTGGCCGCGGACGCGCTGGGGCTCCTGCAGGCGCTCGACATCGAGCGGGCACACGTCCTCGGCTACTCGCTCGGCAGCGCCGTGGCGCAGGAGCTCGCGCTCGCCGCACCTGACCGGGTCGCCTCGCTCGTCCTGTACTGCACCTGGGCGCGGACGGACGGATTCCAGCGGGCGATGCTCACCGCCCTCGCCCACCCGTGGCGGACCGGCGACCTGGAGGCGGCGCTGGGCGCGCTCGGCGTCGCGTTCTCACCGCAGCTGCTCGACGACCCGGCCTTCGGTGAGCTGATCCAGGAGCTGCTGCCGCTGTTCCCGAGCACCGAGGGGCAGATCCGGACCACCGCCGAGCAATGGGACGCCGACCTCGCGCACGACACGCTCGACCGTCTCGGCCGGATCACCGCCCCCACGCTGGTGATCGCCGGCGAGCAGGACCTACTGACCCCACCGTGGCACGGCCGGCAGGTCGCCGACACCATCCCCGGCGCGCGCCACCACCTGTTCACCGGGCCCGGCTCCAGCCACGCTCTCGGTGTGGAGCGGGCCGAGGAGTTCGTGCCGCTGGTGGCGGGCTTCCTCGGCGAGCAGTCGATCCGCTGACCCGTTCACGCCCAGCGCGGATCCGGCGGCAGCCGCGGGTTGAGCAGGTGCGCGACCAGCGCCGTCCAACCGGTCTGGTGGGTGGCGCCGAGCCCCTCGCCGGTGTCGCCGTCGAAGAACTCGCTGAACGTCGGGTGCTCGCGCCACAGCGGTGAGTCGCTGGCCTCGATCCGGTCGCCGTCGGCGGGGCGCTTGCCGTTCACCGGCCGGAACAGCCGGGTGAGGCTGTTGTCGATCAGGTCGGCGGCGTCGACGAGGGTGCACCGGTTGCCCGAGCCGGTGGGCAGCTCGATGGTGAACGAGTCGCCGTAGTGCCGCCCGAGGGTGCGCAGCTTGTCGGCGAGCAGCACGTTGACCGGGAACCACACCGGCCCGCGCCAGTTCGAGTTGCCGCCGAACAGCCCCGTCCGCGACTCCCCCGGCTCGTACTCGATCGAGGCGTCCCGCCCGCCGACCCGTGCGATGAGCTGCCCGGTCGACTTCGACAGCGACCGGATGCCGTAGGGCGAGAGGAACTCCTCGGTGTCGAACATCCGGGTCAGGATCCGTTCCAGCCGGTCCTTGTCGACCAGGGAGAGCAGCATCTTGCGGCCTTCCGGCGCCGACCGGCTGCGCAGCGGCGCCATCAGCTCCGGCCGGCGGCGCTGCAGCCAGCGCACCCGCTCGGCGACGTCCGGCACCTCCGCGGTGACCCAGCCGGGCACCTCGGTGGCGCCCAGGATCGGCAGCAGCCCCACCATCGAGCGCACCCGCAGCGGCTCGGGCACGCCGTCCGGGGCGACCAGGACGTCGTAGAAGAAGCCGTCGTCCTCGTTCCACAGCGACATGCCGTGCGAGCCGAAGGAGTTCATCGCCTCGGCGATGGCCAGGAAGTGCTCGAAGAACTTGGTCGCGGTGCCGTCCCACGCCTGGTCGAAGCGCGACAGCTCGAGGGCGATCTTGAGCATCTGCTGGCAGTAGAACGCCATCCAGCTGGTCGCGTCCGACTGCTCCAGCCGGTACCCCGGTGGCAGCGGCGCGGACCGGTCGAACAGCGCGATGTTGTCCATCCCGAGGAAGCCGCCCTCGAACACGTTCGACCCGTCGGCGTCCTTGCGGTTCACCCACCACGAGAAGTTCAGCAGCAGCTTGGTGAACACCCGAATGAGGAACTGCTGGTCGCGGTAGCCGTCGATCCGGTACACGTGCCACGCGGCCCAGGCGTGCACCGGCGGGTTGACGTCGCCGAACGCCCACTCGTAGGCCGGCAGCTGGCCGTTGGGGTGCATCGCCCACTCGCGGCACATCAGCAGCAGCTGTTCCTTGGCGAAGTCCGGGTCGACGTGCGCCAGCGGGATGGTGTGGAAGGCGGTGTCCCACGCGGCGAACCACGGGTACTCCCACTCGTCGGGCATGGAGATCACGTCGGCCAGCGCCACGTGCCGCCAGTGCGTGTTCCGTTTCCCCGGGGCGGCACGCGTCGTCGGCGACGGGACGTCGGGGTCGCCGTCCAGCCACTGGGCGACGTCGAAGCGGTACAGCTGCTTGGTCCACAGCAGCCCGGCGTACGCGCGCCGGGCCACATGCCGGTCGTCGGCCGACAGGCCGGGGTGGATCACCGAGGCGTAGAAGTCGTCGGCTTCCTCCTTGCGGCCGGCCAGCACGGCATCGAACTCCGCGCCGAACATCGCCTCGTCGGGGGCCGACGGGCGCAGCCGCAGCTTGACCGTGACCGTCTCGCCCGGGGCGACGGCGTCCCAGCGGTACCAGAACGCGGCCTTGGTGCCGGAGTCCGCCGGGTTGAGCCCCGTCCGGTCGCCGTGGACGACGGCGCGGTCGACGCCGTCCTTCGGGTAGCGGCTGGCGTTCCGCTCGGCGCCGAAGAGCGCGACGGCGTTGGTCTCGTTGTCGCAGCACAGCACGGTGGGCGCTCCCTCGGCCGCGAGCACGTAGCGGCCGAGGAACCCGTGCTCGGCCTCGACCGCCTCCAGCCCGTTCACGGTGAGCGTGGGCGCGAGCAGCTGGGTCAGCAGGCCCTGGCGCTTGTCGCCGCCCCACGCCCAGGTGTTGCGGAACCAGACCTGCGGCAGCAGGTGCAGCGGCGCGGGGTCGGGGCCGTGGTTGGTCGCTGTGACGGTGATGCAGACGTCGTCCGACGATGCCTTCGCGTACGTCATCTGGACGTCGAAGAACCGGTTCTCGTCGAGCACGCCGGTGTCGGACAGCTCGTACTCGCGCTCGTCCCGGGTGCGCTGGGCGTTCTCCGCGCGCAGCTGTGCGTAGGGGTACTCGGCCTGCGGGTAGCGGTAGAGCCACTGCATCCAGGAGTGGGTCGGCGTGCCGTCAATGGCCCACCAGTGCTCCTTGGCGTCCTCGCCGTGGTTGCCCTCGTCGTTGGTCAGGCCGAACAGCCGCTCCTTCAGTACCGGGTCCTTGCCGTTCCACATCGCCACGGAGAAGTTGAGGAAGCCGTAGCGGTCGCAGATGCCGCCGAGCCCGTCCTCCCCCCAGCGGTAGGCGCGGGAGACGGCGTGGTCGAAGGGGAACCCGGCCCAGGCGTCGCCGTCGGCGGAGTAGTCCTCGCGGACGGTTCCCCACTGCCGGCCGGCCAGGTACGGGCCCCACAGCCGCCAGGGCGCCGACATGTCGCTGGACTCGGCGAGCCGGGCGTGCTCGGCGCTGCGTGGCGCGGTGGCGTCCTGCGGGCCGGGTGGTGCGAGCGGTACGGAGCGAGGGTCGTCGTGCGGGGCTGACACCCCGGCCACGATGCCACGCGTTCCGGGGCCCGCCGTGTCGCGCGTGACAGGAGAGGGTCCGCGGGGCCAGGAGCGATGAGCATCACCGCCCGGCGCCTCCGTACGGTCGGGGTCGTCCGGTGCCCCCAGCGGCGACCGTCCCCCCTCCGACCCCGGGAGTTCTGCTGAAGCTGTCCATCGTCGATCTCGGCACCGTCGCGCCCGGGACCACCGAGGTCGAGGCGCTGGCCGACTCGCTCGCCGTCGCCCGCCATGCCGATGACCTGGGGTTCTCCCGCATCTGGTTCGCCGAGCACCATCTGAGCCGGTCGGGTGCCTCGCACCACCCGGAGCTGCTGATCGCGGCGGCCGCCACCGGGACCCGGGGCATCCGCCTCGGCTCCGGCGCGGTGCTGATGAACCACTACAGCCCGTTCAAGGTCGCCGAGATGTTCAAGCAGCTCGAGGCGATGGCACCCGGCCGGATCGACCTGGGCATGGGGCGGGCCACCTCCGGACCGGTGATCGACCTGGCGCTGCAGCCCGACCGCCGCCAGCAGGCCCAGCCCGACCACCAGCAGGTGGTGCTGGAAACCCTGGCCTGGCTGTACGAGGCGTTCCCCGAGGGGCACGCCTTTGCCGGGAACCCGTTGATGACGACGGTCCGCGCCGTTCCGCAGACCTGGCTGCTCGGCTCCAGCCCGAGCGGCTCGAACCTGGCTGCCGGGCTCGGCATCGGCTACACGTTCGCCGGGTTCATCAACCCGGCCGGCGCGGCGCGGGCGCTGCGCAACTACCGGGCCACCTTCCAGCCCCAGGGGTTCGGGCTGGACGAGCCGCGCGCGATCCTGGCCGTGAACGTGACCGTCGGCGACACACCTGCCGACGGCCGGCACCTGGCGAACTCGGCCAAGGGGTTCTACGCCCGGCTGGGCCGCATGGGCGATGGCGCCACCATCCCCTCGGCGGACGACGGAGCCCGGGAGCTGACCACCGCGCAGGCCGACGAGCCGACGACGATCGTCGACGGCCGGTGGCCACGCTTCCTCGCCGGCGGCCCGGACGACGTGCGGACCGCGCTGGAGCAGATGGTGGCGGAGAGCGGCGCCGACGAGCTCATGGTGCAGAACCTGATCGCGGACCCCGCCGACCGGCGGCGCTCGCACGAGCTGCTCGCGGAGGCGTTCGGACTGCGGCCGCGTTCCGGCTGACGCCGACGGTGAACCGCCCGCCGCAGCCGGCTGGCCGGGCGCGCGGCGCGGCCGCCGGTGCGAGTTCCCCCGCAGCGCCGCGGGTCGGTCGTGCCGGTGGACAGGCAGCTACCAGCGGGGTCCGATGATTATCTCGGTGTTGTCGGGGCGGTAGGTGCGCCATCGGCCGTCGGGTGGTCGTTCGACGCGGAAGCCGTGGTGGACCTTCGTATGGTGGCGTTCACAGAGGAGCGCTGAGTTCGTCAGGTTGGTCTCGCCACCGTGGATCCAGTGGATGAGGTGGTGCACATCGCACCACCAGGTCGGTGCGTTGCAGCCGGCGAACACGCAGGCCTTGTCGCGCCGCTCGACGGCTTTCCGTAGGGCGGGGGTGACCACGCGGTGGTCCCGGCCCAGGTCCAGCGGGACGCCGTCGGGACCCATCACGATCCGGGAGATGCTGCCGTCGCAGGCCAGCCACCGGGCCCGCTCGGCGGAGATGCACGCTCCGAAGCCGGTGGATGCAGCGCCGGCACCGGTGGCCGGGTCGGCGAAGTCATCGACGTCGAGGTTGAGGACCACGTGCGGCTTCACCGTCCGCAGGAACGGCAGCTGGCCCGAGGCCAGCTGGTTGTCGCACAGTTGGACCAGGGCGTCGGCGTTCTGCTGGGCGCGGGTGCGGGTGTCCCCTTGGGGCCGGGCGGCCTGCACGATCGATTCCAGCGCGGCCTGCAGTTTCTCCCCACCGACGGCATCGAGGTCGAACCGGCCGGTGATGCTGCCATCGGCGTGCTTCGCGATGGACAGCCGCCGCCCCTCGGTGGGGTCGGGCTCGGGGCCGTCGGGGTCCAGGGCGGCGCAGTAGCGCTGCACGCAGCCCCGCAGCGTGTCGTAGGGCTGGGTCGCCGCGGCCAGCGCCAGCGCCGCATCCACCTCGGCCACGTCCACACCCTGATCGGCCGCCGCGGCCAGCCGCTCCCCGGTCGTGATCGGGGCGATCACCGCCACCGCCTCGGCGGTCACCTCCCCCGCGGCGAAGGCCACGGCGACCGCGGGCAGGTGCTCCAACGCCCGGCCGGAGTGCACCAGCCGGGACGCCGCCTGCGCGGACAGCCGCAGGTGACCTCGCCCCCAGGACGCCATCGTCTTCAGCCCGTCGTGCTCGGGCGCCTGGGTCAGCTCGCACTCCCGCACCGTGCGGGCCAGCTCGGCATCGATCCGGTTCCTCGCCTGCTGCAACATCGACGCCCGGTCCAGCAGCTGCGGCCCGAACATCGGCTTCAGGTCATCGGCCGCCAGCGCGTCCAGGGCCGAGGTCAACTCGCCCATGACACCTCCCGCAGCACTTCGAACTGATGTTCGAAGTCTACCGCCAGGCAGGGCCATGCACAAGCTGAAAGCGCAGGTCAGCGTCCCGCACGGTCAGCGATCAGTCGGTCACCGCACGACCAGCAAACGGTGGAGCCCGAGCCGCTCAGCGCACCACCGGCCGGACGCCGAGCGAGCGCACCGTGTAGCGGTCGCCGTAGACCGACCAGGCCAGCGGCGTGTCCAGCGCGAGGTTGCCCTGCTCGAGGAAGCGCCGCTGGGCCGTGTCCACCCTGCTGGTGTCGCGATGAGCGACCTCGGTGCGCATCGCCGCCACGCGGGCGTCGAGGAAGGCGTCGAGGTAGGCCTCCGTGTCGCCGCCGGCGGCCGGGGCGGGGGCTGCACGCAGCGCCGTGGCCCGGATGCCGCCGAAGCTGTACGGGGAGTCGCCGGGACCGTGCATGACCATCGCGTCGAAGTAGGCGAACTGGCCGAGCACGGGGAGCCCGTCGGCGATCGCCTGCTCGACGGCCGGGCGGAAGTAGCCGACGTCGATCCGGTGGTCCTGCGCCTGGCGGAACAGCGGGTCGGTGGCGGCGGCCCACCAGGCGGCCTCGAACGCACGGCCGAGGCCGTTCTGGGTGGCGCGGCCGATGCCGCGCTCCTGCTCCCGCCGCACGGCGGGGAGGTACTGCTCGAGCACGTTGCCCGGCGCCAGGGTCGAGTAGTGCTCGAGCAGGGCGGTCATGTCGCCGCACGCGCTGCAGAACCCGATCAGGCCGGCGGTGTAGCCGCGGTTCTCGGCGGCGACGCCTTCCACGTTCCACTCGATGTAGCCGTACTGCGCCCGCCAGTCGAGTGAGGAGTTCTCGGCGCTGGAGACGAGCTGCATGGCCAGGTCGCGCTTGTCGGCGTCGAAGAGCGTGGCCGGCGTCTCCGGCTCGGCGGGTGGCGGATTCACGGGCGAACCCTGCCCCGGCGGGGCGGTCGACGGCGCGGGGTCGGTCGACCCGGTCGTCGCCGTGCCGAGGGCGGCCAGCGCGATGACGACGGCGGAGACACCGACGGCCAGCCCGAGGTGCCGTCGCTGCTGCCACAGGCGATGGGACGTCCGGCTGGCGGCTCCGGCCTCCGCCTGGTCCGCGCGAGGGTCGTCGAGGACGTCGGCCCGTGCCACCGGTCCCCTCCCCGTCGATCCGCCGCTCAGGAGAGCTGCGCCGGCCCCCGTGCGGCTGATGGTAGGCCCGCGCCACCTGACCATCGGCCGTCGTCGTTCCGGTTCAGCTCTCGCAGGCGACGCCGTCGTCGTCCCGGTCGAGCTTCGGCGCGTAGCCGGGGCCTCCCCGGTACAGCGGCGCGGCACCGGCGGCCTTGGCCGCGGCGCAGTTCGCGAAGGCACCGCTGACGCTCGGTGCGGGGGCCGGGAGCGGTGCCGGCGCGGGAGCCGGAACGGGCACCGGGACCGGCGCCGGGACGACGACGTCGGCCCTGGGCCGCTGCGCGACCGTCGCCTGCGGGGCCGGGACCGGGGCAGGCGTCGTCCGTGCGGGGACGGTGGTGACGACGCCGCCGGGCAGCGGCTCGGCGGGGCAGGCGCTGAGCACGGTGGCGATGGCGTTGCGCTCGGCCTGGGTCATCCACAGTCCGTAGGCGACCTTCACCGCGACCTGGCGGGCGACGTAGGCGCAGCGGTAGCCCTTGTTCGGCGGCAGCCAGGTGGCGGCGTCGCCGTCACCCTTCTGCATGTTCAGCGGCCCGTCGACAGCGAGCAGGTTCAGCTGGTCGTTGGCGAAGGCGAGGCGCTTGGCCGGGTCCCAGCCCTGGGCGCCGGTCTGCCAGCTGTTGGACAGCGCGACGACGTGGTCGATCTGGACGTCGTCGCTGGTGTCCTGCCCGCGCTGGAAGGCGATGCCCGTTCCGGAGTACGGGTCGGCGAGGGCGCCGGTGAGCACGACGCAGTTGCGGGTGCCGGGCCTGAAGGTCTCCGCGGTGAGGTCGCGGGCGAGGACGTCGTTGCGGGTGTCGCAGCCGTTGCGGTCGGTGTCGCTCCACGCGGCGCCGAACAGGCCGCGGTCGTAGCCGGTGCGCGGCGCCCGGCCCTGCACCGGGACGGCGGCGAGCGCGGCCAGCGCGGTGGTGCTCTCGGCGTTCTCGACGGCCGTGTCGGTGGCGGCGTCGCTGAGCAGTCCGGTCGCGGGGTCGGCCGCGGTGGGCGCGGTGGCGGCCTCCTCGGTCTCGACCTTGCGCAGCGCCGCCTCTGCGGCCGCGGTGGCGGCCTCGAGGTCGGCGGTGGGTGTCGCCGTGGGCGCTGACATGGCCGCGGCCGGCTCCGCTGCCGGCGCCAGGACACCGCCGACGGTCAGGACGGCGACGACGAGGACCAGGACGACCGCGGCGACGAGCGCCAGGACAACGGGGCGCCGCTTGCTCGGCTCCGGCGTCGGGGCGGCGGCCTGCTGGCGCACGGGCGCTGCCGGTGGGAGCTGGAACCGTGCCGTGTCCTCCCGGGCCGGGGCGATGGTCCCCCCGGTGGCGACGCGCCGGAACGTCTCGAGAGCGGCGAGGGGGTCGGCCGAGTCGAACGGGAGCTGGACGTCCTTGGCGCGGACGACGGCGCCGGGCAGGGTCGCGGCGACCTTGCGGGCCGCCGATCCCGCGGCGGTGAGCCGCAGCGCGTTCACGTAGAGGGTGACCGGCCGCTCGGTCGGTTCGGTCGCGACCAACCGCAGGTAGTCGGCGGTGCCGGCACCCCCGGGCGGGGTGGCGGCGAAGCCGAGCTGCTCGGCCCGGTCGACGACCCCGCGGACCGGTGTTCCGGGGTGGCGGGACTCCCACTGGGTCAGGAGCGCCTCGACGGCAGGCGGATGAGACGACGACATGAGCGGACCCCCGGGGACGAGCGACGAACCACGCCATCCTCGGTTCGCGGCTGCTGCCGGCGGGCTGCGACAGGCCGACCGGCCGGCGCCGTCGTCCCACCGCTCACACGCACCTCCGGCGTCACCGCTGCACCGTGCTCGCTCCCGTGCGGCGGTGGCTCCGGGCCGAATCAGGCGGAGCGGACGGCGCTGGTCAGGTCTCCGGGCCGGAACTCGCCGTGGTGCAACCCGACGGCGTCGAGCAGTTGCCCGAACGGCATCGGGCGACCGTGGAACCAGCCCTGCGCGTGGGTGCAGCCGATGGTGCGCAGCACCTCGCTCTGCTCCTGGGTCTCCACGCCCTCGGCGATGACATCCAGGCCGAGGGCGGAACACATCGACGCCAGGCTTGCCACCATCTGCTGGCGCCGCGGCGAGGAGTCGACGGTCGCCACGAAGGACCGGTCCAACTTGATGATGTCGGCGGGCAGCGTGTCCAGCCGGCTGAGCGAGGAGTAGCCGGTGCCGAAGTCGTCGATCGCCACCTTGAGTCCGACCGTGCGCAGCGCGTGCAGGGCCGCCACCGCGGTCGACGAGTCCGCTTCGATCACGGTCTCGGTCACCTCCAGGACCAGGTGCTCGGCCGGGAAGCCCGTCTCGGCGAGCAGCGCCTGCAGCCGTCGCGGGTAGCCCGGCTCGCACAGCTCCCGACCGGAGACGTTGACCCCGAGGGTCACCTGATCGCCACGGGCGGTCCGCGCGCCGGCCAGCTGCGTGCACGCCACGCGGACCACGTGCTCGTCCAGCGCGGCGATCAGCCCGTTCTGCTCGGCCACGGCGACGAACTCCGGCGGCGGCACGGGCCCGAGCTCCGGGTGGTTCCACCGGGCCAGCGCCTCGACGCCGACCACGACGCCGTCCGCCAGGTCGACCAGCGGCTGGAAGTGCACCTGGACGTCACCGGCGGACAGCGCGTCCGCGAGATCGCGGGCCAGCTGCGAGCCCATGTCACCGTCGAGCTCGCAGCGTCCCCGTCCGGCGGCCTTGGCGTTGTACAGCGCACGGTCAGCGCGGCGCATGAGCTGAGCGGCGGTCTCTCCGCGCTGGTGCTCGGTCACCCCGCAGGACAGGCTGACCTCGGGGTGCAGGGCAGCGATCCGGCGCACCAGCGTCAGGCCGTCAGTACCGGAGAGGCCCGGCAGCAGCAGCGCGAACTCGTCGCCGCCCTGTCGGGCGAACACCGCGCCGGCCGGCAGCTCGGATTGCCAGACGTCGGCGACCCGGCACAGCACCAGGTCACCGGCCTCGTGACCGGAGGCATCGTTGACCCGCTTGAAGTGGTCGAGGTCGAGCAGGACGGCGGATAGCGGCTCCCCCGAGCGCGCCGCAGCGGTCAGCAGCTCCTGCAGCGCGTCGTCGAATCCGCGCCGGTTGGCCAACCCGGTGAGCGGGTCGCGGCTGGCACCGGAGGCCCGGATCACCAGCCCGCGGGTGACCGTGCCCAACGCGATGACGATCGGCACGAGGGCGAGGGCGACGAAGGCGGGAACGTCACCCTGCAGCAGCAGTGCCCCCGTCATCCCACCCACCGCCAGCACCAGGTGAAGGGCGGCCAGCGGGAGGCTGAAGAAGAAGCAGGCGTCCACGGCGATGAAGGACATCAGGGTCGCGGCCACGACCGCGGTGGCCGGGTCTGGACTGACCAGGACAGCGGTGACGATGAGGCCGGCGGCCGAGGCGACGGGAACGTGGAAGGCGTGTCGGGACCAGCGCGGTCCCCACCGGACGGCCACGCCGGCACACGCGAGCGCGCCCAGCGAGAGCGCGACCATGGCCCAGCGGACGCGCCCGGCGAATCCCGGGTTGAGGGCAGCGAGCAGCCCGGCGGTCGCGGCGAACACGTAGAACGTCGCGAGGATGCGCGTCATCATCCGGGGTGTCGCCACCGCCGGTGCCGTGGACCAGCTCATCTGCACAGCGTCGGGCGTTGGCGGACGGTGCTTGACCAGACCGGCTGCCCTCCGGCGCCCGGCTCACCCCCCGGAGTGACGGCAGCCGTGCCTGCCGGCCGGCAGCCCCGCCGGCGGGAACTGATCAGCGGCGGCGCAGCGACGCGTCGGTGAGCGACGGCGGCTGGTAGCCGGCGTCGTCCGCGCGGACGTTGGTGCCCGGGGGAACGATCGCGTCGATGGCGTCGAGCACCTCGTCTGAGAGGACGACGTCGGCGGCGGGCAGCTGGCTGGTCAGCTGGTCCAGAGTGCGCGGGCCGATGATCGCCGAGGTGACGCCGGGGTGGCGGAGGGTGAACGCGATCGCCAGCTCCACCAGGCTCAGGCCGTTTCTCTCGGCCAGCTCGGCGAGCGCGTCGGCGGCGTCGAGCTTGCGCTGGTTGACCGGGTCGGACAGGTCGTAGCGGGTACCCATCCGCCCGGCCCGGCTGCTCTCGGGGGCGTCCTGGCCCTTGCGCCACTTGCCGGACAGCCAGCCGCCGGCCAGCGGGCTCCAGACGAGGGTGCCCATGCCGTACTGCTGGCAGACCGGCAGCACTTCGGCCTCGATGGCACGGACCAGCATCGAGTAGGGCGGCTGCTCGGTGACGAAGCGGCCGCTGTGCCGCTTCTCCGCCGCCCACTGGGCCTGCACGATCTGGGACGGCGGGAAGGTCGAGGAGCCGAAGTAGCGGATCTTGCCTGCGCGCTGCAGGTCGGTGAGCGCGTCGAGGGTCTCCTCGACGTCGGTGTCCGGGGACGGGCGGTGGATCTGGTAGAGGTCGATGTGGTCGGTCTGCAGCCGGCGCAGGCTGTGCTCCACCTCCTGCACGAGCCAGCGGCGACTGTTGCCACGCTGGTTGGGGTCCTCCCCCATCGAGCCGTGCGCCTTGGTCGCGAGGACGACGCCGTCCCGCCGTGCGCCGGCCAGTGCCTTGCCGACGATCTCCTCCGACTCCCCCGCCGAGTACACGTCCGCGGTGTCGACGAAGTTGATCCCCGCGTCCAGCGCCGCATGGATGATCCGGACCGACTCCTCGTGGTCGGGATTGCCCCAGGCGCCGAACATCATCGCCCCGAGGCACAGCGGGCTGACCTTGACGCCGGTGCGACCGAGCGTGCGCATCTCCATGCCGTTGTCGTTGCCCTCGGCAACGGGGAGGGCAAACGGCATGCCGCGAGCAGCCGAGGGGCGCCTCAGCGCCCCGGCTCCGGCACGGCTGCGCGTCCGCCGTCCCGGAGCCGGCGGGTCACCCGGCGAGCTCGTCGCACCGCGTCGAGATCAGATCACGGAGCCGGTCCGTCGTCGGCTCGTCGAAACCGATTTCGTCCAACCGGTCCAGGTGTGCCCGGCTGACCGCGACGAGCCGGTCGAGCGCACGGGAGAGAGCCCGTTCCGCCAGACCGAGTCGCTGCGCCGCGTCGAGCCACCACCGCCGGGTGAGCCGGTTCGCCCGGCCGTACATCGGGAGGGACATGGGATCCCGCCACCCCGTGTACGGCTGGGTGCACAACAGGTCGTAGGCGGGAGTCACCTCCCACAACCCGGACGGGGCCTGGCGGACGGACAGGTTCTTGCCGTGCAGGTCGCCGTTGCCGATGAGGTAGCTGAACGCGGCCGTCTCCAGGATCCGCCGCAGCGCCAGCGGTCTCGATCCCCCGGCCGCCTCGACGGCGCGGGCCAGTCCGGCCGCCACCTCCTGGAAGGTGAGCCGGTACTTCGCTGCCGGGTACCGGCCGAGCACCTGGCAGGCATCCTCCTGTGCCAGCCGGCGCACCGGGCCGCCGAGGACGACCTGCCGGTCGAAGCGCTCCACCAGCAGACCGAGCCGGCCGGCTCGGTCCGGCAGCAGTCGATGGTCCGGCACCGGCAGGCCACAGGCGCCGGCCAGGCCGAGGAAGAAGTGCTCGTTCTCCACCAGGTGCGGATAGCCGGCGGGGTCGAGTTTCAGGATGGCGGGGCCGGCCGTCGTCCCGACCGGGGTGGAAATCATGGCCGCGGAGACCTTCACCTGCACTCCCGGCAGCGCCACCCGGTCGAGTTGGTCGGGATCGGTGGACGTGGCGCGGGCGAAGACCTCGGTGAAGTCAGCGCTGGTCGCGCGCTCCGGGTCGATCAGGGCAGGCGGATCGGTGGGGAGCTCACCGTGCGGCAGCACCTGCACGTCACCGATCGCGTCGGAGCCCACCACCAGCAGCAGGGTCAGGTGGTCGTCGACCGAGGTGCGGGCACCGGCCGTGACCGCCTGGAGGCGAGCGCCTTCCGGGAGCAGGCCGGCGAAGAACGGGGGCACGGCGCCCGCCGAGGCGCGCACCGGTTCCGCTCTCCGGGGAAGCGTTCCGGCGACCGCGGGCAGCGTGGCGTCGGAGAGGTAGTCCTCGACGTAGGAGAACTCGACGTCGTCGCCGTCCCGGCGCAACCGGCCGGCCAGGCGGCCGGACTTGTAGACGTCGGCCTCCGCCACCCGGACCAGGCCCGCGACGGGCACCGTGCTCACTGTCGGGTCCCGCTCACCGGGTACCGGCACCGGTGCGGAGCACCACGGCGTCCGGCACCGCGTCGAGGGCGGGGCGCGGACCGACCGCCAGCGCGAGCCCGAGCGCATCGAGAACCGCCATCGCGACAGCCAGGGTCAGGGTGTCGGCTCCTGCCTCGAGCGTCCGGACGGAGGAGAGACCGACGCCGGCCAGGTCGGCCAGCTCGACCTGGGTGAGCTGCAGAGCCAGCCGCCGCTCGACGACCAGCCGGCCGACGCCGCTCGGGTCTTCCTTGTGGCGACGTCGTGGGCCTGTGGGTACTGACATGTCCGTCTCCTTGTCGTCGCGATGTCGACGATAGGTGCTCGATTCGCTCGCAGAGGAGATCGGCACGTCTTTGTCGTTGCTATAGCGACGACAGGCCTTCTATACACGATGCTGTGGTCAGGTTCCGGGCTTGTCGTTGCCATGGCGACGACAGGCTCACGTCCGGATCGCCGACTCGATCTCCACTGCAGCCGTGGGACCGGGCTGCCGATGACCTGGGCAGACGCAGCACCAGCCATCCGACCGGCAGGAGCACCAGCCATGGCCAACACCGGAGCGCGCCCCATCCGGTCGGTCCTCTTCCCCACCGACCCGGCCGAACGCGTCCGGACGGTCTCGGTCGACGGTTCGACGGCGGGGCTCTGCCAGGCGCTGGACGCGTGGTCCCTGGACCACATCCTCATGCCCGGGCTGCCGAGGACGACCCTGGTACGCGACGCGAAGGGGAAGGCGCACCAGGGCACGACGAACACCCGGGCGACGCAGTTCGTCGAGCGGTACGTCCGCGGGTTCTCCCGGAGCGGATCGATCGTGGGACCGGCCCTGCTGGTCGGCTCCACCGACTCCGACTGGACCAACATCTCGCCGGCAGCGGAGCAGGCCGCACTCACCGAGCAGCCGCACCTCGGCCTAGGCGCGAGGCGGCGCGGCTGAGCGGCTCGAGCCCGACACCGCGGTCATAGTCGACCCTACGACGGCATCCGAGGCACCCCTGCAGCGGCTCGCCTCGTTGCGGCAGTACCAGCAGGACGGACGACGAGCGCCGCACAAGCCGCTGCTCGTCCTCCTGACACTGGGACGGCTGGCCAGCACGGGGTCGAGTCGCATCCCCTGGTCGGTGGCCGAGACAGAGCTCGCGGGGCTGATCGCCGAGTTCGACCCACCGTCCAAGACCGCTCCCGCCCAGAGCGCGGCCTACCCCCTTCACCCGGCTGCGGGACACTTCGCCAGGTCGTCAGCCGCCCGTCAACCGGCGCGCCACCGCCTCGCCACCCACCCGGCGGATCAGCTCCAGGTCGCCGCACACGATCAGCAGGTCCCGCGCCCGGGACAACCCGACGTACAACATCTCCCGCGCCCGCTCCTCGCTGCGGAAACCGTTGACCGCGAGCACGACCGCCGGGCGTTCCAGCCCCTTGAAGCCGAGGACGTGGCCGTAGAAGAGGTCGTCGTCGTCCCAGTAGGACGCCCAGTAGGCCTCCGGCCCCGGCCGCTGGCGGTTCACCTGCTCCGTGTGCCGGCTCCCGGTGGTCAGGAGGGCGACGGCCCCGGTCGGCCAGTCGGCGTCCAGCAGCGCGACCGCCTCGTCGTCCGCGACGTCGACGGCCTCCTCCGAGGTGCACTGGACGAAGCGGACGGGCACCCCGCTGCCGCCCCGCATCCTCATCTGCGACGGCGCGAGGCTGGAGAAGGTGCCGGCGATCTGCTTGGTGTTCCGCAGGTTCTCGTTGAGCGGGATCGGCAGCAGGTCGACCGTCGGCCGGCCCTGCCGGGCGAACACCCGCTGCCCCTCGTCGGCGAACACGTACAGGCAGCCGTTCGCCGGGTCCTTCAGGGCAGCGAGGACGGCGTCCCACCAGCTCTCGGCGAAGTCCTGCGCCTCGTCGATGACGATCGCGTCGAACCGCTTCCCCGCGGGCAGCCGGCCGGCGATGGCCACCATCTTCTCGGGCAGGAGCTCCTCCCAGTAGCCGCTGTCGTCGTCGCGCCCCGGCTGGACGCCCCAGTCGATGCCGAGGTTGTGGAAGGTGCCGACGTAGTCCGGCCGCTGCTTCCGCGGGAGCGTGGCCACCCGCCGGGTGAGGAACTCGGCGAGGCCCCGCGAGTAGCACATCAGCGCCACGCGTTGGCCGTCGCGAGCCAGCCGACGGGCTTTCTCCACCGCCAGCCAGGTCTTCCCGGAGCCCGCGCCGCCGCGGATCTCCACCCGGTCCAGCAGCTCCAGCCGGTCCAGGACGGATGCCTGGTCCTGGGTCAGCAGGTCGCAGGCGGCCTCCCGCTCGGCGAGATCGGCGACCAGGTCCTGCTGCGGGATCGCGGTTCCGGCCAGGCAGTCGACGAGGGTCTCGACGTCGGCGACGTCCGGCGGGTCGGGGGCGTCGTCGAGCTTGGCCAGCGCCGCCTCGATCCGGTTCGCGGCGTAGGCGAGGTCGGTCGCGTCGAGCGCCATCCAGCGGGGCAGGTCCGGAGCGCGGAAGTCCGCGGTGAGGGTGGTGGTGGGCAGGGCCACGAGATGGCCGAGGCGCGGCTTGCCGGCGGTCCAGCGCGGATGCTTGTCCAGGTAGTTCCGCAGCAGGTACTTGCAGGTGCGCGCCTGGTCGACCGGGTGGATGACCTTGTCGAGCCCGCCGCCGACCTGTCGCCACTC
Source organism: Modestobacter lapidis (assembly GCF_054780755.1). Taxonomy (NCBI): domain Bacteria; kingdom Bacillati; phylum Actinomycetota; class Actinomycetes; order Geodermatophilales; family Geodermatophilaceae; genus Modestobacter; species Modestobacter lapidis. Next base: position 20,439 of record NZ_BAAGVS010000016.1, on the reverse strand, counting down.
GCCGGCCTGCAGGCGGACGCTGCCGCCCTTGACCTCGATGACGGCGATGCCCACGCCCGGCCAGGCGACGATCAGGTCGGCCTCGCGGTCCTGCCTGCCGTCGCTGAACCGCTGGCCGCAGAAGAGGACGGCGTCGTCCGGAAGGTGCTCCTGGAGCGTCTCGACGAACAGCCGTTCCGCGTGCGACGCGAACACCGGCGTCTCCGGAAACCGGCGTGCCGTCACCGGGTCGCCCTGGCCGTCTCGTGGTCCGCCATCTCACTCCCCCGCGCAGCCGGCACCGATTCCTCGCAGCATGGCACCGCCGGACGACCATTCCGGGCGATGTCGTGCCGAAGTCACTCCATCGGTCACTCGTGCTCGGGTGGAGCGCCAAACCGCAGCGGCACACCGATGACCGACACGAGGGCCTCCGCCAGGGCTGCCGCCCGCCGGATGACGGGCAGCGAGCCTGGGCTCAGTAGCGGTTGCTGCCGCCCGGGCGGCTGCCGCCGCCGCGCTTGTTCGTGAAGTCCGCGATCGCCTTCTTGATCTTGGCCTGGTTGTGCGGCTTGCGGGCCTCCTGGATCACCTTCGCCGCGACGCCCGACGCCAAGAGCTTCCGGATCATGCCTGCCATGGTGGTCTCCCTCTGTCGAATCGGTCTGGTGCTGATCATGCCTTCCGAAGGTGTGCCCCAGCGGGTCGAGATCCACTCCCGGCACCTCTAACGTGCTTCCGATGTCGAAACGCTCGCACCGTCCGAAGAAGGCCGCTCGCCCCAAGGCAGGGCGCTCGAAGCCCGGCCGCTCGCCGAAGGGGTCAGGTTCACGCGCCTCGGCACGGCGGCAGCACGAGCCCGACCTGATGGGCACCATCGCAGCCGCGCTCGCCGCGGACGACCCGCTGCCCCTGCTGGGGATGGGGAGCGCGCTGCTGGCCGGGTTCGACGACCGTCCGTCGCTGGGCCCACCGAGCGAGCCCACGCTGCCGCCGCGGAACGAGGTGGTGCAGACCTTCTTCGACGTGCCACTGGTGGAGACCTCGGCTCTGCTGGCGGCGATCGCCGGGCTGGCCGGTGACGACATGCTGCGCCACCGGGTGCGCCGGGAGATCGGCTCCCGGGGCCATGCCCTGCCCCGGTGGCTGCTCGCGCTGGACGAGGCCGAGCCGGCGGACGGTGTGTTCGAGATGCGGCACGTGCTGGGTGACGGCGACACCATCGCGATCGGCGTCCGGCTGCCCGGTGGGCGGGAGTTCTGCGCGGCGGTCTACATCGACCACAACCTGGGCACCCTGGTGAAGGACGCCTACGTCGTCCCGGGTGGGCTGCCCGAGCTGCTCGACCTGATGCGCACCACTGCCGACGATCCGGACACGACGCTGACCGACCTGGATCCGGCCGATGCCCGGGCGCGGATCACCGAGGCGCTGGAGCTCACCGCCATCACGTTCCCGCCGATCGAGACCGACACCTGGCCGGCCTGCCGCCCCCTCGTCGAATGGGCGGTCGGGCTGCTGCCCGCCGGGGGCACGGGGTACGTACGGCCGGAGTGGACGGACGACGACAAGCAGGCGCTCACCGAACGCTTCTTCGCCTCGCCGTTCGGGGCCGGCCTGGACGACGCCGACCGGCGCGGGCTGCTGGAGTCGCTGTTGTGGTTCGGCACCGACTACGGGCCCGGCGATCCGCTCCGCTGGAGCCCGGTTGCCGTCGAGATCCTGCTGGCCGACTGGATCCCCCGCAAGATCGTCGCCGACGTGCCGTACCTGGCGCAGGCACCCGACCTGCTGCGGGCGTTCATCGGATTCAGCCACGCGGAGCGTGGGATCCGGGGTGAGCTCACCGACGAGACGCTGGCCGCGGTCGACGAGTACGAGCCGGAGTACCAGGCGACGATCCGGACGCCGCGACCGCAGGGCCCGGCGGCGCTGCTCGCCGCCATGGGCGCGCTGGATCCGGAGGGCCCGTGGCCGCCGGCGGACGACGTGCTGGGGACGTACGACCCGCGCGTGGACCTGGCCGAGGCCGTCGGTGGCCATCGGTCGCTCGAGGATCTCGACGGCGATCCGCTGCCGGACGAGCCGTTCAACTGGGACCTTGTTCCCGAGGACATCCGGCACCGAGTGGGAAAGGTGCTGGACCTGGTCGACCGCTGTTGCACCGAGGTGCTCGACGTCGAATTGCGGACCGCCTCCCGGCGGCTGCTCGCTCGGGTGGCTGCCACAGATCCGGAGCTCTTTCTTCGCCGGAGCCGGGCCGAGGGCACCGCCGCGGCGGTCTGCTGGATCGTCGCGACGGCCAACCACCTCTTCCGCGACCGACGACTCGCCGTCAAGCAGCTGACGGCCTGGTTCGGCATCGCGGGATCGCCATCGGCACCGGCCAAGGCGCTGCTGCAGGCGATCGGCGTCGACCCCGACGGCTACGCCTACGGCGACGGACATCTCGGGTCACCGGACTACCTGACCGGGGACCACCGGGCACGCATGGTCGCCGTCCGTGACCGGTACCAGCGGTAGGCACCGGCTCGGCTGACGGCGCCGGGGGAAGTCCGTCGGCTTCCGCCGCGACGGGGGTGGACCGAGGCCTGGCTGGTTTTCGCATAGTTTTGCATTACCCTGAGCGCTAAGGGCCCAGCAAAACTCGGAGGAAACTCGTGACCGTTGAGCCAAGGGTGGCCGAGGCGCTGCAGTTAGTGGAGGACGGCGCCACGGCTGCCTCGCTCGAATCGGCCAGGCTGGACTTCAAGACGGTCGGTCGGTCCCGCACTGACAGCGCGACCGACTTGGCGGAGGCCGCAGCCTGCTTCGCCAACGCTACCGGCGGCTGCGTCGTCGTTGGGGTGGCGGATCGCAAGGCGGGTCCCGCCGCCTTCGTGGGAACAGATCTGGATCCTGACCGCCTGCAGCGCCGCATCTACGAGGTGACCTCGCCTCCGCTGATCGTGACCGTTGAGGAGTTGCCCTGGGCCGGCCAGCGACTCCTGGCCATCACGGCGCCACGTAGCCCCGAAGTGCATCAGATCAAGGGGAAGGCCACCGAGCGCATCGGCACCGCGTGCGAGCCGATGTCCGCCGTGCGAATCGCCGCGGTGGTCGGCCAGCGGCGCGGCGATGACTGGTCCGCAGCCGACTCTGGCATTCCCCGGAACGCCATCGCTTCACGAACCGTCGACGAAGCGCGCGGCCTGCTCGCCGAGGCCGCCGACGCGGAACGGCGACGTTGGGCGGAACTGTCAGAACGGGACCTGCTGCGCCGGCTGGGACTGCTGACTCCCGCTGGCAGCCTGACCAACGCCGGCAATCTCCTCCTCGTCGCGGACGAGGCTCGCCCCCTGGTGTCGTACGTCCATCGACGTGCCCGCTCTGGGGAGCTGTCGACGAACCAGCAACTCACTGCTCCGGGCCTCACCGCCCTGCTGCGAACCTTCGAACTCATCGAGAACCGGGTCAACGGGACACCGGTCAACCTGCCCACCGGACAGCAGCTCTTCATCGCCGACCTGCCCGACCTCGCCGTGCGCGAGGCTGTCGTCAACGCGTTCATGCATCGTGACTACCAGGCCACCGGAATGGTGCAGATCGAGCATTCGAGTACGCGCCTCGCCGTCACCTCTCCCGGATCGTTCGTGCTGGGCGTGACACCCGAGAACATCCTCACGGTGAGCTCCCGACCGAGGAATCCTGCGCTGGCAGCGGTCATCCGCAAACTCGGGCTCGCCGAGACCGCCGGCGTCGGCGTGGATCGCATGTACGCCGAGATGGTCAAGGTCGGTCACCAGCCGCCCACATTCTCGGGGGACCAGCACCGCGTGAGCGTCACCCTGCAGGGAGGAGCACCGAACACCGCGGTGACCCGCTTCGCGGCGACTCTTCCGGAGGATCGGCGGTCCGACCCGGACACGCTGCTGGTAATGCTCGCGCTGCTGGGAAAGCGCAATGTCACGGCAACCGAATTGGTGCCGAGGCTGCAGAAGGACGACGGCGAGGTCGAGGCCATCCTCCTCGAGCTCACGACGCCGGCGATCGGCTTCATCGAGCGGACCCGTGAGTCGGCGCAGGCCCGTGCCGGCGTGTACCGCCTGCGCGACCACGCCATCGCAGCCCTCGGGCCTGCGGTCACCTACCGGCGGCGGGTGGGCGACGACACGGACCGCAAGGTCACCGAGATCGTCCGGGAGGCAGGTCAAGTCAACGGCCGGATGGTGCGCACGCTCGTGGACGTCGACACGCCAACGGCCTCGCGCATCCTGGCCGACCTGGTCGACCGGCAGATCCTCGTCAAGACGTCCCAAGCACAGCGCGGACCGTCCGTAACCTACGGCCCTGGCCCGCTGTTCCCCACGTCCCGCCCTCGACGGGCGAGGGCGAAGCGGGAACCCTCCGACGACTGAGCGGGCCCGCCGGTCGCTGACGAGGTGGCCGGCTCGTAGACCACGCGCGTCCTCGCTAGCGTGCGGCCATGGGGCCTGAGGACGCCGAGCCGTCCACCGTCCGGTGCACCGAGGCCGAGGCGCTCGCCAACGTCGCCGCCGTCCTTCGGCTCTGTCAGACCGGGAAAGTCAGGTGCAGTGCGACCACGCACCGCCCGTCGGCCGCTACGGTGCGTGCCGTCGCCGACGTCCTCATCGCCGGGGACTTCTACCCGGACGATGCCATCGCCGCCTTCGCCTGGCCGCTGCTGCTGCAGGCCGGCGGGCTGGCGCGGCTGGACGGCACCCGGCTCACCCTGACACCGCGGGGGCGATCGGCCCTCGGCCGGCCGGCCTCCGAGGTGGTGCGCGCCATCTGGGAGCGCTGGCCCCGTCACGCGCCGATCGACGAGTTCAGCCGGGTGGAGCAGGTCAAGGGGCAGAAGGCCGCTGCGGCGCTGAGCGCGGCCGGGCCGCGGCGGGCTGCTGCAGTCGCCGCACTGGAGCACTGCCCGCCCGGCGAATGGATCGGGGTGGACGCACTCTTCTCCGTGCTGCGCCGCACCGAGCCCCGGCTGACCATCGCCCGGTCGGAGCGTGGGCTGTGGAAGCTCTACATCGTCGATCCCGAGTACGGCAGCTTCGGCTATGCCGGGTACCACGACTGGCCGGTCCTGGAGGGCCGCTACGTGCTCACGGTCCTGTTCGAGTACGCCGCGACGCTGGGCCTGCTCGACGTGGAGTACGTGCCTCCGGCGCATGCCCGCGACGACTTCCGCGAGATGTGGGGTGCCGACTGGGTCGAGGCACTGAGCCGCTACGACGGGTTGCAGGCGGTCCGGCTGACCCCGCTCGGCGCCTACGCCGCCGGGCTGGCACCCACGTACGTCCCCGCTGCGCCGGCGGTTCCCGACCGCGGGTTGCAGGTGCTGGCGAACCTGGACGTCGTCGCCCTCGCCGATCTCCCGCCCGGCGACCGTCTGGTCCTCGACGCCTTCGCCACCCGCACGGCCGACCGGGTGTGGACGCTGTCCACGGCGAGCCTGCTGGCCGCCGTCGATGCGGGCCGGGCGCCCGGCGAGCTGGCCGCCTTCCTGGCCGAGCGTGCCGCGAACGGCGTGCCTCCGGTCGTCCGGACGCTGCTCGCCGACGTCGAGAACCGGGCCGGGCGGGTCCGCGACCTGGGTATGCACCGGGTCGTCGAGTGCGCCGACGCGCAGGTGGCGACCCTGCTGGCGGGGGACCGGACGCTGCGGGGCCTGTGCACACGGGTGGGCGAGCGGCACCTGGTGATCGCTGCCGCCGGCGAGGCCAAGGCCCGGGCCGCGCTGCTCAAGCTCGGCTACCCCCTCGGCCCGGCGACGGGCTGAGAGCGGCTGCGCGCACGGTGGCCCGGTACCACCATTGACAGGTGGTCATGATGCTCCGCCTCGACGAGCAGGAGTCCGAGGCCCTGCGGCGCAGGGCCGAGCTCGAGGGCCGATGATGCAGGAAGTTGCCCGGCAGGCGGCTCGTGACTACATCGAGGGCGCCAGCAAGCGCCAGCTTCTCGATCGGGCATTGGACGACGAGCTGCTCCACTACGCCGCGGCCCTCGAACGCCTCGGTCAGTGAGCTATCTCGACCGCGAAGACCGGCTGCACTCGCTGGCCCGCGACCAGGTGCTGGTGGACGGCGACGAGCGCTTCGCGCTCGCCGCGACCCCGTCGGGCACGCAACCTGGACGTGAGCAAGGGCGTCAGCCGCTGGCGACTCTGACGAGTGCCCGCCCGAGCGCTTCCATCGCCGCCCGCCGCGCGGCCGGGTCGGCCAGCGCGGGCATCGGCACGTGCACGTGGTGGGTCGCCGCGGAGGTGCGCTCGAGGCGGAAGTCCGGAAAGTCCCCGGTGAGCGCCACCGCGTCGTCCGGGTCGAGGCCGATAGACAGGGTCAGCGGCCTGGCGTACGCGGCGACCCGCTCGGTGCCGACCGGGCGCACCGCCACGTAGTGCGGCATCACCGTCAGCGTGAGCGGACGGGAGGCGCCCACGTCGTCCACCAGGCTCTGGATGTGCGTGTTCACGTTGGAGCCGGTCAGCTCACCGAACGTCCGGGCCGGCCCCGCATCGGTCACCGGTCGCTCAGCCCGGTTGCGGTCCTTGCGAACCGGGCGGACGCCGAGCACCTCGGTCAGGTCGCGGCTGTCGGCGGCGCGACAGTAGAGCTCGGCCGGCTTGCCCAGGACACCTGACCCAGGCTCCCGGCGGGCGAACTCGCCGGTGGGCCGGATCAGCCCCCTGCCGACCATGTACCGCCGAAAGGTGTCGATGGAGGGGCGGGCCTCCCCCGGTCCGGGCGGCGGCGCCACCGCGTCGTGCAGCGCCTGGAGCCCCTTCAGCGTGAACGCCTCCCCGAGCAGCTCCACCGGGTCGGGCTGCAGCGCGTAGTCCTGCCGCACCCGGTCGACCGCACGCCGGACGATCTCGTCGTGGTCGAACGGCTGCCCTCCCGCGTCCGCCACGGGCACGACCCGGAGGTCATTCCGGCTGGCCAGCACCGGGGCCACGTCGTCGGCGAGCAGCAGGACGACGTGCGCCACGGAGAGCACCCACCCCCGCTCGTCGCGCGCCGGGTCGTCGAAGACGTGCAGCTGCTGCGGCCGGGTGCCGCGCAGACCGACCTTCTCCTGGAGCGAGCGGAGCACGGCGTCCGCCAGCGTCTCCCCCTCGTGCAGGAACGTGCCCGGCAGCGCCCACTCCCCACCGTGCACGCCGCCCGCGGGACGCCGGTGCTGCAGGACGCCCAGCGCGGCGTCCGGCACGTCGACCACCAGGACGGCGGTGTCCACCGCCACGGACGGGCGCGGGTAGTCCGCCAGCGTCCGGTCGGACCGGTCCCGGTGGAGTTGCTCGGCGTGTTGATCGCTCACCCGGTTGACTGTACGGGCATGTTTGCGGTTTAGTCTCCTTAGTCGCAGAAGTGCTGCGAAGTCAGGAGGCCAGCATGTCGCTCTCCACTCCCCGGCTGCACGTCGGCTCGGGCACCACCCGCGGTCCGCTGACCGTCTTCCCGGTCTGGACCGATGCGCCGTCGTTGGGCTCGGCCCACCTGACCGGCGCCGACGCCCCGGTCGACGTCGCCGAGCGGGCCGGCTCCCCCGCCGTCGACCAGCTCGTGGTCACCAACCGCGGCGACCGGCCACTGCTGCTGCTCGCCGGCGAACTGCTCGAGGGCGGCATGCAGCACCGGGCGCTGACCGCCACGACGCTGCTCGCGCCGAACCGGCCGACGGTGCTGCCGGTGATCTGCGTCGAGCAGGGGCGCTGGCACGGCGACGTCGCGCACCGGCGGCGCAACCGCCGCGCGCCGCTGTCACTCCTCCCCCACCTGGAGCGGGACGGCGGTCAGTCGGAGGTGTGGCGCCGGGTCAGCCGCTTCGGCGCCGTCGCCGGGCCGTCCGCGACCGAGTCGCTGCTCGACCGGCTCGACGCATCCTCCCCGGAGAGCCGCCGGCTGACCGCCGGACTCCGCCCGCTGGCCGGGCAGCGCGGCCTGCTGGTCGGCATCGCGGGCCGCCCCGCCTGGCTGGAGCTGTTCGGCTCCGGCCGGGCGCTCACCGCGCACTGGGCCGGCCTGCTGGACGCCGCCACCCTCGACGCACTCGGCCGGCCCGCGGTGCGCACGCCGGCCGCGCTGGCCCGCGCCTTCGCCGAGCGGGTCGAGTCGACACCTCTCGCCCGAACCGGCAGCGCCGGCCTCGGTGCCCGCTGGCACGGCGGCGGCCGCATCCGGCTGGACGCCGTCCGCTGGCACGACCGCACGGCGCACCTGTCCGCCGTCGACCTCACCCACTCCCTGCAGGAGGCCTGATGACCCAGCCCATGCCCCGCGGCCACCGCGTCGCCGGCGCGCTGATCGGCACCAGGTGCGGTCATTCCGCCGGCGCCTCCAGCGGGAGCTCGTAGACCAGCGCTTCGGCCTCGTGCACGCCGCTGAACGTCACCGAGCCGTCGTCGAGGCCGGCGAGACGGTGGAGTGGGTCCGCGATGATCCGCACCTCCGGAGTGCCGGCGCCATCCTCCACGTTGGAGACCACGACCAGGAAGAAGTTCGGGTCGCGGGCCCGATCGATCTCCGACGCCTGCATCGAGACCGTGTTCGGCGCCGGGCCGCCGTGGACCTTCAGTTCGTAGAAGCGCTGGCTCGTGTCGGTGGCATCCGCTCCGACCAGCACCTGCTGACGCACGTCCTGCAGTTCTTCACCGCCGCCCTCCAGCAAGCGCCGCAGGATCTCCAGGCCGACGTCCTCGCGGTCCTTGTCCGTGTAGGACGCAGGTGGGGTCGCCTTTCCGCGGCCGGTCCCCCGCTTGCCGGCCGAGGGCTCGCGCAGCACGCTGCCGCCCTTCCCCCGCGCCGGCGCCGCACGGCCGTCCGGGTTCACGATCGTGCCCGCCGGCACAGCAGGCGACAGCTCAGACGGGTCGATGAGGACACGCGGCGGGAGGGCGCTCACCTCACGGGTGGTGACCCCGCTCTGGCGGCCCGGGGAGCGACGAGCCTGCGCCGGCGCGCCCCGCTCGCTCTCGATGTCACCCCGCAGGTGCAGCAAGGCCGCCGACCGCACGGTCGCCTCCTGCTCGGCCAGGACCATGGCCCGTCGACGCTCGCCGGCCTCGGCCCTCGACCACATCGCGGCCCACGCGTACGCGACCTTCCGGCGGTCACCGTCGAACAACGACGCGATGGCCCGGCCGCCGATGGCCCAGTCGGCGACGTCTTCGTCCTGGTGCACGTGCAGCAGGCAGGAGGAGGCATCCAGGTACGACCGAGCGCCCAGGACGACCTCCCCGGCGGGGAGACGGACCCGGAGGCGCAGGTCCTCGTGGCGCACGACCCGCAGGTCCGCGACCGTGGTCGCTGCGTCGGTTGCCGACGCGGCCAGCGCCGGGTCGTCGCGGGCCAACTCGTCCAGCAGCAAGGACAGTGCCGCTCGGGCGACGGCGCTCGCGGTCGCGTCCTCCGACGCAGCGTCACCGTCTGCGACCGAGAAGGCCTTCGCCGTCACCCGGGTGATGTTCAGTGCTTCGAAGAGGTGGCTGAACTGACGGACGTCCCCGCCCGGCACCCATACGGCAGCGTGCTCGGCGAGCGCCTCGGCGAGCATCGGGTCCTCGAGCGCGTAGACGGGGCGCTTTCCCGAGCGACCGCCGGAGGTCGCCACCGGCAGCCGCCGGAGGCCGGTCGGGGCGGAAGCCCCCTCGAGCAGCCCGTCCAGCAGCCGGAGGGTCTCGAGCTCCACCGTCTCGTCGCCCGGCCGCCGGACCCGCCCGCCGATCTCCCGTAACACGGCCGCGCAGTCCTCCACGGCCGGACGGCGGACCTCCAGCTCCTTCCACAGCCGTTCGAGCGAAGCATCGAAGGGCGCGAACGACCGGAACGAGCCGAAGACCGGGGGGCCGGAGAAGACCTGGGCCGGGGTCCGCCACCCCTGGTCGGTCAGGACCAGGCCGGCGCCCGCCGCGAACGTGCGCCGGAGCGCGGTCGTGGCGACGTCCATCCGCCGCCGCCGGTTCGGCGTGAGCCAGTCGGCGAGGATCTGGTACATCGGATAGGCCTGCGCCGCGGCCTCGCCCCAGGCTTCGGCACTGCCCTCGACCGTGACGGCGGGCGCGGTGTCCCGGATCGACCGCAGGACGTCGACCACGTCACTGACCCGGGGGTCCCCGGTGATGCCCAGAGCGGCGACGACGTCCTCCCGCAGCCCGGCGACGAGCGCCCGATCGACGTAGTGCCCGTCGCTTCCGTAGACGACCCGGTTGGCCGGGCTGGGCAGCACCAGCTCGCGGGGCGCCCGAGGCCGTCCCTTCGTGTCGGGCAGCCACGCCTCATCGCGGAGCCGCGCCAGCCACCAGGACGTGACGGTGGCGCCCACCGGGTTCCACTGGTGGTGAGCCAGGACGACGGGAGCCTGCGCCCGTGGGGCGTACATCCGGTCCCAGCCGCGCTGCAGGGTGGCGAGCAGCGCCGCGGCCCTTCTCCGCCGCTGCTCCGAGGACCGATCGCTGCTGATGGCGGCGAGCACGCGGTCCAGGTCGGGACTCACGGTGTCCTCGAGCACGTGAGTCCACTCGCCGGGAACGTGGCGCACCTCGTCGCGACGGGTGGGGGTCGCGTCGTACGCGTGGACGGAGACGCCCGTGCGACGGTCGGTGTTGTACTTGCGCTCGCCCGCCGGGTGATCCGCCAGCCGCGGTACCCGCTCGACGCCGAGCAGCGTGAAGAAGCGTTGCGCGCCCAGTCCGGACCGGCCCGCCTCGGAGCGCAGCACCTGCCCGTACCGGCTGGCCGCCCACCACAGGTCCGGCGTCTTCCGCGCCGCGACCGGCCATCCGTCGGGGTCCCGGTCGATCGAGCGCGGTTGGTAACAGCTGCCCGCCGGGCGGGCCGCGCGGACCGGCTGCTCGGCCTCGTCCCACGACTCGGCGTCGATGACCAGGACGGCACCGATGTCGTGCCCGTGCGCCTCCTGCTGGCCGATGGCGAGGGTGGCGTAGAGATCGCGGAAGGCCACGAGCTCGGGATCACCGAGCGGCAGCGATCCCGGGCGGGCCCTTGCGACGCGGCTGATCGCCAGCGCTGCCGGCTCGGGCGCGGCGACGTAGGCGCCGAGCCCCTCGAGCCAGCGGACGACGGACCGGGCTTCGTCCCCATCACCCGAGTAGGCGGCGTGGACGCGGTGGACGAGGCCGGCCCGGTCGAGCAGCGACTCGGGCGCGTCGGCGGCCAGCAGCACCCTCGGGTCGTCGCCGGGCAACGGTGGCCGAACGCAGCGACCATCCCTCAGCACGACACATGGCGTGGCCGCCAGTGCGTCCGCCGCACCGCCCGCGATGGCGCTGGCGGACATGTCGATGAACCACTGCGGCGTCCGATGGTCCACCGCGGTACCGGTCATGAGGTGCAGCGCGGCCTGGATCTCGATGGCCGCGCCGACGCGCAGCTCCCTGAGCACGCTCCACCAGCGGGCGTCCGCCGAGCGGGCGTCGCGCTCGAGCACCACCCGGTCGGGCGCCAGCGTGCGGACGTCGTCGTCACTCACCAGGTCCTGCAACGCCGGGTCGGGATAGGCCAGCTGGTCGAGGGGCACCGGGCGCTCCGCGACGCGGACCGCGGAACGGGAAGTCAGGGCCGCCCGGCCGCGGACGATCAGCGCGTCGTGCAACGCGTCCGCCAGCCAGGGGTCTCCCGGACAGCTGACCTCCGCCTCCAGCGGGACGGCCTGCCACGCCGTGCTCGGTCGAGTGCGCAGCAGATCGTCGGCGACGGCGGCCCAGAACTGCGCCAGCAGGTCGATGACCGCCCGGTTCCAGGCGGTGTTCCGGACGTGCCCGCGAGCGGCATCCGGATCGAGCTGGGCGTTCATCGACCAGGGCAGGCCGGTGGCGACCAGCGGCAGGCCGGCGTGCACGAGGCCGGTGACCGGCGACGGGTGGAGCGGAACCGCCAGCGAGAGAGGCGTGGTGGCGCCGGTCTTCTTCCGCGCCCGGAAGACGTTGCGCGGAACGGGGAGCTCGGCGTCGTAGCGGATCCAGCGCGCGCCGGAGGCCGGGTCGCTGACCTCGCTGACGAGCACCGGGAGCTCGCCGTCGGAGACCGTCAACGACCGCGTGCGCGAGGCCGTTCGGGCCAGGGACAGGGCCAGCGGCTCGTCGCCCCCTGATGGATCGATGAGCTGGACCTCGCGGACCGACCCGAGGAACAGCAGCGCAGCGCTGCCCCAGGTGGTCAGCCAGTCGCGAATGGTGGCGGAGGACAGCTGGACGCCGGGCCGCACCGGAACGACCACCATGGTGGCGGGTCGGTCCGGGTCGGCGTCGTACAGACCTGGCAGCGGCTCGGCGGCCGGGATGGGGCGGAGCCGGCCGTTCACGAGCTCCGCGTGGTACGGCGCGCAGTGGATCTCGAGGGAGTCCCCGATGCTGCGCAGCGTGCTGAGCCCGATGCCGAAGCGACCGGTGGTCCGGGCGTCGTCCCGCTTGGTGGAGACCCACGGCAGGACCATGGCCAGCAGGTGTTCCAGCTGGAGGCGGCCCCCGTCGTGCACGACCACCAGGCGCGGCGCGGACACCCCGTCGACCAGGCCGATGCGGACGGTCGAGGCCTGCTGGTCGTCGGCGTTCTGGACGACTTCAGCCAGCCCCTGCAGCGGGTCGGGGTTCAGCGCCTCGGCGGCGTCCCGGCCGCCGGAGACGCTGTCCCGGATCTTGGCCGGGAGGTCCGCCATCAGCCGGCCGAGTTCGGCGATGGCTGCGGTCGCGAAGGCCGGCGTGTACCGGTCGCGCACCGGCCGGGCGTTCATGGCGTCCCGCGCCGCCTGCTGCCCGGCCTGGGCATCCGGGTCGGCGGGCGGCTCTGCCTCCCGCCCAGCGAACTGCGTCAACTGATCGACGGTCACGACACGTCCCGGGCCATCTCGACCAGCCGGCACAGCGCGTTCACCCGGCGCACCTGCTCGGGGTGGCGCACGGGCGCGTCGAGCAGCTCCGGGCTCATCACCACGACGGTGAGCGCCTGCGCCCGGGAGACGGCGACGTTGAGCCGGTGCAGGTCGTAGAGGAACGAGATCCCACGTGGCGCGTCGTCGGCGCTCGTGCTCGTCATCGAGTAGATGACCACCGGCGCCTGCTGGCCCTGGAACTTGTCGACGGTTCCGATCCGCGCACCGCCCGGCAACCGGTCCTGGATCAGACCGACCTGGTTGTTGTAGGGGGCGACGACCAGGACGTCGTCGACGCCGATGGGCTGCACCGTTCCGCTGCGGTCGACCCAGCCGACGCCTTGGAGCGAGCGCCAGAGGTCGGCGACGACGTCGGCCTCCTCCGGGCTCTGCGCGGCAGCGGCCCGCCGGTGGTCGACGCAGCGCACGGCGAGGCCGCTGCCGCTGACGGCTCCCCCCTCGAGCACCGTGACGCGTTCCAGCCCGGCCGCTGACGCCAACCGGCCCTCGTAGGCGAGGTCGGAGACGAATGCGGTGAGCGCCGGGTGCATCCGGTAGGTCCGGTCGAGGAAGATCCCGCGGTCGGCGGGGATCGTCGCGGCGCCGTCCAGCAGGTGTTCCAGCACCGACACCCCGGAGCTGCCGGGGTGCGTTGCCTGGGTCGGCTGCGCCAGCTGCTGCGGGTCGCCGAGCAGCACGAGCGCCTTGGCGCCCCGAGCCACCGCGACGGCGTTGGCGAGGGAGAACTGTCCGGCCTCGTCGACGACGAGGACGTCCACGGCCTCCGCCACACCCGGCAGGGACCAGAACCACGCGGTACCGCCGACCAGGTTGTCCATGCCGGTGCGCAACGCGTCAGCGACGACGTTCGACTTCTTGGACCAGCGCACCAGCGGCCCCCCGCAGTGCTGGTCCTCCTCGCACTTGTGCAGCGCGGGGCGGCCGACCTCATCGAGGAGGTTGCCGATGACCGCGTGGGAGTTCGCGGTGACGCCGACCTTCTTGCCCGCATCGAGGAGCCGTCGGATCAGCTCAGCGCCGGCCCTGGTCTTGCCACTGCCCGGAGGCCCCTGGACCGCGAGCACCTCGCAGTCCAGCGAGAGGCCGAGCCGGATGATCGCCTCCGTCGTGGTCTCACCGTGGCGCAGCACCGTGCCTACCGGGACACGTCGCTCGAGCAGAGCGATGCCCAGGCAGTCGTTGCCCGCAAGTGCGTCTTCACCCGTGTCGCGGATCGCCTGCCGGATGCCCTCGGTGCCCAGCGGCCCTCCCGGCCCGAGTCCGCGGGACGGCGACGGCACCTTCGTGCTCTTGAGGACGAGGCGGCCGGTGACCGGGTCCAGGTCGAAGACCGTTCCGACGACGTCGTGGCTGTCGACGTCCCGGGCCTCACCGTCGATCTTGAGCCGGGTGTCCTGCGGCGGGAACGTGTACTCGTACAGCCGGCTCCTCTTCTCCGGGCCCATGTCGACGGGTTCGGAGAGCCCGCCGAGCGGGCTGGCGTCCTCGAGCAGTTCGTCGTCCTCGAGGTCCTCGAGGCGGAACACCTCCCACCACGTGGGGCGGGCCTCGCGGCGGTGCCACTGCACCAGGTCGGCGAGCATGCCGGTGACCGGCGTGCCGGCGGCCTGCAGCCGCGAGACGAGGTCCAACTCGACGGCCTCCGCATCGCTGACCGTGCCGACCGGGGTATCAGCGGGCACCTCCGGCCGCGGCTGAGGTCCGAAGGCGGCCTCGAGGTCGTCGCGCTGTTCCTCCAACCACACGTGGAGGTCGTAGGTGGAGTCGACGTCGTCCTTGTTGTACGACTCGATCGAGTCGAGGAGCGCCTGGTCCCGACTGACGATCCAGCGCTCGTAGGCCAGCACGCTGCCCATCGCGTCGGCGACCGTGCCGTCGTGCTCCCGGCCGTAGAAGGCCTCGACCTTCTTGATCGAGTACGACTCCTTGCTGATCCGCATCGACTGGCGGACGACGGGATAGAGGTCGACGAACCTTTCCCCGCGTAGCAGCTGGTCGAGCTCCGCCTCGCGGACGCCGTAGCGGCCGGTCAACTTCTTGAGCGCGGTCACCTCGTAGGGCGCGTAGTGGTAGACGTGCATCCCGGGTTGCTGTTTCCAGGCGTCGATGAGCCGGTCGACGAGGTCGGCGACGAGCTGCTTCTCCGCCCCGCGGCTGTGTGCCCATAGCGGGGTGAAGGTGCCGGCCACGTCGCGGATGCCGGCGAGGTACTCGAGGCTCTCGCCGTCGCCGAAGTAGGGGTCGCCCTCGAAGTCCAGGTACAGGTCGCCCGGGTTCGGAGGTGGGAGTCGCAGCAGGCCCTTGCCCTCGGCAGGAGCGAGCAGCGTGCGGGACGGCTCGCCGGTCTGCCGTTCCTTGACCTGTTCCTGTGCCTGCTCGTGCAGCCGGGTGCGCGCCACCGCACCGATGCCGGACTGCGTCAACGCGTGCTGGCTTGCGCCGGCCAGCTGCTCGACGGTGCTGATGCCGGCGTCGCGCAGGGCGTCCCGGTGGTCTCGGCGCATCCCGGCGACCAGCGAGAGGTCGTCGCCGTCGCGGAGCTCGTCATCGCACCGCTCCGCCCAGCGGCACTGGGTGCAGTGGGCGATGGGCACTGGCGCGGTGGCCGGGACGGCGTCGATGAAGCGCTGCAGGCGCCGCCGGGCCCGACGAGCGTAGGCGCTGACGTCGACCAGCCGCCACGGCCGCTCGGCGCCGTCGCCGGTGACCACGGAGATCCGTTCCGGTGCGCGGCCCTGCAGCGTCTCGAGCCGGTCGGCGTAGGTCGCCATCTGGAGGAGGGCGGCGACCTTCATCCGGCGGGCGAGCTTGGTGTCGGCGATCTCGTAGGACCAGCTGCCCAGCGCGGAGGGTTGTTCGACCCGGAGCAGGAAGTCCGCCTGACCGCCCCACGCGCCGTCGAAGAAGGTGCCCTGGTAGACGACGTCCACCCCGGAGCGCATGGCGGCGACGGTGGCCGCCTCGGCCGCGCGCCGCCCCTCGGCGTCGAACGCGGTGGGGATGGTGGTGATCGACTTCCCGGCGGCCTCCAGGGCCGCAAGGTAGTGGTCTTCATGTGCTCGGCCGAGGGCGAAGATCAGCTCGAGTTCCTCGTCGGGCCCCGCCGCCGGAGCGGCCAGCCGGCCGTCGGCGACGTCGAGGTCGAGCCGGGTGAGGTGCGGGCACTCCTGGTGCCGGGTCAGGTCGGTGGGGCTGAGCACGAGCCGCCCGTCGATGCGCTGCACGTCGCCGCCTCAGCCGGCCGAGCCGGTGAACTCAGCCAACTGCTCGTCCGCGGCCGCGGTGAGCATGGCGAGCGCCTGGACCAACTCTGCGGGCAACACGTCGGGAGTGACCGACCCGTACCTGTAGATGAAGTCCGGGTCGTAGTGGTTGTACGACTTCTTGCCCGTGTACGCCGTGATGTGGTCGGGCAGCGCATCGCTCAGCCGGTGCGAGCCAAACCACTCCCCCAGGTGCTTGTCGGCGGCATCCTCGCGGGCCTTCTTCAACGCGGGGCCCTTTCCGCGCAGTTCTGGATGCTCCAGCAGTGCCACGAGGCGCAAATGATGCCCCTGCAGCTGCCACCCCAGGTGGGTGCAGCCGAGTTCTGGTACGTCGCTTGGCGCGGTGAAGCGAGCCGCCAAGGGCTGCCCGTTCGTCCAGCCGGCCTCGAACCAGCCCCCTTTCTCGCCGGGAGACTGCTGGGCAGCACTTTGCACCAGCCCGATATTGCGGATCTTGAGCACCAGGTCGCGGACACCTGCCTGACGCAGCTCCCGCTGGGTCGCCGGGTCGACGTAGTACGGCTCGTCGTCGTGTCCGTGTAGTCCTGCAGCGTCGACGAGGTCCGCCAGCAGCGACGCCAAGCGCGCGTACTCGCTGATGAAGTCGGCATCGAACCCACGCGTCAGCGCGGCCGCGACGTCACGCAGCGCGGCCGAGAGTTGCCGGTAGTCCACCCGCCGCCATGGCGTGGGCAGCGAAGCAACGGGCGGGAGCAGGCTGAGCAGAACGAAGCTCGACCGGCCCTCGCGCCGGGGTTCCTGCTTGAGGACATCGGCGTAGTAGCGCTTGAGCTGCGCCATGTCGGGAAGCGCGGTGACCTTGTTTTCGAGAATGAGCCCGTCGCCCTCGGATCCGGAGTCGACTGCAAGGTCCAGGTGCCGCCACTCGCGCCAGATGCCGTACTTCTCCACCGCGGGAAAGCCGAAGAGCTCCGCGAGTGGTGCCGCCGCCCGCGCGTGGGTGCGCAACGCCCAGGCAAGGACGTTGCTGTGGAACAGCTCCATGCCCATGCCGGACGCGCGGTACAGCGGGTTGTCCCCGAGTTCGGTGACGACAGGCTCAACTCGAGCCCAGAGTGGATGCGACATGTGACCCCCGTGGTGGTGCGCCGTCAGACGCGCGACGACCGTCGCACGACCCTGGTGTGACATGGAGAACCCACGCCGCGCTTTCACTCTGCGGAGCTACTCGAACGGGCGCTGCACAGCGGGCTAGGAATGTCGCCAGTTGGGTTTGCGAGCTGAGTTGCTTACCTGGGTTCGGTCACGGTCCGACTACGTTCAGCACATGGGGGATGTGCGCACGGGAATCTACGAGCACCTGGTGACGACGGAATTCGCAGATCAGCTCGCGACGACCGACGCATCGCTTGTGCAGCTCGCGGTGCTCGATCCGGGTGAAGCACACGAGGCCCTTACTCGACACGTCACGGGGCTGGTCAGCCGCGCGCTGCGCATCGCCGGCGGTGACGATCAGGCTGGCGTGGCCCGGCAAGTCGACCTCGCCAACAGCATCATCAAGGCGGTTGGCGCGCTCGCCCCCACGGCTGCCGCCGACGACGGGGTCGCCGAACCTGGGCGATCCGTGCTCGCGGTGGTCGATCGGCCCGCCGTCCCGGGGCCGATCGTCTTCCCCGAGCGACCCGAGGTGCCGCTGTCCGCCAGCGCCTTGTTGGTCAACGGCCGCGGCCAGCCACGCATCGGCCATGAGGTCAACCGCGAGCTGGCGTCGGCCGATCGGGTCGACCTGCTGTGCGCGTTCATCAAGTGGCAGGGCTTGCGCATCTTGGAGAAGGGCCTCGCGGACCTCCGCCGGCGCGGCGGCAAGCTCCGCGTCATCACGACGACCTACATCGGCGCCACCGACCAACGAGCCCTCGACCGGCTCGCCGAACTCGGAGCCGAGGTGAAGATTTCCTACGAGACCAGGACTACGCGACTGCACGCCAAGGCGTGGCTCTTCCACCGCGCCACCGGGCTGTCGACCGGCTACGTCGGTTCCTCGAACCTGTCCGCTCCTGCCCTGACCGACGGGCTGGAATGGAACGTCCGGCTCTCGAACGTGGAGCAATCGCATTTGCTCGAGACGTTCTCCGACACGTTCGAGAGCTACTGGCAGGACCCGTCGTTCGAGGCGTACGACCCAGACCGGGACGGCGACCGGCTGCGGCAGGCGCTGAGCGCGGAGCGGGGCACCAGCAAGGACCTGCCGCTCGAGATATCGACGCTCGACGTCCGGCCGTTCGGCTACCAGCAGGAAATTCTCGACGAGCTCGACGCCGAGCGGACCATCCACGACCGCTGGCGGAACCTCGTCGTCATGGCCACCGGGACGGGCAAGACGGTCGTCTCAGCGCTCGACTATCGACGCCTCCGCTCCGCCGGCACCGTTGAGACGGTCTTGTTCGTCGCGCATCGCAAAGAGCTGCTGATCCAGAGCCGGTCAACCTTCCGGCACGTGCTCCGGCGCGGCGACTTTGGCGAACTCTTGGTGGACGGCGAGCGCCCGCGCGAGTGGCGGCACGTCTTCGCTTCGGTCCAGTCCCTAGCCCAACTGAACCTGGCGGAGCTCGATCCGACGAGCTTCGACCTGGTCATCGTCGACGAGTTCCACCACGCCATGGCCGCGACGTACCGCCGGCTGCTGGAGCATTTGCAGCCCAAGGTGCTCCTCGGCCTGACGGCGACCCCGGAACGAACCGATGGCGCTGACGTCCGGAGCTGGTTCGACGGCCGCACGGCCGTCGAACTGCGACTCTGGGAAGCGCTCGACCAGGGCCTACTGGCGCCGTTCCAGTACTTCGGCATCCACGACGACGTCGCGCTGGAGCGGCTGCAGTGGAAGCGCGGCCGTGGCTACGACCTCACCGAGCTCAGCAACGTCTACACCGGTGATGACCACCGCGTGCGGCTCATCCTGCAGGCCGTCACGGACAAGATCGACGACCCGCGCCGCATGCGTGCACTGGGGTTCTGCG
Source organism: Modestobacter lapidis (assembly GCF_054780755.1). Lineage (NCBI taxonomy): Bacteria > Bacillati > Actinomycetota > Actinomycetes > Geodermatophilales > Geodermatophilaceae > Modestobacter > Modestobacter lapidis. The sequence continues at coordinate 1,304 of NZ_BAAGVS010000016.1, read as the reverse complement.
TGAGCATCCAGCACGCCCAGTTCATGGCCCAGCGGTTCACCGAAGCCGGCATCCCGAGCCTTGCCATCACGTCGCTGACCGGGGGCGAGGAACGGGCGGCGGCGCTGGCGGGGCTTCGCGACGGCACGGTGAACGTCCTGTTCACCGTCGACCTGTTCAACGAGGGCATCGACCTGCCCGCCGTCGACACGGTGCTGTTCCTCCGGCCGACCGAGAGCGCGACGGTGTTCCTGCAGCAGCTCGGCCGGGGGTTGCGCCTGTCCGAGGGCAAGGCGTGCCTGACGGTGCTCGACTTCATCGGCGCCCAGCACCAGGAGTTCCGCTTCGATCTGCGCTTTCGCGCCATCACCGGGGCGTCGCGCAAGGGGCTCCAGCGGGAGGTCGAGCAAGAGTTCCCGACGCTGCCAGCCGGCTGTCACATTGAGCTGGACCGAGTAGCTCAGCGCATCGTGCTGGACAACATCAGGCAGTCGCTCACCGTCTCCTGGAAGGGGCTGGTCAGCGAGGCGAAGGCCCAGGACGGACCGAGCATGGCCGCCTTCCTGGAGGAGACCGGCGTCGAGGTCGAGGACCTCTACCGCGGCAACGGACGCACCTGGCTGGACCTGAAGAGAGCGGCTGGTTGGGACGACGGCGAGCCGGGTCCGGACGACAAGGCGCTGGGACTCGCCTTCGGGCGCATGCTGCACATCGACGACCTGGAGCGGCTGCGGTTCATCCGCGCCCTCGCCGACAGCGCCCGAGGCGGTGTCGAGGTGACCGAACGCGTGCGTCGGATGGCTGCGATGCTGCACTTCTCGCTCTACGGCGCACGGACGCCGTTCAGCAGTGTCGAGGCGACTCTGTCGCGACTGCTTGCCAATCCCGGGCGCTCGCAAGAGTTGACGGAGTTGACCGGCGTGCTGCAGGACCGTATCCATCGCGTGGCGCCAGCGTTGGAGGTGGCCGGTCCCCGACCGTTGCACGTCCACGCGCGCTACAGCAGGGACGAAGCGCTGGCGGCGTTCGGGCGAGCCGACCTGAACGGCACGTGGGGCTCGGGCGTTCGTTGGGTGCCGGGTGACCAGGCCGACGTCTTCTTCGTGACGCTGGTCAAGACCGAGGCGCACTTCTCCCCCACCACTATGTATGCCGACCACGCCATCTCGCCGACGCTGTTCCAGTGGGAGTCGCAGAACGCAACGGCCGAGAAGTCGGCAACGGGTCAGCGCTATGTCCACCACCGAGACCTGGGGACATCGGTGCACCTGTTCGTCCGCGAGACAAAGACGGCGGATGGAACGCTCGGGACGCCACCGTACTTG
>NZ_BAAGVS010000015.1:0-85352 GCF_054780755.1 Modestobacter lapidis | reverse complement strand
GCCCGTCGCGCCGCCGCCGCGGCGGCTCCGGCCGGACCTGCGCCCGGTCGCCGTGCCGGCGGCCGGCCTGCTCGTGGTGGGCGCGGCCGTCCGGCTGGGGCTGCCCTGGTGGGCGCCCGCGGTGGCCGAGGTCCTGCTGCTGGCCGCGCTCTCGGCCGTCCTGGCGGCGAGCGCCTGGTCGGTCGTGGCGCACGCCGGTCGGCACCACTACGGGCTGGTGCCGGGGTCCGCGGCGCGGCAGGCCCGCGGGCCGTGGGGCCGGGTGGCCGGCGTGCCGGCACCCACGGTCGAGCGGCCGCTGGTGCCGTGGCTGTCCGGAACGCTGAGCGAACTGGCCGGCCTGCCGGCGACCACGGTGCTGCGTTTCGGCCACCTGTGGTGGGGCGTCGGCCGGTACGTGCCGGGACAGCCGCCCGGCGACGTGACGGACGTGGCCCGGGACCCCCGGCGGCGCCGGGTCGACCTCCAGCTGATGACGTCGGAGCTGGTGCAGCAGCGTGCGCACCGGTTCCCGCTGCTGCCCGCCGACCCCGCCGACCCCGGCGACGGCCCGTCCACCGGCCAGGAGCAGCTGTACCTGCGGCTGTCCGACCTGACCCGGCCCGGGCGGGAGGTGTTCCCCGCCGAGGTGGTGGCGGCGCTGGTCGGGGACCGCCGCACGATCGTCGGCCGGGACGTCGGCGCCCGGGGGGAGAGGGTCGAGCTCTGCCCGCTGCCACCACCGGACGAGCTCCCGGTCGTGTTCGCGACCCGGCTCAGCCTGTCCCTGCCCGGGCTGTTCGAGGCGGTCCGGCTGTACCGCCGGGTGCAGCCGGCCACGGCCCGGGACGAGTTCGGGCGGCCCCTGCTGCGCGACGGCGACCCGCTGGTGCACCCCGGGCCGGCGGCCGCGATGTGGGTGCAGGAGCTGTGGTTCACCGACGGCGGTGTGACGTCGAACTTCCCGATCCACTTCTTCGACTCGGTGCTGCCGCTGTGGCCCACCTTCGGCATCAACCTGCAGCCCCATCCGCCCGGCTCCGCGCACCAGGACGTCGAGCTGCCGCCGGACTGGCACGACCCGGGACGGGCGGGCGGCCCGCTCGGGCCGGGCCTCGTCGCGTTCCTCACCTCGATCGTCTCGACGGCCCGGGGCTGGCGGGACACCGCGCAGACCGCGATGCCCGGGTACCGCGGCCGGGTGGCCGCGGTACGGCAGCGTCCGGGCGAGGGCGGGGTCGACCTGTTCGTGCCGCCGGAGACGATCGCGGCCCTGGCGCTGCGCGGCGCGCTGGCCGGCGCCCGGCTGGCCCGCCGGTTCCGGGCCGACGAGTGGTGGCGCCGGCACCAGTGGCTCCGGCTCCGGACATCGCTGGAGGACCTCGAGCAGCTGCGGGGCACGGTGACCGCCGGAGCCCGGGAGCCGGCCTACCGGGCCCTGCTGGACGGCGACGGCGCGGCGGCGCTGCAGGCGCTGGCCGGAACCGACTTCCGGGGCGACGCGCGCACGCCGCCGGCCTGGTCCTGGTACGCCCCGCGCGACCCCGGCGGCTACTTCGCCGCCGCCGAGGACGTGCGGGAGGCGTTCACCGGCCTGGCCCCGGAGCCCGCCCTCGCCGACGGCGTGCCGCAGCCGGCGCCGGAGCTGCGGCAGGTGCCACCGGAGTGACCGGCCCGGCCGATCAGCCTCAGGCCCTGATCGTCATCCGCCGGATCAGCGGCCCGTCCAGCTCGACGGTGACCGTGGTCGGGCCGTTGTAGCGCTGCCCGCTGACGGTCAGCGCGACGGTGCACGTCGTTCCGTCGACGGTGACCTGCTGGACCAGGTAGTGGGCGCGGGCGCCGATGTTCTCCGCGTCGTTCCAGGCGGCGATCTTCGCCGTGCCGGTGAACGTGCGGCCCCAGTCGTCGACGACGCCGTCGGGGGTGAAGGCGGCCAGGAAGGCGGCGCGGTCGCTGTTGTTGGTGGCGTCGATCATCTGCCGGACGCCGTCGGGGAGCGGTGCCGAGGCGGTCATGGCGGTGATCTCAGCACCACGCCGGGCCCGGCGACAGGGTCCCGGCCCGGCGTCAGGCGTCGGCCCGGTGCGCCTGCCACTCGGCGGAGGCCCGCCCCAGCGCGACGGCGTGGGTGAACCGCAGGCTGCCCACCAGCCAGAGCAGCACGTCGTGCAGCCGCAGCCGGGTCAGCGGCGCGCGCCCGGCCGGGGTGCCGAGCAGCGCGGCGACCGTCGTCTCCAGGGGCGCGAAGCCCGCGGCGTTGGCGCGCAGCTCGCGGTGCACCACGGCCTCCACGCCGCTGTCGCCCTCGCGCAGGTGCGGCCACAGCTGGCGACGGGTGGTCGGGCTGACGTGCGGGAACAGCGCGGGGTGCCGGCGGTGCAGCGCCGCGGAGACGTGCTCGGGGCGCACCCCGTCGGTGTCGGCGCAGGACGTCCAGATCCGGCGCAGCGCGGCGCCGACCGTGCCGGGTTCGTCGAGCACGCAGAACTCGGCGTCCGGGAGCGTCCAGAACGCGCGCCCGGCGGCGCGGACCACCGCGGCGTCGGCGAGCGGGCGGACGTCGTCCAGGGCGCGGCGGACGGCGGACCACCCGGCCGGGTCGAGGCGGCCGTGCAGCCCCTCGGCGACGAGGACGTCGCCGTCCCCGGGGTCGCCGCTGGTGATCTGCTGGGCGTCGAACCGCTCGAAGCCGAACGCCAGCACCTGGTACCAGCGGCCCTCGGGGTGGTCGGGGGAGCGGAAGCGCAGCGGGCGCCGGCCACGGGCGTAGCCCAGCACCGCGGCCAGCGCGTCATTCCAGGGGAGGGCGTCGGGGCCGGCGCTGGGCAGGTCCAACGCCGGCCCGGCCGCCGTGCCGTCGGTCGCGCCCCGATCGAGCCGTGTCGCCGCCGCCTCGCCCATGACGTCCCCCATCGTGTGCCGGCCCCGTCGTCCGCAGCGGAGATGTTCCTCCGGTGCCCGCCCCGCCGTGCGGTGGAACGCCGCGGGCGGGACGGGCGGGGCGGGGCGGGCTCAGATCGCGACGGTGAGCGCCCCCCGCTGGAACGCCTGGGTGACCAGCTGCCCGGAGGTGGTGGCGCCTCCGGTCGGGTAACCCAGGCCCCACTCCCAGCCGCGCGCGGCCCACTGGTCGCGGAGGGCGCCGGAGACGGCGTGCGCGCCGGTCGCGGGGGACCAGTACACCGACCCGTACTGGAAGTGCTGGCCGCACCCGCCGTCGCGCAGGCCGCAGAAGGCGTCGGTGGTCGGGTAGCCCAGGCCCCACTCCCAGCCCTGCGCCGCCCACCGGGCCGCGATCGGGCCGGCGACCGTGCGGGCACCCGAGGCCGGTGACCAGTAGACCGATCCGCCGCGGAAGTGCTGGCCGCAGCCGCCGTCGCGCAGACCGCAGAAGGCGTCCGTGATCGGGTAGCCGAGCGCGCCGCCCTCCCAGCCCTGCGCCGCCCAGGCGTTGCGGAGGACGCCGGAGACGATCCGGGCCCCGCCGGCCGCACTGGTGTAGATCGAGCCACCGGCGAAGTGCTGGCCGCAGCCGCCGTCGCGCAGGCCGCAGAAGGCGTCCGTGGTCGGGTAGCCGAGCGCGCCGCCTTCCCAGCCCTGCGCGGCCCACCGGTCGCGGATCGTTCCGGTGACGGCACGGACGCCGGTGGCCGGGGAGGAGTAGATGCCGCCGCCGGCGAACGGCTGGAAGCAGCCGCCGGCCCGCAGGCCGCAGACCTCACTGCCGGTGGGGTAGCCCAGCGGGCTGCCCTCCCAGCCGCGGACGGCCCACGCGTTCCGCATCGCGCCGCGGACCACCTGGGCGCCGGTGGCCGGCGAGGAGTAGATCGAGCCACCGGCGAAGTGCTGGCCGCAGCCGCCGTCGCGCAGGCCGCAGAACGCCTCGCCGGCCGGATACCCCAGGCCCCACTCCCAGCCGGCCGCGCCCCAGCGGTCGCGGATCGTCGTCGGGATCGCGTACCCGACGCCGTAGCCGGCCGCGTAGACCGAGCCGCCCTGGAAGTGCTGGCCGCAGCCGCCATCGCGCAGGCCGCAGAAGGCGTCGGTCGTCGGGTAGCCGAGGAAGCCGCGCACGGCGTCGTTCTCCTGCCAGCTCCAGCTCAGCCGGTTGGCGACCTCGTGCACGCCGGTGGCCGGGGACCAGGCAACGGTCGAGCCACTGCCGAACCACTGCGTGCAGCCGCCGCCGGGCAGGTCGCAGTCGGGGTTGCTCATCGGGTAGCCCAGCGCGCCGTTCTCCCAGCCGCGGGCGGCCCAGAAGTCACGGATCGCGCCGTGCACGGCGCTGGCGCCGTACGGACCGTCGTAGACTGATCCGCCCTGGAAGTGCTGACCGCAGCCGCCGTCGCGCAGCCCGCAGAACGGCTGCCCGACGGGGTAGCCGAGCGGGCCGGCGGCATCGCCGGCGTCCTCCCACGCCCAGCGCGTCCCGGCGGCGAGCACGTGCGTGCCGGTCGCCGCGGACGTCACGACCAGCTGGTTGCCGGCGAAAGACTGGGTGCAGCCACCGCCCGGCAGGCCGCAGGTCGGGTCGCCCGCCGGGTAGCCCAGTGGCCCGTTCTCGAAGCCCGCGGCGGCCCAGTGCGCGCCGATGGCGTTGTCCAGCACCATCGCGGTGCCGGAGGAGGGGGTCCGGTAGAGCGCCCCGCGCTGGAACCGCTGGGTGCAGCCGCCGTCGCGCAGCCCGCAGACGACGTCGCCGGTCGGGTAACCCAGGGCGCCGGTCTCCGCGCCGTGGCCCTCCCACGAGAAGCGGAAGAACGTGTAGGCGCTCCCGGCCCGGTTGCTCACGGTGCGCACGCCGCCGGCCGCCGTCCAGTAGACGGGGTCACTCGCGGAGAAGGTCTGCCGGCAGGCGGTGCCGGCCGGGTCGCAGGCGACGTCGCTGGTGGGGTAGCCGAACGAGCTGCCCTCCGCTCCGGCGGCCAGCCAGGCGGTGGTGATCGGGCCCGGCGCCATGACGAACGCGCCGCTCCACTCGTACAGGGTGCCGCGCTGGAACGTCTGCTTGCAGCCGCCGTTGACCAGGCCGCAGACCGCATCCGCGGTCGGGTAGCCCAGGGTTCCGCCCTCGGCGCCGAGGGCGGTCCACCGGGTCGCGATCGGGTCGCCGGCGGCCACCATGTGCACGCCGGTCGCCGTCGTCGACCACAGGGTGCCGTGGGCGAAGGTCTGCTTGCAGCCGCCGCCGGCCAGGCCGCAGCTGGCATCGCCGGTCGGGGAGCCGAGCACGCCGGACTCCCCGCCCCGGTCGGCCCAGGCGGTGTCGAACGGCGCCGCGACGACGTAGGAGCCCGCGGTCGCGGTGTTGATGGACCCGCGCTCGAACGTCTGGGTGCACCGCTGCTGCCAGTCGCAGCTGGTGTCGGTGGTCGGGTAGCCCAGCGTGCCGGTGACGCCGCCGGTGGCGGTCCAGCGGGCGAGCACCGTCGGGTCGGAGATCAGGTGCGCGCCGGTGGCGGCGGACCAGTACATCGCGCCGCCGGCGAACGGCTGGGTGCAGCCGGCACCGGCGAGGCCGCAGGTCTCGGCGTCGGTGGCCAGGCCGAGCGGGCCGTTGATCGCGCCGGAGGCCTCGTAGGCCTGCTGGACGGCCGTCGCGGCCGGCGCCGCCGCGGTGGTCCGGGTGGCGATCCACAGGGTCGCCGCCGCGGCGGTGGTGTTCTGCACGGTGACGGTGAAGGCGCCGCCGCCGAAGCTGGTGCCCGTGCCGACGGGAAAGGCGTACTCGTAGTCGTAGGGCCAGTCCGGGTCCCGGGGCAGCGGAGTGGGATCGAGCAGGATCGAGGACGGCGAGGTGCCGGCCTTGCGCAACAGCACCCCGGACTGGGCGCCGTAGGGGGACTCGTTGTTCTCCGACCGGTCGGCCAGCCAGGAGTCGGCGCCGCCGGCGATGCGGTACTCCAGCCAGTAGACGGCGCCGGAGGCGTCGGTGAGCTTGATCCCGCGGATGCCGCTCGCCCCGGACACCGGGGCCAGCGTGTACGCGCCGCCGGTCGCCGACGAGGCGAGGGCCTGCTGCTGCGCGGGGGGCAGCAGGCCGATGCGCGCGGCCTGGACGACGTTGAGCGTGCCGTCGTGGTAGTTGCCCATGACGTCGTAGTCGTCGCCGTACTCGACGGTGGAGCAGGTGCCGGACTCGATGGCGTCGCCGCAATCGGTGCGCCCGGAATGCCAGAGGCCGAAGTTGTGCCCGAACTCGTGCTCGGTGGCCAGCGCGTGGATGCCCCGCACGTACGAGCGGCCACCCGACGCCGGGCCCGACCCGACGCTGCCCAGCCCCAGGCCGCCGCAGCCGGGGGTGTCCGCCGGCAGGTAGGTGAACAGGTGCTTGCCCGCGCCCGGCGTCCAGCCGATCCGCGAGGCGACCTCGGTCCACATGCTGGTCGCGTCGGCGCAGGTCGCGCTGGAGGTCATCCAGTCGTGGGTGGCGGTGACGGCGAGCCGGATGGTGCCGTTGCTCTGGGTCGACCACCAGGGGGCCACCGTGTCGGTGAACAGGTCCACGACGTCGGCCAGCGACGTGGCGTCCTGGGTGGCGCCGGCCGGGACGACCATCGCGATGGTCACCGCGTTGGTCGGGGTGGCGGCCGGGGTGGCGGGCGCCGCGGCCAGTACCTCGACCTGCTGGAGCTCGTGGACCGGCGGCGTCCCTGCCGGGAGCCCGGCCGGCTGCGCGACCGGCTCGCCGACGGTCGCCTGCACGGTCGCCTGCACCGCGATACCGGACAGCTCGGCGTCGGGTACGTGCACCGTCTCGCCGGCCGCGGTCTCGATCCAGGTCAGCAGGTGGGCGCCGTGGCGGTGGGCGGTGTCGAAGTCGTCGGCATAGGCCCGCTGCACGGTGCCGGTGACGGTGTCGCCCGCCTCGATCGGGTTCCCGGTCGGCTCGGGCGCCATGGCCGGATCACTGACGGCCGGGTCACTGACGGCCGGATCGGTGGTGGTCGGCGTCGGCTCGGTCGCGGGCGCCGGGTCGGTGGCCGGCGCCGGTTCGGGAGCGGGTGTGGTGGCCGGCTCACGGGGGGAGGGCTCGATCGGCGCGGCGTCGGGTGCGTCGCCGTTCGTCGCCGGCTCGGCGGTGGCGGTGGGGGCCGGCTCGGCGGTGGCGGTCGTCGGAGGCCCGACCGGGTCGGCCAGCGCCGTGGACGGGGCGCCGGCCAGGACGGCGACGGCGACGACGCAGGTCGCCAGGAGGCGCGACGCCAGTCGCGGCCGGGAGAACACGTGCACGGGGGGACCTCCGGATCGACGGACTTCTCCGTCTCCGTCGGCCCCCGGGCCTCCCGGCTGCAGCGTCAGGGCGCAGGGCCACCCGAAGGGGGGACGGGTCCTGCCCGCCCCGCGACCGGCGGACCGCGCTGGGCGCGTCGGTCCGCCGGTCGGTGGTCAGCCGGCCGCGCCACCACCGGGGCCGACGTCCTCGACGTCGAAGCTGGTCATCGTCGCTCCGCCGGTGGCGAAGGTGGCCACGTCGGCGCCCGCCGCGGCGCCGGCCGCGGAGCTCATGCCCGCGCCCATCGCCTCGGCGGACTCGAAGTCCAGTTCCGCGATCAGGTAGGCCGACGGCGTGCCGCCGCCCAGCGACCGGGCGTGCCCGATCGTGTACCGCTGCAGCCCGGGGATGGCCTGCGCCAACCCGATGTGGACGTCCCGGTAGTGCCGGTCGAACGCGGCCGGGTCGGTCGGCTGCCCGTACTCCACGACCAGTCTGTGCACCACTGCGTGCCTCCGTTCCGCCGCGGACTCCGCTGTCCGCGGCCGTCGACCGAGCCAACCAGCCCCCGGCCGGGTCCGCGCCCCCGCGGTCGGCCGGCCGGGGTTCAGCCCGCGGCGGCGTCCCGCGCCAGGGCCCGCGTGGCCAGCTCGGCGTGCAGCAGCACGCCGTCGGCCAGCACGTCGTCGCTGAACTGCGCCCGTGGGCTGTGGTTGTTGGGCGCGTCCGCGTAGTCCTCACCCGTCGCGGCGCCGAGGAACAGGTAGCAGCCCGGGACCTCCTCCAGCACCCGGGAGAAGTCCTCCGACCCCGACTGCGGGAACACCTTCGGTGCGTACCGCTCCGCGCCGAACACCTCCTCCGCCACCGCGGCGGCGAACGCCGCGTGCTCGGGGGTGTTGACGGTCACCGGGTACTCCTCGAGGTACAGCGCCTCGGCCGTCAGGCCGTAGCCGGCGGCGACCGACTCGCACAGCCGGACCGAGGCCTCCCGCATCCGGTCCCGGGCCTCGGCGGAGAACGTGCGGACGGTGGCCTGGAAGGTGGCCTCGTCCGGGATGATGTTGCGCTTGGTGCCGGCCTGGAACAGGCCCACGGTCAGGATCACCGGGTCGAAGACGTCGAAGGTGCGGGTCACCATCGTCTGCAGGTCGCCGACCAGCTGCGCGGCCACCGACACCGGGTCCTTCGCCAGGTGCGGCGCCGAGCCGTGGCCACCGGCACCGCGCACCGTCACCCGGAGCTCGTCGCTGGCGGCCATCAACGTGCCGGGCCGGGTGGTGAACTGCCCCCGCGGGTTCATCGACGACATGACGTGCATCCCGTAGGCCGACGACACCCGCTGGCCGGCCGCGTCCAGCACGCCCTCGGCGAGCATGTGGCCGGCGCCGTCCCAGCCCTCCTCGCCGGGCTGGAACATGAACACCACGTCCCCGGCGAGGCCGTCGCGGTGGGCGTGCAGCAGGCGCGCCGCTCCCACCAGCATCGCGGTGTGCAGGTCGTGCCCGCAGGCGTGCATCACGCCGTCGACCTCGCTGCTGAAGTCCAGCCCGGTCTCCTCCTGCACCGGCAGCGCGTCCATGTCCCCGCGCAGCAGCACGGCCGGACCCGGCCGCCCGCCGCGCAGCACCGCGGTCACCGACGTCGTCGAGGTGCCGGTCGACACCTCGAGCCCCAGGCCGTCCAGCGCCGCGAGCACCGTCTCCTGGGTGCGGGGCAGCTGCAGCCCCACCTCGGGACGACGGTGCAGCTGGTGCCGCAACTCCACCAGCTCACCCTGCAGCGCGCGTGCGTCCTCGCGCAGTGCCTCTGACCGGACCACGTGTCCTCCTCCTGCTCGACCGGCCCGGACGTTAGGAGGTGTCAACGTTCTTCGACAGGATTTGCAGGCATCCGTCATGGGAAGCTCCGTGGATGCCGCGATCGGTTGCCCTGGACGAGGATGACTTGGCGCTGGTCGAGGCCCTCCAGCGCGATCCCCGGGCGCCGTGGACCACGGTGGCCGACGTGGTGGGCACCAACGCCGTCACCGCCTCCCGGCGCTGGGAGCGGCTGCGGGCCACGGGGGCCGCCTGGGTCACCGGCACCCCCGGGCCGGGGTCGTACCACGCGCAGGTGCTCGCCTACGTCGAGGTCACCTGCCTGCCCAGTGAGAAGACCCGGGTCGCCCAGGAGCTGGCCGGCGACGCGCACGCGCTGTCGGTCGACATCACCGCCGGCGGCCGTGACCTGCTGCTGACCGTGGCCGCCGTCGACCTGCCCACCCTCGGTCAGTACCTGCTCGAGCGGCTGGACCGGGTGCCGGGCGTGACCGGGACGCGCGCCCGGATCGCCACCCGGCTCTACACCGAGGGCAGTCTCTGGCGGCTGGGCGTGCTGCCCGCGAGCGGGGGAACGGGAGGGCCGCTGCCGGTGACCCGCCCCGCCGTGCTGGACGAGGTGGACCGGGAGCTGATGTCGGCGCTGGGGGAGGACGGCCGGGCCTCCTACGCCGCGCTCGCCGCGGTGACCGGCATCAGCCAGCCCACCGCCCGCCGCCGGGTGGACCGGCTGATCAGCTCCGGGGCGGTGCTGCTGCGCACCGAGGTGGCCGCGCCGCTGGCCGGCCTGCCGGTGATGGTGGTGATCTCCGCCGACGCCCCGGCCGGCCGGCTGGACGACGTCGCGACGCGGTTGGGGCGGCTGCGTCAGGTCCGGCTGTCGGTGACGCTGGCCGGCACGCCCAGCCTGCTGATGGTCGCCTGGCTCCCGTCGCTGGAGGAGGTGCACCGCTTCGAGCAGGACCTGGTGCACCAGATCCCCGAGGTGGCCGTGGTCGACCGGCTGGTCGTGCTGCGCGCGGTGAAGCGGATGGGCCACCTGCTCGACCTCGAGGGGCGGTGCACGGCGACGGTCCGGATGGACGTCTGGCGCGACCCGGTGCCGTCCGGGGAGCCGCCGGCCGGCGCCCCGGTACGGGTCCAGATGCCCGTGGATGTGATCGGGCACACAGATGGTGAGCTAGGTTCGACTCAGCGTCAGGACTCACCGCCGTTATCCGGACGACACCCAGCGGGCGCCGATCTGTCCTAGTTTTCAGCAACGGATCGGTCAAGGAGTCGATGTTTGTGAGCAGTCCCGTTCTCTCCGTACGGGGGTTGACGACGGAATTCGTCACCCCGGCCGGAGTCGTGAAAGCCGTCAACGACGTCAGCTGGGATTTGCACCCCGGCGAGACGCTCGGCGTGGTCGGCGAGTCCGGGTCCGGGAAGAGCGTCACGGCCATGTCGATCCTCGGGCTCATCCAGAGCCCGCCGGGACGCATCGTGTCCGGCGAGATCCTCTTCGACGGCCGCGACCTGCTGACGATGTCGGCCAAGGAGCTGCGGCGGCTGCGCGGCAGCGAGATCGGCATGATCTTCCAGGACCCGATGACCAGCCTGAACCCGGTGCTGACGGTCGGGCAGCAGATCTCCGAGGCGCTCCGGCTGCACGACCGCAAGCTGAGCCGGGAGAAGGCGCGGGCCCGGGCCATCGAGCTCCTCACGATGGTCGGCGTCCCGAACCCGGAGGGGCGCTTCGACCAGTACCCGCACGAGCACTCCGGTGGCATGCGGCAGCGCGCGATGATCGCGATGGCCATCGCCAACGACCCGAAGGTGCTCATCGCCGACGAGCCGACCACCGCGCTGGACGTGACCATCCAGGCCCAGGTCCTCGACGTGCTGCGCACCGCGCAGGAACGGACCAACGCGGCCACCATCCTGATCACCCACGACCTGGGTCTGATCGCCGAGCACGCCGACCGGGTGGTCGTCATGTACGGCGGCAAGGTCGTGGAGGTCGCGGACGTCTTCTCGATCTTCGCCGCGCCGCGGCACCCCTACACGCTGGGCCTGATGAGCAGCCTGCCGCGGCTGGACCTCGACCTCCAGCGGCTCGACCCGATCCCCGGCTCGCCGCCGAACCTGATCGACCTGCCGACGGGCTGCTCGTTCCACCCCCGCTGCCGGGTCTCCAAGGGCCGGGAGCTCTGCCGGACCACCGTGCCACCGCTGTACGACGTCGGCGACGGCAAGCGCGCCGCCTGCCACTTCTCCGAGGAGGTCCCCGCCGAGATGGCCGTGGTGTCACGCGAGATGGGTGCTCGGCTCGGTGGGAGCGGCGCATGAGCTCCCTGGACGCATCCCCCACCGCCGCCCCGTCGCAGGACCTGCACCAGCGCGCCGCGCACGGCGAGGAGATCCTGCGGGTCGAGGACCTCAAGACGCACTTCCCCATCCGCGGTGGGGTCACCCGGCGCCAGGTCGGCACCGTCTACGCGGTCGACGGCGTGAGCTTCACGCTGACCGCCGGCGAGACCCTCGGTCTGGTGGGTGAGTCCGGCTGCGGCAAGACCACCACCGGCCGCACGCTGGTCAAGCTGCTGGAGCCCACCTCCGGCACGGTGGTCTTCAAGGGCCACGACATCACCGACTTCAACCGGAAACAGATGAAGGCGGTCCGCCGGGAGATGCAGTTCGTCTTCCAGGACCCCTACACCTCGCTGAACCCGCGGATGACGGTGCGCGGCATCGTCAGCGAGCCGTACCAGATCCACGGGCTGGTCTCCGGCAGCGAGCTGCGTGCCCGGGTCGACGACCTGCTGGAGTCCGTCGGGCTGAGCGTCGAGCAGGCCGACCGGTACCCGCACGAGTTCTCCGGCGGGCAGCGTCAGCGGATCGGCATCGCCCGCGCGCTGGCCCTGGATCCGCAGGTGCTGGTCCTCGACGAGCCGGTCTCGGCGCTGGACGTGTCGATCCAGGCGCAGGTGGTCAACCTGCTGCAGGAACTGCAGGCCCGCCTCGGCCTGGCGTTCGTGTTCATCGCCCACGACCTCTCGGTCGTGCGGCACATCTCCGCGCGGGTCGCGGTCATGTACCTGGGCAAGATCGTGGAGATCGGTGACCGGGCGGACATCTACGCCCGCCCCACGCACCCCTACACCCAGGCGCTGCTGTCGGCGGTCCCGATCCCCGACCCCACCAAGCGGGGCAGCCGGGAACGGATCATCCTGTCCGGCGACGTGCCGAGCCCGGCCAACCCGCCCTCGGGCTGCAACTTCCGCACCCGCTGCCCCAAGGCCCAGCAGATCTGCGCCGAGGAGGAGCCGGCCCTCGTCGACCGCTTCGGGCACGGCCATCCCAGCGCCTGCCACTTCGCCGAGGTCAAACCGGTGATCACCTGACCGGCCAGCCGTCCCCGTCCCCGTCGTCGCCGACGACGCCGTCCCACCGTCCCTGAACCGTCCAGTTCCATGTCACTCCGTCAGAGCGGGAGCCCATGAACACGACCACGACAGCACGCCGCCGCCCGTCCCGGACCAGGTCGCTCGCCGCCGCCGCGGCGCTCGCCCTGCTCCTGGGTGCCTGCAGCGTCAGCGACCCCGAGGCCCCCGCGGCAGAGGGTGGCGGCGACGGCGGGGGAACTTTCTCCATCGCCGTCGGCATCGACCCGGACACTTTCGACCCGGCCGGCCAGACCACGACCACCGTGCAGAACATGGTCGACTACGTGGTCGAGACCCTCGTCGTGTTCGACGAGGAGGGCGAGCTCGTCGGCAACCTCGCCGAGAGCTTCGAGACTTCCGAGGACGGGCTCACGGTCACCCTGGAGCTCAAGGAGGACGTGGTCTTCCACGACGGGGAGCCGTTCAACGCCGAGGCGGTCAAGTTCAACCTGGAACGGATCATCGACCCCGAGCTGACCGTTCCGCTGGGCTCGCCCTTCGAGGTCATCGAGTCGGTCACCGCCGTCGACGAGAACACCGTCGAGGTGGCGCTCAGCCGGCCCTCACCGGGCTTCGTCAGCGCGTTGTCGGTGACGACGGCGGGCATCATCTCGCCGGCGTCGGTCGACGCCGAGGGGAACACCAACCTCAACTACCAGCGGCCGGTCGGCACTGGGCCCTACACGTTCGGCGAGTACACCGCCGGTGAGAACTTCACCGTCAACAAGTTCGCCGACTACTGGGGCGAGGAGCCGTACTACGACACCGTCGTCTTCCGGGTCGTGCCCGAGGCGGCCACCCGGGAGAGCCTGCTGCTCTCCGACCAGGTCGACATGATCATCCTCCCGCCGGTGTCCGACATCGAGGCGCTGCAGGCCAACGAGGACGTCGAGGTGCTGCTGGCGGAGAGCGACCGGACGATCTTCATCGCGCTGGACACCAACGACCAGCTGCTGTCCAACCCCCAGGTCCGGCAGGCGCTGAACTACGCCGTCGACAAGCAGGCCATCGTCGAGAACGTGCTCTTCGGCGCGGCCGAGGTGCTGGACGCCCCGATGGCGCCCAGCCTGTTCGGCTACTGCGAGACCGGCGACTACAACTACGACCCCGAGCGGGCGCGGCAGATGCTGGAGGAGGCCGGCGCGGTCGGTGCCAGCCTGGACCTGCTCACCCCGAGCGGTCGCTACGTGCAGGACCAGCAGGCCGCCGAGGCCATCGCCGGCTACCTGCGCGAGGTGGGGCTGGACGTCGGCGTCACCACGAGCGACTTCCCGTCGTTCCTGGCCCGGGTGAACGCTCCGCCGTCGGCGGACACCGTGGACATGCACCTGCTGGGCTGGGCGCCGCCGTACCTGGACGCCGACTTCCAGATGCAGATGTTCCGGCAGGCGACCCACCCGCCGGCGGGCCTGGCGACGTCGTTCTACACCAACCCCGAGGTCGAGGAACTGCTCGCCCAGGCCGACGTCGAGACCGACCAGGACACCCGTGAGCAGCTCTACTGCGACGCCTCGCAGATCATCTGGGACGACGCGCCGTGGATCTTCCTGTGGACGCAGTCCTTCCCGATCGTCTGGTCCGACGACGTGACGGGCATCAGCTCCACGCCCACGGAGAAGTTCTCGGCCATCTACGCACGGCCGGCCAGCTGATCACCACCATCGAGCCGCCCCTGCCCCCGGGCAGGGGCGGCTCCCGGCCCCGGGGCTTGGGAGGCCGCTCGTGAAGGGCACCACCGCGCACATCGTGCGCACGCTCCTGCTGTCGCTGATCACCCTGTTCGGGGTGTCGGTCCTGATCTTCCTGATGCTCCGGGTGCTCCCCGGTGACCCGGCCCGTGTCCTGGCCGGGCTGAACGCCAGCGAGGAGCAGGTCAGCCGGCTCCGCGACCAGCTCGGGCTGGACGACTCGCTGCTGAGCCAGTACTGGTCGTTCATCACCAACCTGCTGCAGGGCGACCTCGGGCAGTCGGCCCGGACCTCGCGGCCGGTGGTCGACGAGATCGCCGTGCGGCTCCCGGCGACGCTGATCCTCGCGGTGGTCGCCACGGTCATCGGCTCGATCGTCGGGGTGGCGGCGGGGGTCATCGCCGCGGTGCGGCGCAACTCGATCCTCGACCACACGATCTCCAGCGTGGCGATGATGGGTGTGTCCATGCCGGTCTACTGGCTGGGCCTGCTGCTCATCCTGCTGTTCGCCGTGACGCTCGGCTGGCTGCCCGCCGCCGGCAGCGGTGAGCCGCTGAGCATCGTGCTGCCGGCGGTGACGCTGGCGGCCTTCTCCACGGCGCTGATCTCCCGGATGACCCGGGCCAGCATGCTCGAGGTGATGGGGCAGGACTACATCCGCACGGCGGAGGCCAAGGGCGCGCCGCCGAAGACGGTGATCATCCGGCACGGGCTGCGCAACGCGTTCATCCCGATCCTGACGGTCATCAGCCTGCAGTTCGGCGCCCTGCTGGGCGGTGCGGTGCTCACCGAGACCGTCTTCGGCTGGCCCGGCATCGGGCGGCTGCTCGTCGACTCGATCGGTGCCCGCGACTTCGCCGTCGTCCAGGGGATCGTGCTGGTCTACGCGGCGGCGTTCATCCTGCTCAACGTGATCGTCGACGTGCTCTACGTCGTGGTCGACCCGCGGATCCGGTACTGACATGACGCGTACTGACATGGTGAGGGGAACCCGATGAGGGCATGGCGGCGCTTCCGTCACCACCCGCCGGCGATGATCGGCCTGGGGATCATCGTGACGTTCGTGGCGCTGGCGATCCTGGCGCCGCTCATCTCGCCGTACGACCCGAATCAACAGAACCTGGTCGCGGCGATCCAGGGTCCCTCGGCGGAGCACTGGCTGGGCACCGACCAGCTGGGCCGCGACATCGCCACCCGGCTGATGTACGGGGCCCGGATCTCACTGATGATCGGCGTCCTCGCCGTGCTCATCGGCTTGGTGATCGGCGTGCCGCTGGGGATGATCGCCGGCTACTACGGCGGCTGGGCCGACCTGGCGATCTCCCGGTTCGCCGACATGATGTTCGCCTTCACGTCCATCCTGCTGGCCCTCACCCTGGTCGCGGTCCTCGGCGTGAACCTGCAGAACGTGATCATCGCGGTCGGGATCAGCGTGATCCCGGTGATCATCCGGCTGGTGCGCTCCTCGGTGCTGAGCCTGCGCGAGGAGCCCTACGTGGAGGCTGCGCGGGCCCTGGGCGCGAGCAACCTGCGGATCATCACCCGGCACGTCTTCCGCAACTCGCTGACCCCGGTGCTCGTGCACGGCACGCTGAGCATCGGGGTGAGCATCCTGCTCGCCGCTGGGCTCGGCTTCCTCGGCCTGGGCGTCCAGTCACCCACCGCCGAATGGGGCACGATGCTGGGGGAGGGCCGGCAGTTCATCTTCAGCGCCCCGCACCTGACGACGTTCCCCGGGATCGCGATCTTCCTGGCCATCCTCGCCTTCAACCTGCTCGGCGACGGTCTGCGGGACGCGCTGGACCCGCGGATGCGGACCGTCGACCAGCCGGCCGGATGACCGGCACCGGCACCGCCGCGGACGTGCGCGGCGACCTGGTCACGATCGACGACGTCCGCCGCGCCGCGGACCGGATCGCCGGGCGGGTGCACCGCACCCCCGTGCACCGCTCGACCAGCCTGGGCGAGCAGTGCGGCGTGCGGCTGGACCTCAAGGCGGAGGTCTTCCAGCGCACCGGCAGCTTCAAGGCGCGCGGGGCGCTGAACAAGGTGCTCTCGCTGTCGGCGGCCGACCGCGCCCGCGGGGTGATCACCGTGTCGGCCGGCAACGCCGGCGCCGCGGTCGCGTTCGCCGCCGCCAGCGTGGGCGTGCCCGGCACGGTGGTCATGCCCGCGACCGCGGTGCCGGGGAAGATCGCGGCCTGCCGGGCCTACGGCGCCGACGTCGTGCTCACCGACGGCGACCTGGTCCAGTGCTACCTCGACACCATGGCCGAGACCGGCCGGGTCGCCGTGCACCCCTTCGACGACCCGGCGGTGGTCGCCGGCACCGGAACAGTCGGGCTGGAGATCGCCGAGGACGTGCCCGACGCCGAGGTGGTCCTGGTGCCGGTCGGCGGCGGCGGGTTGATCTCCGGCGTGGCCACCGCGCTGGCGGCCCTCGCCCCCGGCGTCCGGGTGATCGGGGTCGAACCGGAGACCGCCGACGTGATGACCCGCAGCCTGCAGGCCGGGGAGCCGGTGCGGCTGCCGACGGCCCGCAGCGTCGCCGACGGGCTGGCCGCGCCGATGAGCGGCGAGGTGACCGTGGCCCACGTGCAGGCCTTCGTCGACCGGGTGGTCCGGGTCAGCGACGAGGACATCCTGCGCGCGCTGGCGCTCACCGTGCAGCGCACCAAGCTGCTGCTCGAACCGGCGGCCGCCGCGCCGCTGGCCGCGCTGATGACCGGCGTCCTGGACCTGCCCCCGGGCACCCGGGTGGTCTCCGTCGCCAGCGGCGGCAACGTCGACCTGGCCCTGTTCGGCCGCCTTCCCACTCCTTCCTGAGAGGTCCCATGAGCACCGCGAGCTTCCTGCTCCGCAATGTCACGGTCGTCGACGGCACGGGCGCCGAGCCCGTCCCCGGGCAGGCGGTGGTCGTCGAGGGGCGGCGGATCGCCTGGATCGGGCCGGACGGGCAGGCGCCCAGCACCGCGCCGGAGTCCGTCGTCGACGGCGGCGGGCGCACCGTGCTGCCCGGCCTGATCAACTGCCACGTGCACCTCACCGCCGACGGCGCGCCGGACCTGTTCGCCCAGGTGGCCGGTGACACCGTCCCGGTGGCCACCCTGCGGGCGGCGCGCAGCGCCGTGGTCACCCTCCAGTCGGGCGTGACCACCGTGCGCGACTGCGGCGCCGCCGACGACATCGTGGTCGAACTGGCCAAGGAGATCGCCCGGGGCGCGGTCCCCGGACCCCGGGTGCAGGCGGCCGGCCGGGTCATCACCATGACCGGCGGGCACGGGCACTTCATCGGCCGCGAGGCCGACGGCCCGGACGAGGTGCGCAAGGCCACCCGCGCGGAGATCAAGTCCGGTGCCGCGGTGATCAAGGTGATGGCCACCGGTGGGGTGCTGACACCCGGGGTCTCGCCCACCCAGACCGCGCTGCTGCCCGAGGAGCTCGCGGTCGTGGCCCAGGAGGCGCACAACTCCGGTCGCCGGGTGACCACCCACGCCATCGGCCGGGCCGGTATCGCCAACGCGCTGAGCGCCGGCATCGACTCGGTGGAGCACGGCTTCTACCTCGACGACGAACTGCTCGACCTGGCCGTCGACCAGGGCACCTTCCTGGTGCCGACCATGCTCGCCGTCGACGGGATCATCCGGAACGGCCTGGCGCGGGGCATCCCGGCGTGGGTCGTCGACAAGGCCGAGCGGGAGGCCCAGCAGCAGCGGACCAGCTTCGCCGCGGCGGTCGCCTCGGGCATGCGGATCGCCGCCGGCACCGACGCCGGAACGCCGTTCAACGCCCACGGCGACCTGGCCCAGGAGCTCGCCCTGATGGTCGAGCACGGGCTGACCGCGATGCAGGCCCTCGTCGCCGCCACGTCCAGTGCCGCGGAGAACCTGGGCATGGCCACCGAGATCGGCACCCTGGAGGTCGGCAAGCTCGCCGACCTCATCGTGGTCGACGGCGACCCGGTCACCGACATCACCGCGACCGGCCGCGTCGTGCTGGTGGTCAAGGACGGCGTCGTCCACCGGGACGGGCTGGCCGGCACGGGCGCCGCCGTCCCCACCGCCTGATCGACCCCGGGGGGCCAAAGTCGCGACTTTGGCCCCCCGGGGGTCAGGTGAAGGCGAGCCGGTGCAGCGCGGTGGCCAGCACGGAGGCGCCGCGGACGCAGTCCTCCGGCGAGGTGTACTCGGCGGGGGTGTGCGAGCGCCCCTCCACGCTGGGCACGAACACCATCGCCGTCGGCACCCGGGAGGCCATCAGCTGGCTGTCGTGGCCGGCTCCGCTGGGCATCCGCCGCCAGCTCGCGCCACACCGCTCGGCGGCTTCCCGGCAGACGTCGAGCAGCCCCCCGTCCATCGTCGCGGGCTCCTCGTCCTTGTCCCGCACCACGTCGACCTCGACGCCGTGCCGGGCGGCCACCGAGCTGCAGATCCGGTGCACCCCGTCGAGCAGCCGGTCGCGGACGGCGAGGTCGGGGTGCCGCAGGTCCAGCGAGAACCGGGCCAATCCGGGGACGACGCTGGGCTGCCCGGGCTCGACGGTCCAGCGCCCGGTGGTGGCCACCGCGGGCCGGCCCTCCTGCTCGACCAGCACGGTGATCTCCCGGGCCATCTGCGCGGCGGCCTGCAGGGCATCCTTCCGCAGGTCCATCGGGGTGGCGCCGGCGTGGTCCTGCCGGCCGTGCACGGTGATCGTCTCCCACGCGATGCCCGGGATGACCTCCACCAGGCCGACGTCCAGGCCCTCGTCGGCCAGCACCCGGCCCTGCTCGATGTGCAGCTCCAGGAACGCGCGCAGGTCGTGCCGCTCGGCGTCCGGCACCGCGGCCGGGTCCAGACCGGCCCGGCGCATGGCCTCGGCCAACGTCATGCCGTCCCGGTCCAGCAGCCGCTCGGGCTCGTCCGGGGCGACCAGCCCGAGCATGGCCCGGGTGCCGAGGAAGTTGGCCGGGAAGCGGCTGCTCTCCTCCTCGCACAGGGCCACGACCTCCAGGGTGGTGGTCGGGGTGCCGTGCGCGCGCAGCGCCGCCAGGGCGGCGAGGCCGCCGACCACGCCCAGCGCGCCGTCGTACTTGCCGCCGGAGGGCACGGTGTCCACGTGCGAGCCGGTGAGGATCACGCCGTCCCCGGAGCCCGGCAGCCGCCCGAACACGTTGCCCACGGCGTCGACCCGGCCCTCCAGGCCGGCCTCGTCGATCCATCCGAGCAGGGTGTCCCGGGCCCGCTGCCAGGCATCGTCATACACGAACCGGTACATGCCGTCCGGGGTCTCCCCGATGGCGCCGAGCTCGGTGACGTAGCTGCCGAGCAGCTCCTGGTCGACGGTGATCGGGTCGGTGGTCATGCGGTGCCTCCGGTGGTCGGGGTGGTGGTGGGCCGGTCCACCTGCCGGCCGGCGAGGACCACTGCCCGCACGTCGGTGAGCGCGGCCACGTCGTCGAGCGGGTTGCCCGCGGTGACGACGACGTGTCCCGGCGCGCCGACCGACAGGTGCCCGAGGTCCGGCCGCAGGAGGCACCGGGCAGCCGTGGCGGTGACCGCCCGCAGCGCCTGCGTCGTCGTCAGCCCGATGTCGGCCACCAGCAGCGCCGCCTCCTCGGCGACGCCGCCGTGCGGGTTGAACGGGGTTCCGGCGTCGGTGGCCCCGGCGATCGGGATGCCGGCCCGTGCCGCGCGCCGCAGCGACTCGACGGCCACGCCGTGGATCTCCTCGGCCCTGGCCACCACGGCCGGGTCGACCAGGTGGCGGTTGCGCAGCATCCGGGCCACCGCGACCTGGGTGGTCACCAGCACCGCTCCCGTCGTGGCCATCAGCCCGACGGTCTCGTCGTCGAGGAGGTAGCCGTGCTCGACGCTGGTCGCCCCGGCACGCAACGCCCGCCGGGTGCCCTCGTTTCCGATGGCGTGGGCGGCGACCCACCGGCCCTGGTCGCGGGCCGCGGCGGCCGCGGCGGCCAGCTCGTCCTCGGCGAAGGGCGCGTTGCCGAGGGCGGCCCCGGGGGTCAGCACGCCGCCGGTCGCGACCAGCTTGATCCCGCCGGCGCCGCGGGCGAGCTCCTCGCGGGCCGCCGCGGCCATCGCCTCCTCGCCCAGGACCTCGACGCCGAGGTAGGGGATGTGCCCGCCGGGCGCGGTGATCGCCCGGCCGGCCGCCGACACCCCGGCCCCCGGCAGGCGGCCGGCGGCGATCTCCCGGCCGACGTCGATCGCGATGCCTCCCGGCGCGCCCAGGTCGCGCACCGCGACCGTGCCGGCCTGCAGCGCGCGCAGCGCGTTGGCCGCCGAGACGGCGGCCAACGCCGCGGGCGTCGAGCCGACCACCGAGCCCATGAAGTCGGGAGCGCCGTCGGCGACCAGGTGCACGTGGGCGTCGATCATCCCGGGCAGGACCGTGCCCCCGCCGACGTCCACCTCGGTCGCGGTCGCGGCCACGTGCGGGCCGCGGCCGGCCGGGCCGACGTAGCTGATCCGGCCGTCCTCGACCACCACCAGGCCGTCGGCCAGCGGGGCGCCGGCGACGGGCAGCACGTGTCCGCGCAGCACGAGGATCCCGCCCACCGGTCAGACCCCCGTCCCGGGCAGGACCGACCAGGACGCGGGGTCCAGGTTGGCGCCGCAGA
The DNA here is from genome assembly GCF_054780755.1 of Modestobacter lapidis. Classification (NCBI taxonomy): domain Bacteria; kingdom Bacillati; phylum Actinomycetota; class Actinomycetes; order Geodermatophilales; family Geodermatophilaceae; genus Modestobacter; species Modestobacter lapidis. The sequence continues at coordinate 64,599 of NZ_BAAGVS010000015.1, read as the reverse complement.
CGACGGCACCCACCGCTGCCCCGGCGGGTGCGGCGTACGCACCGCACAGCAGGGCGGCGAGCGCCGTCGCCCCGCCGGGTTCGGCGAGCACCCGCAGCTCCTCCCACAGCACCCGCTGCGCCTGCCGGATCGCGTCGTCGGGCACCAGGACCGCCTCGTCCACGTACCGGCCGGTCAGGTCGGCGGCGATGGTGCCCAGCCGCCGGGCACCGAGGGCGTCGGCGGCGATGCCGCCGACCTCCACGTCGACCGGCTCGCCGGCCAGCCGCGCGGCCTGCAGCGTCGGTGCCCCCTCGGGCTCCACCGCGACCAGGGTGAGGCTGTCGGTGTACCAGGCGGCGCACCCGGCGATGAGCCCGCCGCCACCGACCGCGACGAGGACGACGTCCAGGTCGGGGCGCTGCTGGCCCAGCTCGACCGCGACCGTGCCCTGGCCGGCGACGACCGCGGGCTGGTCGTAGGCGTGCACCCGCAGCGCGCCGGAGCGGTCGGCGTGCTCGACGCTGGCCTGGTAGGCCTCGGCGTAGTCCGCGCCGACGGCGGTGACCTGGGCGCCGTACCGCCGGATCCGCTCCTGCTTGGCCGCCGGCGCGGTGGAGGGCACGAAGACCTCCGCCCGGTGCCCGAGCGCCGAGGCGGCGTAGGCCACCGCGGCGCCGTGGTTGCCGCCGGACGCCGCGATCACCCCGGCGGCCGGCACCTCCGCCGCGAGCAGGGCGTTGAAGGCGCCGCGCACCTTGAAGGACCCGGAGTGCTGCATCGTCTCGAGCTTGAGGGCGACGTCGTGCGGCAGGCCGACCCGGTCGCCGTCCAGGACGGCGACGGGGGTGCGCCGGGCGACGGGGGCGATCCGGACGGCGGCCCGCCGCACGTCCGCGCGGAGCACGGTCACCGGCCGGTCCCGCCGGCGCCGTGGCCTGCCGGCACCTCCTCCCCGGGGGCGACCGGCCCGGGCGGGGTGCCGTCGCCGAACGGGGAGCCGCCCAGCTCCTCGCGGCCGTGCGCGGTGAGCCAGTTCGACGTGTCCGGCCCCAGCGGGACGATCTGCGTCGGGTTGATGTCGGCGTGCACGACGTAGTAGTGCTGCTTGATCGACGGGAAGTCGGTGGTGTCGCCGAAGCCGGGGGTCTGGAAGAGGTCGCGCGCGTAGGCCCACAGCACCGGCATCTCGCTGAGCTTCTGGCGGTTGCACTTGAAGTGGCCGTGGTACACGGCGTCGAAGCGGGCGAGCGTGGTGAACAGCCGGACGTCGGCCTCGGTGATCGACCCACCCATCAGGTACCGGCGGCCGCGAAGCCGGTCGGAGAGCTGGTCGAGGGCGGTGAACAGCCGCTCGTAGGCCGTGTCGTAGGACCGTTGCGAGCCGGCGAAGCCGCACCGGTACACGCCGTTGTTGACCTCGGTGAAGACGTGCTCGATGACCTCGCTCATCTCGTCGCGCAGCGCCTCGGGCCACAGGTCGGGAGCGCCCTCGCGGTGGTGCGCCGTCCACTCGGTGGAGAGGTCCAGCGTGATCTGCTTGAAGTCGTTGGTCACGACGGCCCCGCTGGGGACGTCGACCATCGCCGGCACGGTGATGCCGCGGCTGTACGCGGGGTCGCGGGCCAGGAACGCCTCCTGCAGCCGCTCGTAGCCCAGCACCGGGTCGCGGCCGCCGGGGTCCTCGTCGAAGGTCCAGCTGCGCTCGTCGTGGGTCGGACCGCAGATGCCCATCGAGATCACCGGTTCCAGGCCCAGCAGCCGGCGGACGATCACGGCACGGTTGGCCCACGGGCACGCCCGGGCCACGACCAGCCGGTACCGGCCGGCCTCGACCGGCCAGCCGCCGGCCCCGTCGGCGGTGATCCGGTCGGTGATGTAGTTCTGGTCGCGCTGGTAGTCCTGGCCGGGGGCGACGTAGCCGGAGCCGCTGGTGTCGTTGCTCACCCGGCCAGCCTCCCCGACCCGGCGTCGGGGCGCACTCGCGGGGGGAGTGGTCAGCCGGCCTCGGCGAGCTCCTCGGGCACGGGCAGGCCGAGCAGGTCCAGCAGCCGGACGACGGTGTCCTCGACGACGTCGTCGTCGGGCTTGCCGCTGCCGTCCTCGGCGACCAGCGGGCGCAGCTCGTCGGGCTGCGGGGCGCGGCCCAGCGTCTGCGCCGCCCAGCCGAGGAAGGCATCGACCTCCGCCGGCACGTCGACGGGCTGGCTGGCGTCGGGGTCGGCGAAGAAGTCGCGCGGCTGGGCGCCGAGGTAGAAGCGGCCGAGCCCGGGCGGGGCCGGCCGGTAGTCGATGGTGGCGATGTCGCTGTCGTGCACGTCGACCACCAGCTCGGGGCCGGTGCCGCTGCGCTGCTGCCACTGTCCGTCGCGGAAGATGAAGGTGCCGAAGTAGCCCACCCGCCCAGCCTCCCCTGCGAACAACCGTCCGGGGGACAGGCGCGCGCGTGGTCAGACCATCTCGGGCACCCGCAGGTGGGCGACGACGAGGTCGAACTCGGCGACCTCGAGCACCCGCACCCCGGTCATCTGCGTGTACTCCTCGCGCATGGCCGCGATCTGCCCGGTCGAGCGGTCCATGGTGGATCGCCCGGCGTAGCAGACCGCCGTCGCGCTGCGTCCGGTGTGCCGGTCGACGAACTGGCTGACGCTGCAGAAGCCGGGGACGTCCTCGAGCTCGGGGACCATGCTGTAGGTGTAGACGTCCAGGTCGCGGTCGAGCTGCTCGGGCCGGCTCTGCCCCACGGTGAGCCGCACGCAAGCGCCGTCGCCGGCCGGCCGCACCCGGTGCAGCCGGGCGATCTCCCATTCAGCGATCTCGGGCTCGCCGCCGAGCACCCGGGCGGCATCGGTGCGCAGCGCGCCGGCGCTCTCGCCGTGGCGCCGCATCGCCTCCTCGCGGTCCCAGGCGGTGGTGACGATGCACCGGCCGGACCCGCGGTCGGCCAGCATGGACAGCCCGATGCAGCCCTCCAGGTCCTGCAGCGTGGGCCAGGCGTGGTCGCGGACGCGGGTGATGCCGTCGGCCACGGCGTGCGGGGCGCCCCGGACGGTGGTGCTCCTGGCGTGCATGCGCGCTCCTCCCCGGCAGGGCGACGCCCCGGCAGCGCCGCCGCGTCGGACCACTGTGCGCGTCGGGCCGGCCGGCAGCAACCCCTCGGGCCGGTGCCGCGGGTCAGCCGCGCTCGGCGGGCTCGGCCTGCTCCGCGGCCTCGTTCTCGCCGGGGTCGTCCTTGAGGAAGAGGTACCAGTAGGAGGTCGAGACGAAGACGACGGCGCCGACGAGGTTGCCGGCACCGGCGAGCAGCCAGTTCAGGAGTGTGTCGCCCCAGCCGAGATCCGGGACGCCGGCGAAGATCGCGGCCGGCAGGAAGAACATGTTGGCGACGACGTGGTCGAACCCCATCGCCACGAACGCCATGATCGGGAAGAAGATCGCCAGGACCTTCCCCGACACGGTGGTGGCGGCCAGCGACATCCAGACCGCGAGGCAGACCAGCCAGTTGCAGCCGACGCCGCGCAGGAACGTCTCCCAGGCGGTGTGCCCGGTCGCCTTGCCCTGGGCGATCTCGGTGAGCCGCTCGTAGGCCAGGCCCGCGCCGCTGTCGGCGGCGGACCCGGCGTCGCCGATGACGCCGGTCTGCACGGCGAGGAAGAACGCGACGACGAGTGCCCCGACCAGGTTGCCCAGCAGAACCAGGGTGAGGTTCTTGACCACGTCGCCGCCGGAGATCTTGCCGCGCATGGCGCTGAGCGGGACCAGCATCATGTTCCCCGTCGCAAGGTCGGAGCCCGCGATGAGGACGAGTACCAGCCCGAGGGTGAAGGCCGCGCCGGTGAAGAGCGTCGGCAGGGTGCCCCAGGTCCCCGGGTCCAGCCCGGCCGAGACGATGATGGCGACCAGCGCCCCGAACCCGATGTAGGCGCCGGCGAGGAACGCGCTGACCAGCACTCGGTCCCAGGTGCGGGTGGTCTTCTTGGCCCCGGTCGCGGCGGCGGCCTGGGCCATGTCCTTCGGTTCGCGAGCGGTCATGGGGGCTCCCGGTGCGTCACGGTGGGGGATGCGGGCAGTCTGCTCTCGACACGGTGGTGCCCGCAGCTCAGGACGGCGACCCGACCGTGGCTGGACGGCGGTCGACGGCACCGCATCGGCACCGCATCGGCGACGAGGAGGACCGGCATGGCGGACTACGACGTGATCGTGGTGGGGCTGGGCGGGATGGGCAGCGCGGCGGCGGCGCACCTGGCCGCCCGGGGGCAGCGGGTGCTCGGGCTGGAGCGCTACGGGCCGGCGCACGACCGGGGCTCGAGCCACGGGGGGTCGCGGATCATCCGGCAGTCCTACTTCGAGGACCCGGCGTACGTGCCGCTGCTGCTGCGCTCGTACGAGCTGTGGGAGCAGCTGCGCGTCGACTCGGGGGAGGACGTCATCCAGCTGACCGGGGGCCTGTACTTCGGGCCGCCGGACAGCGGCCTGGTGACCGGCAGCCTGCGGGCGGCGCGGGAGTGGGACCTGCCGCACGAGCTGCTGGACGCCGGGGAGGTGCACCGCCGTTTCCCGACGCTCACGGCGGGGCCGGACGAGGTGGGGCTGTACGAGGCGGCGGCCGGGTTCGTCCGCCCCGAGGTAACGGTGGCCGCGCACCTGGGCCTGGCCGAGGCGCGGGGAGCCGAGCTGCACTTCGACGAGCCGGTGCTCACGTGGATGGCGACGCCGGGCGGTGGGGTGTCGGTGACGACCGCGACCGGCTCGTACTCCGCCGGCCGGCTGGTGATTTGCCCGGGGGCGTGGGCGCCGGAGCTGCTGGCGCAGCTGGGGCTGCCGCTGACGGTGGAACGGCAGGTCATGTACTGGTTCCAGCCACTGCGCGGGGTGCTGCCCTACCTGCCGGCGCGGCAGCCGGTGTACATCCACGAGGACGCCACGGGAACCCAGCTCTACGGCTTCCCGGCGATCGACGGCCCCGAGGGCGGGGCGAAGGTGGCGTTCTTCCGCCGCGGGACCCCGTGCACCCCCGAGACGCTCGACCGGGAGGTGCACCCGCCCGAGGTCACCGTGATGGCCGAGCACCTCGCCGACGTGCTGCCCACGCTGCCGGGCCGCTTCCTGTCGGCGGCGGCGTGCATGTACACGACCACGCCCGACCAGCACTTCGTGATCGCGCCGCACCCGCAGGCCGACCAGGTGATCGTGGCGTGCGGATTCTCCGGGCACGGCTTCAAGTTCGTCCCGGTGGTGGGGGAGATCCTGGCCGACCTGGCCACCACCGGCACGACGGCGCACCCGATCGGGCTGTTCGACCCGAACCGGCCGGCACTCGGCCGCTGACCGACGCATCGGGGACGGCGGACGGGCGGGTCAGTCGCTGCCGCGCCCGTTCCCGTTGCCGTTGCCCCGGCCGTTGCCGTTCCCGTTGCCCCGGTCGTTCCCGTTGTCGCCGTCCTCCTCGTCGGACCAGTCGCGGTTCTCCCACCAGTCCCCGTCGTCCCGGTTCCTGTCCCCGTCGTCCTGATCGGGCTCCTCGGTGACGACGACGGTCTCCGTGGCGGGCGCCGGCGCCGGCGCCGGGGGCGGGGCGGGCTCGGGTGCCGGCGGCGGCGCGACCGCGTGCGTGACGGTGACCGGGCTGCCCGGGGTCAGCTCGCCGACCGGGTCGACCGCGATCACCGAGCCGTCGGCCACATCGGCGGTGGTCAGCGGGCGGAGCGTGACCACGAGCCCGAACAGCGCGAGCTCGGCCTCCACCTCGGCGACCGGCCGGCCGACGTAGTCGGCCGAGGCGACCAGCAGCCGCGGCGTCGTGGTCGTGGGCGCCGCGGTGGTCGTCGTCGCCGGGGCCGTGCCGGCCGCCTCGGAGGAGTCGGCGGCGCCGAAGGTCCGGGCGATGCCGAACGTGATCGCGGCGACCGCGAGCAGCGCGATCAGCGGTACGAGCAGCCGGCGGCGGCGCGCCGGCGGGGCGTCGCCGGGCTCGTCGCCGAGGAACTGCGCGGGCAGGACCTGGGTGTCGAACAACTGGGTGGGTGGCTGGGCCGTGGCCCCGGCGGCGGTGGCGCCCGGGTGGGCGGCTGCCGGGCCGGTGGACGGAGGGACGAGGGCGCGTCCGGCCCGGGTGTCCTCGACCGCGGCGCGGAAGGCGGCGCCGTCGGGGAATCGCTGGGCCGGGTCCTTGGCCAGGGCCCGATCGACCAGCTGCCGCACGCGCTCGGGGACGTCGTCGGGCAACGGCTGGGGGGTCTCGTGGATCTGCTTGAGCGCGATCTGCACCGAGCTCTCGCCGGTGAACGCGCGGCGGCCGGTCAGGCACTCGTAGGCGACGACGCCGAGGGAGTAGACGTCGCTGGCGGCCGTGGCCCGGATGCCCCGGGCCTGCTCGGGGGAGAGGTACTGCGCCGTCCCGATGACCTGGCCGACCTGGGTGAGCGGCACGCTGGACGCCGACGAGGCGGCGCCGAAGTCGGTGATCTTGACCTCGCCGGCCCGGGCCATCAGCAGGTTCCCCGGCTTGATGTCGCGGTGCACGATGCCGAGGGCGTGCGCGGCGGCGAGCCCGGCGGCGGCCTGCTCGAGCACGTCGAGCGTGCGGCCGGGGCTGAGCCGCTGCTCCCCGGCGAGCAACGTGGACAGTGGCTCGCCGTCCACCAGCTCCATCACCAGGTAGGCGAGGTGCTCGTCGGCGTCGGACCCGGGCGGGCCGGGGAGGACCTCGCCGTAGTCGAACAGCGTCGCGACGTTCGGGTGGTGCAGGCGTGCGGTGTGCTGCGCCTCGGCGCGGAAGCGCGCCAGGAAGTCGGCGTTGCCGGTGTACTCGCTGCGCAGCACCTTGACGGCGACGTCGCGGTCCAGCCGGGTGTCGCGCGCCCGCCAGACCTGGCCCATGCCGCCGGTGGCGATCAGGGACACCAGTTCGTAGCGGTCACCGAAGGTGCGGCCCCTCGGCGTCACGACATCCCCCTGACCTTCCGTCGGCGACCTCGCCGACCCGTTCCCCCACCATCCCATCAAGCGGACGGCGGTGCGGCCGGGGTGTCCTCCGGGCAGGGGTGGCCCGATCGGGTCAGGCAGCGACCTGGACGGGGATCTCGGCGGTGGCGGCCTCGGCGAACAGCACGCGCACCTGCAGCCCGTCCTCGTCCGGGGTGTCGATCAGCTCGGTGCGCGACTCGGCGGCGGGCAGTTCGACGGCGGGCAGTTCGACGGCGGGCAGTTCGACGGCGGGCAGTTCGACGGCGGTCTGGGCGTCGGCGGACACCTCGGCCGGGGCGTCGGCGGCCGCGGCCGGCATCGGCATCGGCAGCATCGCCGGCTCCTCGGCCAGCACGAACGGCTCGGCAGCGACGGCCGGCTCGGCCGTGCCGGCCGGCTCGGTCGTGCCGGCCGGCTCGGTCGTGCCGGCCGGCTCGGTCGTCAGCAGGGCCATCACCGGCGGGGCGGGCACGGACGGCGCCGGCGGCGCCTCCCATAGCCGGGCCAGGAAGGCGAGGTGGGCCATGCCCTCCTCGTAGGTCTGCGCGATGGCGGTGAGGCACTCGGCCGCCCGGTCCTGGACCGAGACGTCCCCGTCGACTCCGAGAATGGTCACGGCCCACTCATCGGCAGGTCGTCGCGAGCACGTGACCACGTGCGGCCGCCAATGTCGGGTCTTCTTTTCGGTGCCGCTCGGGTGCTCGGCGTGCGCGCTGCGGCCGAGGGTCACCAGCGGTGCCGACCCGCGTCCCCCGGCGTCGCAGCCGCCGGGCGGCAGATCAGGCCGGGCGGGCGCTGCGCCGTGCGGCGACGGCGCAACCCGCGGCCGCGGCGAACGCCAGGCCGCCGAGCGCGTAGGGCAGCGCGTCGCTGCCGCCGGTGCTGCCATCGCCGGCGGCCACGCTCCCGGCCGGCTGCTCGGCGACCTGGGGGGTGGTGCCCGCGGCCGCGCCGGCGAACGCGTGCTCCTCGCAGGCGGTGCCGTTGTCGTTGCCGTCGAGGCCGTTCGGGTCGCTGGGGTCGGCGACGAGCACGGCCTGCGCCTGCGCCTGCGTCGGGAAGTCGGCGCAGTCGACGTCCGCTGCCAGCGCCGTCCCGGTCATCGGCACGGACACGGCGGCGAACACGACGGCGACGGCGACGCTGGTGCGGAGACGCATGCTTGCTCCTTCGACGAACAGGTTGGTCGCGGCAAGTCAGCCAGATCAGCACTGTGCGTGACCAGGGGTCGACGGCGTGTCCCGGCTGGCGCGCCGAGCACTGTTATCGCAGCGTGATCAGCGCCCGAACGGAGCTCCGGCCGGCGCCGGCGGAGGCGCCGGCCGGAACCGGTTCAGGCCATCTCCGGCACGCGCAGGTGCGCCACGGCCACCTCGAATTCGGCGACGTCGGTGACCTGCGCACCCATGGCCGAGACGAACTGATCGCGCATCGCCGTGCCCATGGCGCGGGACTGCGCCAGGGCGTCCCGGCTCTCGTAGGTGATCGCCACCGAACCCTTCCCGGTGTTCCGGTCGGCCATCAGGCTCACGCTGCAGAAACCGGGGAGGTTCTCCAGGCGCGGCAGCAGGCCCGTCCGGAAGGCGTCGATCATCCCGTCGGCCCCGGCGGGCTCGACGGCGGTCCAGATGACCCGGGTGCACGCGCCGTCCCCGGCCGGATGCACCCGGTGGAGGGCGGCGATCTCCCATTCCTGGACGTCGACCGCGTCGGCCCGCAGCACCTCTGCGGCCCGGCTGCGGATCTCGTGCACACTCGCGGCACTGGCCTGCAGCGCCTCGTCGGTCGCCCAGGCGGCGGTCACGATGCACCGGCCTCCGGCGCGGTCGGCCAGCATCGACATCCCGACGCAGCCGCTCATGTCCTGGAGCCGCGGCCAGACCGTGTTCCGGACGTACTCGATGCCCTCGTCGACGGAGCGCGGGTCGCCGCGCACGGTGGTGGTTCTGGCGTACATGCCAGTTCTCCTCCCTGGCGGCGCCCCGGCGGCGTCGCCGCGAGGGCGACTGTCCTCGTCGGGTACGGGCCGGACGGCGCTGCTGATCGTCGTGCCCGGTGCGGCGGCGCGTTCGGACGGGGTGGAGGCGGCCGGCCACGCTGCGCCGCTCGGGTCGGCCCGGATCGTCGGTGAGCGGGGAGACGCGGGGCCACCCGCGGCGGGCTTCCGGTACAGAAGCCCGCTGCCGGCCGACCGGGCTCAGGCGGTGGCGACCAGGGTGGCGAAGACGATCACGTTTTCCCGGTAGTCGCCGGTGTCCTCGTCGAAGCTGCCGCCGCAGGTGATCAGCCGTAGCCCGGCGGTGTCGATGTCGCCGTAGACGGCGTCGCCGGGGAACTCGTCCTTGTCGTGCTCCTCGACCCGGTCGACCCGGAAGATCGCGAGGGTGCCGTCGGCGCGGTGCACGACCACCTCGTCGCCGGGGAGGAGCTCGCGCAGGCCGTAGAAGGCCCCGGGCTTCCCGTCCCAGTCGACGTGGCCGGCCAGCACGGCCGGGCCGAGCTGCCCGGGGGTCGGGCTGCGGTCGTACCAGCCGACCGGGTAGGCGCCGGGCGGCACCTCCATCGAGCCGTCGCGCGCCAGGCCGAGCGGCATCACGTCCGAGGTGACGCCGAGGGCCGGGAGCTGGACCCGGACCGGCTCGCTGGCCGGGAGCGGGAGCACCAGGGCCGGCGCGGTGGCAGCCGCGGCCACCGGTGTCGCCGCGGGAACGGTGGCCGGCGCGGCCACCACCACGACCGGGACGTCGAGGCGGCTGGGGCGCGGTGGGCCGGCGGGCAGCACGACGACGGCGGCCACCCCGGCGGCGGCGAGAACGACCGACGTCCCGGCCCACAGGCGCGCGGCGACCGGCCGGGGCGCCCGGTGCCGGGTGCGCCGCTGCGATGGATGCCGGGTGCGGTCGTAGCGGGTGATCCGCGGGGAGTCCGGGGACGGCACGCCGGGCGGCCGAGGTGGCGCCGACGGGAGCAACGGCGGGGGATAGGCGCCCCGGATGCGCACGGGATCACCCGCCGGGGTTCCGGGAACACCCGGGCGGGGCGCGCTGGGTGGGCGGTCGGGCACGGCCGGACGGTCAGGCCGCAGCGCGGGAGCTGCGCCGGGCGGCGACCGCGGCGCCGGCGGCCCCGGCGGCCCCGGCGAAGGCCAGCCCGCCGAGGGCGTAGCGGAGCGCGCCGCCCTCGACCTCGGTGCTGCCGTCGCCGGCGGCGACCGGGCCGGCCGGGCGGGTGGCCACTTGCGCCGTTCCGAACGCGGTGCTGTCCTCGGCGACCGCCGGCGCGCCGGCGGCGGCGGGGAGGGTCTCGCAGGCGGAGCCGTCGTCGTCGGTGTCCAGGCCGTTCGGGTCGTCCGGTGCGGCGATGAGCGCCGCCTGCGCCTCGGCCTGGGTGGCGAAGTCGCTGCAGTCGAGGTCGGCGGCGCCCGCCGTGCCGGGGAAGCCGAGGGACAGTGCCGCGGCGACGAGGACGCCGGCGGCTGCGGTGGTGCGACGACGCATGAGGGGCTCCTGGGACGGGGGTGGCGCGTGGGACCACTGTGACGCCGGCGCCGTCCGATCGCGGGGTGCGACGACCAGCGTGTCGTGCTCACCCGGCGGGCGGGCGGTTGGCAGGTTCTGTGCCGGCCACGGTCGGGCGCCGGCGGTGGTACCGATTCGGCGGCGGGCGACCGATAGCTGGGCTGACCGACCCAGCGAGAGGAAGTCCTTCATGAGCGCCCGCAAGCGTTCCTCCGGCGATCGGCTGGCGGTGCTCGCCGGTGCCAGGCTCGACCTCCTCGCGGTCGCCCCCGGCGCGCGCAGCAAGTTCGTCGCCCTCGGTGGCGTGCTGCTGAGCACCGGTGCCCTGGCCGCGCTGTCGGCCGCGTTCGCCGTCCACATGGCCCTGGGTGCGCCGTGGGCGGTGGCCGTGCTGATCGGCCTCGGCTGGGGCCTGGTGATCATCAACCTCGACCGGATGCTGCTGGTCGGCATGGGGCACGACTCGTCGTGGGTGCGGAACATCGGGCTGGCGGTGCCGCGGATCGCGCTGGCCGCCGTCCTCGGCACGGTCATCTCGACCCCGCTGACGCTGCAGGTCTTCGACAAGGAGATCGAGGCGACGATGGTGACCCTGCAGGCCGAGGCCGCGCAGGAGTTCACCACCGAGCTGAACGCCGACGCCCGGTACGCGCAGATCCCCACGCTGCAGCAGCGGGTCGCCGACGAGCAGGCCGTGATCGCCAGCGGCGGCATGACCGACCCGAACGCCGACCCCCGGGTCGGGACGGCGCAGGCCGAGCGGGACGCCCGGCAGGCCGCCTACGCGGCGGCCCAGGCGCGGGCGGCCGAACTGAACGCCAAGGCCCAGTGCGAGCTCGACGGCACCTGCGGCTCCGGCGAGGCCGGCACCGGGGACGCCTACCTCGCGGCCGCGGCGGCGGCATCGCAGCAGGCGACGGTCACGGCGGCCGCCAAGGCCGACCTGGACGCCGCCGACGCCGAGCTGCGCGCGGCCCGCACCGAGGCCGGCGCGGCCGCCGAGGCCGCCGACCGGCGCAGCGTCGCCCAGGCCGAGGCCGACATCGTCACCGACCAGGCCGAGCTCGCCCGGCTGACGGACGCGCGCAACGCCGAGCAGGCCGCCTTCGAGGCGGAGAACGGCGAGAGCAACGGCATCCTGGCCCGGCTGGAGGCGATGGACCGGCTGGCGGAGGACCGGCCGACGCTGGGCACCGCGCACCTGATGCTGTTCCTGCTGTTCCTGAGCATCGAGATCCTGCCGGTGCTGATGAAGGTGATGCTGAACTTCTCCCCGCCGACCGGCTACGACCGGATGGTCACCCTGCGGGAGGACGAGGAGGTCGAGGCCGAGGAGATCCGGCGCGAGGGCCGGCGGCGGGCGCAGCAGGCCCGGGCCGACCTCGTCGTCGCCGCCGAGACCGATCGGATGGCGCGGGAGATCCTGGACCGGGAGATGGCCGCCCGCGACGAGGCGGCGCGCATCGCGGCCCGCCGGGCGCAGGCCGGCCCGCTCAGCCGGATGGCCCGCGGGCTGCGGGCCTGGACGATGGACGCGCTGCGCCCGTCCCGGGGAACCGGGCCGGAGCAGCCGGCCGAGGAGCTGGACCTGCGGGTGGACACCGGCGAGCTGGAGCGCCTGATGGCCGACGACCTCGGCCGGTTCGACGCCGCGGTCCGGCGGTCGGGCCGCCCCGAGGTCCCGGCCCCGCGGTCGACGCGCGAGGACGTGCTCGTCGAGGGCTGACCTCTCCACCGCTGCAGACCCGCCCCCTCCCGCCTCGTGCGGGAGGGGGCGTTCTGCGTTCGGCGCCCGCCGTGGCGCCGCGGTCGGGTCAGGCCTGTGTGTCGACGACATCCAGCCCCTCGGCTCGCCAGGCGGCGAGCAGGGTGCGGTCGCCGCTCACCGCGACGGTTCCCGGGCCGGCGAAGCTCAGCGCCGCGGCGCAGTGCACGGCGTCGAACCCCCGTAGCCGAAGCCGGCGGGCCAGTCCTGCCGCTCGATGGACCAACTCCTCGCCGATCTCGACGACGTCGAACTGCGGCCAGATCTCGTCGAGACCGAGCGCGGCGCGGTCATGGGCTGCCTCCGTCAGGCGACCCATTCGCTCTGCTCTCGCCAGCGCGGCGGCTACCTCGACGTACAGGAGTCGGGAGGTCACGACGGCGTCTGCCAGCGACCACGCCCGCCGGCAGATCCCGACCCCTGGCTCATCGTCTACGAGCAGCGGGACCACCGCGGACGTGTCGAAGTAAGCGATCAACCACGTTGCTCGGCGATCAACTCGGTCACCGAGCCGGAAGCGCGTACCGGTTCGGGCAGCGTCCGCTTCGTGCGTGTCGCCGGTTGAACGACGCCTTCGGCGATGAGCCGTTCGAGCGGGCTGGGTTGGTCGATGGGAACGATCCGGGCCACCGGTCGACCGTGATCGGTGACGGTCACCGTTCGACCGGCGCGGACGGTGGCCAGGTAGCGGCTCAAGCCGTCGCGCAGTTCGCGGACTCCTACCGATTCCATTGCGGACGCTCCCTCATGTAGCCATGTTCGCTACAATCATCGTAGCCAGTTTACGGGGCCGTTGCTGCCGGGCTCGGGTGGTGCGCTTCCGGGCGCGACCTCCTAGTGTTGCGTGATGCGCAACGACGAGGGCGGCGTCCAGCCGGTGCAGTCGGTGGACCGGGCGGTCGGGATCCTGGAGTTCCTGGCCCGGCGCGGGGACGCCGGGGTCACCGAGATCGGCGTGGAACTGGGCGTGCACAAGTCCACCGCCTCGCGGCTGCTGGCGACGCTGGAGGCCCGGGGCCTGGTCGAGCAGTCGGGGGCGCGGGGCGCCTACCGGCTGGGCGCCGGGCTGATCCGGCTGGCCGGCGCCGGCGCCGCGCAGCTGGACGTCGCCCAGGCCGCCCGGGAGGTGTCCGCGGAACTGGCCGCCGAGCTGGGCGAGACGGTCAACATGGCCGTGCTGGACGAGGACGCGGCGATGAACGTGAGCCAGGCCCGGGGCAGCGCGGCGGTCGCCGTGCAGAACTGGGTCGGCCGGCGCACCCCGCTGCACGCCAGCTCCAGCGGCAAGGTGCTGCTGGCGTTCGCGCCGGACGCCGTCCGCCGGCGGGTCCTCGCGCGGCCGCTGGCGCGCTGCACCCCGGCCACGATCACCGACCGCCGGGTGCTCGACCGTGAGCTGGCCGAGGTCCGGGCACGCGGCTGGGCCGCGACGCAGGGCGAGCTGGAGGTCGGGCTGAACGGGGTGGCCGCTCCGGTGGTCACCGCGGGCGGGGAGCTGGTCGGCGCCATCAGCGTCTCCGGGCCGGCGTACCGGCTGGACGCCGCCCGCTTCGCCGCCGTGGCCGAGCGGGTGGTCGCCGCGGCCGGGAGCGCAGGCGCCGTGCTCGGCTGAACCGGGTGGCCGGTGAACACGGTCTTTAGACCCTTGTCCCCTGCTCCTTCCGAGTCCAGGCTGTTGCGTATACCGCTCAGCGTTGCGTTATCCGCAACAACGTCTGTTCTTCGGAGGAACGCCATGGGCCCTCGCGTGGTCGTCATCGGCGCCGGGATCGTCGGCTGCTCGCTGGCCGACGAGCTCACCGCACGCGGCTGGACCGATGTGACCGTCCTGGACCGGGGCCCGCTGTACGCCGCCGGCGGATCGAGCTCGCACGCGCCGGGGCTGGTCTTCCAGACCAACCCGTCGAAGACGCTGGCCGAGTTCGCGTCCTACACCGTCGGCAAGTTCGCCGACCTGACGCAGGACGGCGAACCGTGCTTCCGGCAGGTCGGCGGACTCGAGGTGGCGACGACGCCCGAGCGCTCCGCGGAACTCGCCCGCCGGCACGGCTTCGCCACCTCGTGGGGCATCGACGCCCGGCTCGTCGATCCGGCCGAGTGCGCCCGGCTGCACCCGTTGCTCGACCCCGACGTCGTCCTCGGCGGGCTGCACGTGCCCACCGACGGGCTGGCGCACGCGGTCCGGGCGGGGGAGGCGCAGGCCCGGCGGGCCATCGAGCGGGGCGCGAGGTTCCTCGCCCGGCACACCGTCACCGGGATCGCGCAGGCCGGCGGGCGGGTGAGCGGCGTGCACACCGACCAGGGGCTCGTTCCCGCCGACGTCGTGGTCTGCGCCGCCGGCTTCTGGGGCCCGGCGATCGGCGCGCTGGCCGGCCTGACCGTGCCGCTGCAGCCGCTGGCCCACCAGTACGCCACCACCGCGCCGGTGCCGGCGCTGGCCGGCGCGATCGCCGAGGCGACGCATCCGATCCTGCGGCACCAGGACCAGGACCTGTACTACCGCGAGCACGGCGACCGGCTGGGCATCGGGTCCTACGGCCACCGGCCGATGCCGGTGACGACCGCCGACGCCGAGGCGCACGAGAACAGCTGCCTGCCCTTCACGCCCGACGACTTCGCCGAGGCGTGGAAGCAGAGCCTCGCGCTGCTGCCCGGCCTCGCCGACACCACCGTGGACGCCGGCATCAACGGCGTCTTCTCCTTCACCCCCGACGGCATGCCGCTGCTGGGCGAGCACCGGGAGCTGCCGGGCTTCTGGCTGGCCGAGGCGGTCTGGGTGACCCACTCGGCCGGCGTGGCGAAGGCGATGGCGGAGTGGCTGGTGGAGGGGCAGCCGCGCACCGACGTGCACGAGTGCGACCTGCACCGGTTCGAGGAGTTCCAGCTCGCGCCCGACTACGTGGCCGAGCGGGGCGCGCAGCAGTTCATCGAGGTCTACGACATCGTCCACCCGCTGCAGCCGATGGAGCGGCCGCGGCCGCTGCGCACCAGCCCCTTCCACTCCCGGCAGCAGGAACTCGACGCGGTGTTCCTGGAGGCCGGCGGCTGGGAGCGGCCGCACTGGTTCGGGGCGAACGCCGCGCTGGCCGCGGCGGAGCAGCTGCCGGAACGGGACGCCTGGTCGGCGCGGTACTGGTCGCCGATCGCGGCCGCGGAGGCGCGGGCCACCCGCGAGCGGGTCGCGATGTACGACATGACGCCGCTGACCCGGATCGAGGTCAGCGGGCCGGGCGCCGGTGACTTCCTGCAGCGGCTGACCACCAACGACGTCGGCAGGCCGGTCGGGAAGGTGACCTACACGCTGCTGCTCGCCGCCGACGGCGGGATCCGCAGCGACCTCACCGTGGCCCGGCTGGGGGAGCAGCGGTTCCAGGTCGGCGCCAACGGGCCGCTGGACCTGGACTGGCTGCGGCAGCACGCGCCGGGCGACGGCTCGGTGCAGCTACGGGACACCACCGCGGGCACCTGCGGCATCGGGTTGTGGGGGCCGCGGGCACGCGAGGTGCTCGGCTCGCTGACCGGCACCGACGTCTCGCACGAGGCGTTCGGCTACTTCACCGCCCGCCGGCTGTTCGTCGGCGAGGTGCCGGTGACCGCGCTGCGGGTCAGCTACGTCGGCGAGCTCGGTTGGGAGTTCTACACCGACGCGGCCACCGGGCTGCGGCTCTGGGACCTGCTCTGGGACGCCGGTCAGCAGCACGGGGTGGTCGCGGCGGGGCGCAGCGCGTTCAACAGCCTGCGGCTGGAAAAGGGCTACCGGGCCTGGGGCGCGGACATGACGACCGAGCACGATCCGTTCGAGGCCGGCCTGGGCTTCGCCGTCCGGATGGGGAAGGGCGACTTCGTCGGCCGGGAGGCGCTGGAACGCCGTCCGCACGGCCGGAAGCTGACCTGCCTCACCCTCGACGACCCGGCCACGATGGTGCTGGGCCGGGAGCCGGTGCGGCTCGGCGGAACGCCGGTCGGCCACGTGACCAGCGCGGCCTTCGGCTACACGATCGGCCGGCCGATCGCCTACGCCTGGCTGCCGGCCGCGCTCGCCGTGCCGGGGACGGCGGTGACCATCGACTACTTCGCGCGGCCGGTGGCCGCCACCGTGGCCGAGGAACCGCTGGTCGACCCGGGCATGAGCCGGATCAGGCGCTGAGGGGGCACGGACATGACGACCTTCGCCTCCGCTGCGACGCCGGCGCCTGCGGCCAGCCTGATCCGCACGCTGCCGGGGCGGTACTACACCGACCCCGACGTCTTCGCCCGCGAGCAGACCCGGGTGTTCGAGGAGATGTGGTGCTGCGCCGTCCGCAGTGACGACGTCGCCGATCCCGGGGCCTTCCGCCGGGTGCAGGTGGGCCGGGAGAGCGTGCTGGTGGTGCGCGGCCGGGACGGGCAGCTGCGGGCCTTCCTCAACGTCTGCCGGCACCGCGGGGCGCTGCTGTGCACCGAGGAGTCCGGGCAGGCGAAGCGGACGCTGAGCTGCCCGTACCACGCGTGGTCCTACGGGCTGGACGGAACGCTGGCGGGGGCGCCGAACCTGCGCAACATGCCGGACGTCGACCGGGTGGCCAACGGGCTGGTGCCGGTGCACCTGCGGGAGTGGCTCGGCTACGCCTGGCTGTGCCTGGCCGACGTGCCGCCGTCCTTCGAGCGCGACGTGCAGGGCGCGGTGACCGAGCGGCTGGGCGACCCGGCGGCGATCGAGGGCTACGGCGTCGAGCGGCTCGCGCTGGGACGGCGGATCCGGTACGACGTGCACGCCAACTGGAAGCTCGTCGTCGAGAACTTCATGGAGTGCTACCACTGCGCGACGATCCACCCCGAGCTCACCGGCGTGGTGCCGGAGTTCGCCCGGGGGTACGCGGCGCAGTCGTTCGTCGGGCACGGGGCGGAGTTCGCCCCCGGCGCGCAGGGCTTCACCGTCGACGGGAGCGCGGGCTTCCCGGCGCTGCCGGGCGTGCGCGCCGATCAGGACCGCCGGTACTACGCGGCCACGATCAAGCCGACGGTGTTCCTCAACCTGGTGCCCGACCACGTGATCGTGTTGCGGATGACGCCGCAGGCCGTCGACCGCACGCAGGTGGAGTGCGACTGGCTGTACGCGCCGGAGGTGGTTCTCTCCGGTGCGGACGTCGCCCGCTCGGTCGAGCTGTTCCACCGGGTCAACCAGCAGGACTTCGCCGCCTGCGAGCGCACCCAGCCGGGGATGAGCTCACGGGCGTACGCGAACGGTGGCGTGCTGGTGCCGGCCGAGCACCACCTGGGCGCCTTCCACGGCTGGGTGCGGGAGCGGATCGACTGAGGAGGCGGGCTCACACGAGGAGAACGCGGAGGTCGCTGATCTCCGCCAGCGCGGTGTGGTCGGAATCCTGGCTCACCAGCGGAACGCCGTGCGCCAGCGCCGTGGCCGCAATCCAGGTGTCGTTGACGTTCACCCGTCGGCCGGCGCGCGCCAGCTCGAGACGGAGGTGCGCCCAGTGATCGGCGACGGCGGCATCGATCGGTAGGGGATTGAGGTCGACGACGGCTTGCAGCGTGGTCAGGCGACGGGAGCGCACCGCGATGTCGGATGCGGCGAGCACCCCCGCGCGGAGCTCGGCGTAGCTGATGATCGAGACCGCGACCTCGTCCGGGAGCGCGGCGGCATTGAGCCCGCGGCCCTCCCGGGCGATGAAGACGCTGGTGTCCAGCAGCCCACGGGTCACCGCAGTGGACCGAGCTCGGATGTGTCGCCGGCCAGCGCCCGCAGTTCGGCCGCCAGGGCCGTATCCGCCTGGATCTCTGGGAGCCGCGACAGCAGCACCGCCTTGGGTGTCCAGTGCGAGCGCCGCGTACGGAGTGGACCGAGCTCGGCGACCGCCTCTCCGTTCACCGTGATCTCCAGCGCCTCCCCGGCGGCCGCCCGGCGCAGCACGCCGGCGGTGTCGTTGCGCAGGTCCCTGGACGCCACTCTCATGACTACGACTGTAGCAATGTTGTAGCAGTCCGGGGTTCGCGCGACGGTCCGGTAACTCACGACCGGACGAACCGACAGGCGGGCGCGGTGCCCGGCGCGCGCGTCAGTGGCGCTGCGTGTCGTTTCCGTCGCGCACCTGACTTGTATATGAGAAGGCACTTTCCTTCATCGAATACATATCAGAGGAGGCGCTTTCCAGTATTGGACACACCGGCGGCGTCCCACCACGCTTCGGGGATGGACGTCTTCCAGAGGTGCGGCGTCGCCGGACGAGTGTCGGAGGTCTGGTGGCTGCCCTGACCGGAGCGCCCACCCGGGTCCGTGCCCGCCGTCGACGGGGGCCGGCGTGGGCCATCGCGGTCCTGTGCGCGGTCGCTGCAGCGCTGGCCTGCCTGCTGGTGGACGCGTCGCCGGCCCTGGCTGCCGGGGAGGTCGTCCAGGGCCGGCTCGTCGACGCCGAGGACCAGCCGGTCCCGGACGTGGAGGTCACGCTCAGCCAGGACGGCGACGAGGTCGCCTCCGTGACCAGCGGTGCGGACGGGCGCTGGGAGATCCCGGTGCCGGCTCCCGGCACCTACGAGGTGAGCCTCGACGAAGAGTCGCTGCCGGACGGGATCAGCCTCCGGGAGGGCGCCGAGGCCAGCCGGGAGGTGACCGTCGACCCGGGCGGCCTCCGCAACGTCCTGTTCCCACTGGGCCAGGTGGAGACCTCGGGATCCGGCCTCGGCGCCGC
The DNA here is from genome assembly GCF_054780755.1 of Modestobacter lapidis. NCBI lineage: Bacteria > Bacillati > Actinomycetota > Actinomycetes > Geodermatophilales > Geodermatophilaceae > Modestobacter > Modestobacter lapidis. Next base: position 45,688 of record NZ_BAAGVS010000015.1, on the reverse strand, counting down.
ACTGGCCCAGGCGACGCTGGACGGCCTGCTGCTCGGTGCGCTCATCGGAATCACCGCGATCGGCCTCTCGCTCATCTTCGGCACGACCGGCTTGATCAACTTCGCGCACGGCGAGCTGGTCACCGTGGGGGCGGTGGTCGCCTTCGGGTTGAACGCCGCCGGGCTGCACATCGTGCTGGCCGCCCTGGTGGCCATCCCGGTCGTCGCCGCGCTGGCCGGCGGCAGCGAGTTGGTGCTGTGGCGCCCGATGCGGCGGCGGCGGGCCAGCCAGGTCTCGATGTTCATCGCGACGATCGGGCTCGCCCTGCTGCTGCGCCAGGTCGTCCTGGTCGTCTACGGGGGCAACCCGCGGTCCTACGAGCAGTACGGGCTGCAGCAGGTCTGGGAGTGGGGTCCGCTGAGCATCACCCCGCGGGACGCATCGATCCTGGGCATCGCGCTGCTGGTGCTGGTGCTGGTCGGGCTGACGCTCACCCGCAGCCGACTGGGCACGGCCGTCCGGTCGGTCTCGGACAACCGCGCGCTCGCGGGGTGCTCGGGGATCAACGTGGACCGCGTGGTGTTCCAGGTGTGGCTCGCCGGCGGTGGGCTGGCCGCGCTCGGCGGTGTGCTCTACGGCCTGAGCCAGGCGGTGACCTGGAACATGGGCTTCAACCTGCTGCTGCTGATGTTCGCCGGGGTCATCCTCGGCGGATTGGGCACCGCGTTCGGTGCCGTGGTGGGGAGCCTCGTCGTCGGCCTGCTCGCCCAGCTGAGCACCGTCTTCTTCGACAGCGAGCTGCAGACCGTGTGGGCGCTGCTGCTGCTGATCCTGGTCCTGCTCGTGCGGCCCCAGGGGCTGCTCGGTCTGCGCGAGAGGGTGGGCTGATGGACCTCATCGCCGTGCTGGCGGACGCCGTCCGGGCGGCCGTCGGACCTCAGGCGGCGGTCTTCGCGCTGGCCGCCGTGGGGCTCAACCTGCAGTTCGGCTACGCCGGCCTGATGAACTTCGGCCAGGCCGGGTTCATGCTCGTCGGCGGCTACGGCATGACCGTGAGCGTCACCCGCTACGGCGCCCCGCTGTGGCTGGGCGTGCTCGTCGGGCTGCTCATGGGGTTCCTGCTGGCCCTGCTGCTGGGGGTTCCGACCCTGCGGCTGCGCGGCGACTACCTCGCCATCGCCACGATCGCCGCCGCGGAGATCCTGCGCCTGCTGTTCCGATCGGAAGCCGCGGCTCCACTCACCTACGGCGTGTTCGGCGTCCAGCAGTTCGCCTCCGACTTCTACGACCTCAACCCCTTCGGCGGGGGCAGCTACGGGATCGGCCGGTTCTCCCTCTCCGGCGGGCAGCTGTGGATCGCCCTGGTCGGCTGGCTGCTGGTGGCAGCGGCGGTCGCCCTCACGGCGCTGCTGGTGAGCAGCCCCTGGGGGAGGGTCATCCGAGCGATCCGTAACGACGAGGAGGTGGTCCGGGCGCTGGGCAAGAACACCTACGCCTACAAGCTCCAGGCGCTCGCGCTCGGCGGGCTCATGGCCTCCGTTGCGGGGATGGTGCTGGCCCTGGCATCCCAGGCCATCACCCCGGACACCTACACCGCCGACCTGTCGTTCTACGCGTTCGCCGTTCTCCTGCTCGGCGGCGTCGGGCGCGTGCTGGGCCCGGTCGTCGGCGCCGTCCTGTTCTGGCTGCTGCTCGCGGCGAGCGATTCGCTGCTCCGGCAGGCCATCACCAGCGGCGTCATCAGCGACGAGGTGCTGTCCACGTCCGACGTCGGGCCGATCCGGCTGGCCCTCGTCGGCATCGCGCTCATCCTGTTCATGTACTTCCGCGCGGGCGGGCTGTTGTCCCGGCGGACGCCGAAGACCGCAGCAACGGCGAAGGCGGAGGTGGCGGCATGACGAGCAGTCCGAGCGGTCACGAGACGACCCGGCCGATCCTCAGTGCCCAGGGGGTGCAGCGCCGCTTCGGTGGCCTCACCGCCGTCGACGTCGACGAGTTCGCCGTGCGCGGCGGGACGATCACGGCCCTCATCGGACCCAACGGGGCCGGCAAGTCGACCTTCTTCAACGTCCTCACCGGGTTCGACCGGGCCGACGCCGGCGCCTGGCAGCTGGAGGGACGCGAGGTCACCGGGCTGCCGGCCTACCGGCTCGCCCGGCAGGGGATGGTGCGGACCTTCCAGCTCACCCGCAGCCTCGCGGACCTCACGCTGGAGGAGAACGTCCTGCTCGCGGCCCCGGGGCAGCGCGGTGAAGGCATCGGGGGAGCCCTGTTCGGCCGGCGGAGCTGGCGGCGTCAGGAGGCGGACAACACCGAACGGGCGCGGGAGCTGCTCGCCCGGTTCGGGCTCGAGCAGATGGCCGGCCAGCCTGCCGGCGTGCTCTCGGGTGGTCAGCGCAAGCTGCTGGAGATGGCCCGCGCCCTGATGAGCGAGCCGCGGTTGCTCCTTCTCGACGAGCCCATGGCCGGCGTCAACCCGCGGCTGGTCGAGACGCTGCTCGACCACATCCGGCAGGTACGCGCGGAGGGGACGACGATCCTCTTCGTCGAGCACGACATGGACGTCGTCGCCGACATCAGTGACGACGTGGTGTGCATGGCCTTCGGAAGGGTGCTGGCCACCGGGACCCCGGCCGAGGTCATGCGGGATCCCGAGGTCATCGACGCCTACCTGGGATCGGACGAGGCCGACGACGACGATCCCGCGCACCTCGCGGGGAAGGGCCGGCAGCCATGAGCACCGGAGCCCATCGGGCGACGAGCAGCCCTCCCGGGGCGGAGCTGCCCGCGGACACCGTCCTCGAGGTCAGCGGCGTCACCGCCGGCTACACGCCCGGCGTCCCGATCCTGCAGGACGTGTCCCTGCACGTCGGCGGCCGGGAGCTCGTGGGCATCTTCGGCCCCAACGGCGCCGGCAAGTCGACGCTGCTCAAGGCCGTCTTCGGGCTCGTCTCGGTGAGTGCGGGCACGGTGCGCTTCGACGGGACCGACATCACCGGCGCGCCGTCCCACGAGCTGGTGGGCCGGGGGGTGGGTTTCGTGCCGCAGCTGGACAACGTCTTCCCCCGGCTGACCGTGCGGGACAACCTGCGCATGGGCTCCTTCCTGCGGCCGAAGGAGTTCGCCGGCCGCTGGAAGGCGCTCGCCGAGCTCTTCCCCCGCCTGGTCGAACGGATGCAGGCGCGGGCCGGCTCACTCTCGGGTGGTGAGCGGCAGATGCTGGCCATGGCACGGGCGCTGATGCCGGCGCCACGGCTGCTCTGCCTGGACGAGCCGTCGGCGGGGCTCTCCCCGCGGGCCCAGACCGAGGTGTTCGCCCTGATCTCCCGGATCAACGAGACGGGCACCGCGGTGCTGATCGTCGAGCAGAACGCGCGGCGCTGCCTGGCCATCTGCGACCGGGGCTACATCCTCGACCAGGGGCACAACGCGGTCACCGGAACGGGGCGCGAGCTGCTCGACGACCCCGCCGTCGTGGAGCTCTATTTGGGCAGACTCGGTGCGGCGACGCGAGCGGACGCTAATCACCCGGAAACTGACGAGCGGCGCCCGCCGTCCGACGAGCCTGGACGGTGACGATCTCCAGCACGCGCTCGAGGGCGGGGAACGAACGGCGCGGGTCCCAGGCCAGCGCCAGGGGCAGGCGCGGCGTCGGCGCAGCGATCCGCTCGTAACGCACCCCCGTCAGATCGAGACGGCGGACCGCCTGCGGGACGAGGGACACCCCCATGCCCGAGGCCACCAGGCCGACCATGGTGTGCACGTGCTCGGCGTTGAACACGATGTTCGGCGAGAAGCCCGCCTGGCCGCAGGCCTGCACCACCACCTGCCAGAAGCCCTCCCCGTGCTCCCGGGTGAAGAGCACGAACGGCTCCTCCGCCAGGTCGGCGAGGGCGACCGGCCGCCCCACCGGGAGGGGATGGTCCTCCGGCAGCGCGGCGACGAGCTCCTCCTCCTCGATCACCTGCACCGCGAGCGACGGCGTGGAGGCCGGCGGCCTGAGCACGCCCAGGTCCAGCGTGTCCTCGATGAGCCCGGCCAGCTGCGGGCCGGACTCCAGCTCGACGGCGGACAGCGTGACCTGGGGGGCCTGCTGCCGCACCGCACGCAGCAGTGCGGGCAGCTGCCCGTAGAGCGACGAACCGACGAACCCCACGCGGACCCGGCCGAACCCACCCGTCCGCACGTCCGCTGCGACGTCGAGGAGCCGGTCGGCCTGCGCCAGGGTGCGTCGCGCCTCCACCTGCAGCACCTCCCCGGCGGGGGTGAGCCGCACGTGCCGCCGGTCCCGCTCGAACAGCTTGAGGCCCAGCTCCCGCTCCAGTCGCTGGATCTGCTGGCTCAACGGCGGCTGGGCGATGTGCAGGCGTGCGGCGGCACGCCCGAAGTGCAGCTCCTCGGCGACCGCGAGGAAGTAGCGCAGATGGCGGAGGTCCACAAGGCATTGATACAGCGCCCATATCACAAGGGCGTCACTCGGTATTGGACGGTTTCACACCGGCCGGTGAACGCTGGGCCCGGACCACTCCGGTCCCGCTGACGTTCCAGGAGGCCTCGTGAGGACTCGCACGTTCCCGATCACCGTGCTGGCGGGGGCGCTCGCCCTGAGCGTCACCGCGTGTTCCGGCGGCTCCGACCCCGCCGAGGACGAGGGCTCCGGCACCGCCGCTCCCAGCGCGTCGAGCGACGGCCCCGCCCCCGAGGTCGAGTCCTCCCGGCCTGGGGACGGTCAACTCGACCTGGGCTACGTCCTCGCCGAGACCGGCCCGCTCTCCGGCCTCGGCGTCGGGGTCATCGCGGCGACCCAGCTGGCCGTGGAGGACGTCAATGCGGCCGGCGGTGTCCTCGGCCAACCGGTGACGCTGTCCGGCGGCGACGAGGCCGGGGACCCGACCGTGGCCGGGCAGACCGTCGACCGGCTGCTCGGCGAGGGCGTCGACGCCATCATCGGCCCGGTCTCCTCCGCGATCTCGCTCTCGGTGCTCGACCGGATCACCGGCGCCGGAGCTGTGCAGTGCGCCGGGGCCAACACGAGCGCCACCTTCACCGGCTACCCGGACAAGGGCCTCTACTTCCGGACCATCCCGGCGAACACCCGGCAGGGCCCGGTGCTCGCCCAGGCCGTCATCGGCGAAGGTGCATCCCGGGTCGCAGTGGTCGTCCGCAACGACGACTACGGCCAGAGCCTCTCCCAGTCGGTGATCGAGCAGCTGGAGAACGAGGGGGCCGAGGTCGTGGCCAACGTGCCGTACGACCCGGCGGCCACCACGTTCTCCGCCGAGGTGGCCGAGGTGGCCGCCGCCGAACCCGACGCCGTCGTGGTGATCGCCTTCCAGGAGGGCACCACGCTGCTGCGCAGCCTCATCGAGAACGGCTTGGGGCCCGCCGACGTGCGGGTCTTCGGCACCGACGGCATGTCGCTGGGCTCCCTCGGCTCGGCGGTCAGCGAGTCCGACCCCGGGGTGCTGGAGGGCATGCAGGCCACCCAGGCCTCCTCGCAGAACGACCCCGCCTTCCTGGACCGGCTGGTGGCGAGCAAGCCGCAGGTGTCGATCACCAACTTCACGCCGTACCACTACGACTGCGTGATCACCATCGCCCTGTCCGCGCTGCAGGCCGGCAGCGACGCCCCGGGCGACATCGCCCGGGCGATGCAGTCGGTGACCCGGGACGGGGAGGAGTGCGGGACGTTCGCCGACTGCGCCGAGCTGATCGCCGCCGGCACCGACATCGACTACAACGGGGTCTCCGGACCACTGGACTTCACCGACGTCGGTGAGCCGGAGATCGGTCTGTTCGACGTCGTCCGGTTCGACGAGACCGGGACGCCGCAGATCGTCCGTACCGTGGAGTCGCGGTGACGGCGCGGCCCGGGGCGACCACCCCGGTGCGTGCGCAGATCCTCGACGACATCCGGCGCCGCTGCCACGAGCTGGGGGTGGACGCCTACCTCGCGTACACCCCGTCCAACGTGCACTACACGAGCGGCTTCCAGAGCTACTTCCTCTCCGAGTGGCCCTGGCGCATGCTCGGCACGGTGCTGGTCCTCGTGCCGGCCGACCCGGCGCTCGAGCCGGCGATGATCATCAGCGACTTCGAGGCCGAGCAGGCTCGGCGCGTCTCCGGTATCGCCGACGTCCGCCCGTTCCGGGTCTGGGTCGAGCTGCGCAGCGCGGCCGACCTGCAGGTGGGTGCGGGGCCGGACGCCGACGTCCCGCGGCCGGCGCAGTTCTCCGAGGACGAGCAGGACGCGATGCTGCGCAGCGCCCTCGCCGACCGGGGTCTGCTCGGTGCCCGCATCGGTACGGACATGCGGTACGTGCTGCAGGACACGGTGCGACGGATCGCCGGTTTCGCGCCCGACGTCGACCTGGTCGACATGACCGAGGACGTCTACGAGCTCCGGAGCATCAAGCACGACTTCGAGATCGAGGCGCTGCGCCGGGCGACGGAGCTCTCCGAGGCCGGTATGACGTTCGCCGCGAACGCCGCGCAGCCCGGCATGACGGCACTGGACATGCGGCACCGCTACGCCCTGGGGGTCACCCAGGCGGCCATGGGGACCGACCGGTACGCCGGCTTCACCGACCACTGGGTGCTGCCCGCGGTCGGTGCCACCACGGCCATCGGGGTGGACTCCGAGCAGGGCGTCGGGCTCGTCCCGGGCGACCTGATCAAGTTCGACTGCGGCACGACCGTGGACGGCTACCGGGGGGACGGCGGTCGCACGTTCAGCTTCCGGGAGATCCGGCCGGCCGCCCAGCGGCTCTACCGCGTGCTGCTCGAGGCACACGAGCTGGCCAGGGAGCGTCTCCGGCCGGGCGAGCCGGTGCGGGCGGTCTTCGAGGCCGCTCAGTCACACATCCGGCTCAACGGATTCCCGCGCTTCACCCGCGGGCACTACGGGCACTCGGTCGGCCTGGACACCTTCCACGAGGAGCCGCCGTTCCTGAGCCGGACCGAGGAGCGGCTCATCGAGCCGGGCATGGTCTTCGCGGTCGAGACCCCGGCGTACTCCTCCGACACCGGCGCGGTCATGATCGAGGACCTCGTGGTCATCACCGCGACGGGCCACGAGGTGCTGCACCGGCTGCCGCACGAGCTGGTGGTGGTGGGGTGAATGTCGCCGAGCAGTAGTGCTCGGGGGGTGCGTGCGGCCGCACAAGCACCGCCGTCCCGGTGCTACCGCAATAGCATCGCCGCGTGAGGCTGTGTATCAGCTTGCCCGACGAGGACGTGGCGGTGCTGGACGAGTACGCCCGGACCTCGGGGCTGACGAGCCGGTCGGCAGTAATCCGGCGCGCCCTTCAGCTGCTGCGGCAGCCAGAGCTGGAGCAGGACTACGCCGCGGCCCGGGACGAGTGGGAGACCTCGGGTGAGCAGACCGCGTGGGAGGGCACCGCTGCGGACGGGCTCAGCGATGCGCCGCAGTGAAGTCGGCTGATCGACCTGTCCGAGCGGCCGAGCCGCGAAGCCCGACGGCCACCAGGGCGCGACCCGTCGGGCGGCCGCGCACACGAGGGTGGCGTCCGGTGCGACGATTCCGCGCGTGACCGATCCCGTGCGCCCCGACGAGCTGCGGGTGTCCGACGCCGAGCGGGCCGCCGTGCAGGAGCGGTTGCGCCTGGCAGTGGGCGACGGGCAGCTGAACCTGCACGAGTTCGATGCCCGGGTGCAGTCGGTGTGGGCGTCGCGCACCCGCGGCGAGCTGGTCCGGGTCACCGCCGACCTTCCGGAACCGCCGCCTCCGCCGGGCCGCCGTCCGGTGTTCTCCGACGGGGACGCGGGAACGGCGATGCGCGTCCTGACGATCATCTGGGCCTGCGCCGTCGCCATCAACGTGGTGGTCTGGGGCACCGTCTCGCTCGCCACCGGCGACGTCCTGCACCCGTGGTGGCTCTACGTGGCCGGTCCACCCGGGGCCGTGCTGGCCGTGCTCTATGCCAGCGGGATCGGCCGGCCGCGGTCGTGACCTGCGCCCCGGTCGGGGAGGCGTCGTCGGCCGGCGGGCGCGCATCGGTTAGACAGGGCACATGACCGAGGCGACGACGGCGACCGACCATGGCTGGCTCTCCCGTGAGGAGATGGACGCCGCGCGCGAGCGGCTGCCGATCCTCTACGTCGACGCGGTGCCGGTGCGGGTGGACGAGCAGGGCACCGTCACCAAGGTCGGCCTGCTGCTGCGCATCGGTGAGGACGGGCAGGTGAAACGGTCCCTGGTGTCGGGGCGGGTGCGCTACCACGAGCGGGTTCGGTCGGCGCTGCTGCGGCACCTGGAGAAGGACCTCGGCCCGCTCGCGCTGCCCCGGGTTCCGCCCGCGCCGCAGCCGTTCACCATCGCCGAGTACTTCCCGACGCCGGGGGTGACGCCGTTCCACGACCCGCGGCAGCACGCGGTGTCGCTGGCTTACGTGGTGCCGGTCGAGGGGGACTGCGCTCCGCAGCAGGACGCGCTGCAGCTGACCTGGTTCACACCCGACGAGGCCCGGGAGCCCGCCGTGCTCGCCGAGCTGGCGAACGGGCAGAGCGCGCTGCTGCTGCAGGCGCTGGCGCACCTGGGGGTCTGACCGGCTCGGGGGAGCCCTGGGCGGGTTCGGGGATGATCAGCGCATGCCGCTGCCTGGGGAACCGCTGGAGAAGCTGGGCTTCCTGACCATCGGACTGTTCGACGAGGGCGACCCGCGCGCCGGGCACGAGGCGACGCTGCAGATCATCGAGCTGGGGGAGCGGCTGGGGTTCGCCAGCGCCTGGGTGCGCAACCGGCACCTGCAGTACGGGATCAGCTCGCCGGTGGCGGTGCTGGCGGCGGCGACGCAGCGGACGTCGCGGATCGAGCTGGGGACGGCGGTGATCCCGCTGGCGTGGGAGAACCCGCTGCGGCTGGCCGAGGACCTGGCGACGGTGGACGTGCTGAGCGGCGGGCGGCTGAACCCGGGGGTGTCGGTGGGGCCGCCGATGCACTGGGAGGACGTGCGGGCGGCGCTGTACCCGGACACGGCCGACGTCGAGGACTTCTCCTACGAGCGGGTGGCCCGGCTGCTGCGGCTGGTCGAGGGGGCGCCGGCGTCGACGTTCCGCGGGATGGAGGGCGTGGTGGAGGAGTGGTCGGACCGGGTGCAGCCGCACTCGCCCGGGCTGCGCTCGCGCATCTGGTACGGGGGCGGGTCGGAGCGCTCGGCGCGCTGGGCGGGGGAGCAGGGGATGAACCTGCTGACCTCCAGCGTGGTGAAGGCCGAGGGGAACTCGGTGGACTTCGCCGCGATCCAGGCGGCGCAGATCCGGGCGTTCCGGGTGGCGCACCCCGCGGGGGAGGCGGCCCGGGCGTCGCAGGGGCTGGTGGTGATCCCGACCGACTCGGCGTCGACCGAGCAGCGGGAGAGGTACGCGGCGTACGTCGATGCCCGCACGCCGCGGACGCGGTCGCCGCAGGGCCCGGCGCGGCTGCTGTTCGCCCGCGACCTGATCGGGACGTCGGAGGAGATCGCCGCGCAGCTGCACGCGGACGCCGCGTTCCGCGAGGTGCGCGAGGTGGTGTTCGCGCTGCCGTTCAGCTTCGCGGCCGACGACTACGAGCAGCTCCTCACCGACATCGCCACGAAACTCGGCCCGGCGCTGGGCTGGGCGCCGACGGCCTGACGGGTCGACGGACCGCTGAGCCGGCTCGGGGCCACCCGATGGAGGGAAACCGCGGCGGTTCCCGGTGGGTCCGCTGCAGTGCGGGCGCCCGGCGTTCGATGTCCTGGGTATGCGGATCAGCTGGACGGCGCCGGAGGTGGCCACCCCGCGGGTGATCGCCCGGACCGCCGGACTGCTCACCGCGCTGGGTGGCCTGGCGGCAGTGGTGCTGGTTCTCGGCTCGCCGGGTGGGCTGGCCGCCGTCCATCCGGGGGTGGTCGCGATCGCGCCGGTCACGATGGGGCTGGGCGTGGCGATCATGCGCTGGGGCGACCGTGTTCCGCGCGGCTTCTTCCACGCGCTGATCGCCTCCGGCCTGGTTGGTATCGGGTTGTTCGCCCTGATCGCGCCGACCATCGACGGCGCGGTGGCGGTGCTGGCGCTGACGGCGTTCGCCTCGATGAACTCCTTCCTCTTCTTCGCCCCGGTGTGGGCCGCGGGTTACCTGGTCGAGCTGCTGGTCATCGGCGCCGTCGTCGTGGTGCTGCGGGGTGACGTGGCGATCGGGCCGGCCGTCGTCCTCGGGATCCTGGTGCTGGGGGTGGCCGGCGTCGTGGGCGTCCTGGCCCGCCGGGCCGCCAGCGCCAGTGAGGACGCGCTCACCGGCCTGATGAACCGGCGCGGCTTCGACGAGGCGCTCGACGTCGCGGTGCGGACGGCAGTGCGCACCGGTGAACCGCTGTCGGCGGCGCTGGTCGACCTCGACCACTTCAAGATGGTCAACGACACCCGTGGGCACGCGGCGGGTGACGAGATGCTCCGCGCGGTGGCCCGCACCTGGACGCCGCTGCTGCCGCCCGGCGCGGTCCTCGCCCGGCACGGCGGCGACGAGTTCTCGCTGCTGCTGCCCGGGCTGGACGGCGGGCAGGCGCTGGCGTCGGTCGAGCAGCTGCGGGCGGCGCTGCCGGGAATCGGCACCTCGGTGGGCGTGGCCGAGCTGGAGTCCGGTGACTCGGCGGCGCAGCTGATGCGGCGGGCGGACTCGGCGCTGTACCGGGTCAAGTCGCTGGGGCGTGGCCGGAGCGAGCTTGATGCGGGGGGCTACAGCCCGCTGGCCCGCGACCTGGTCGCGGCGCTGGCGGGCGGGCCGGGGTCGGGCCTGGCCGTGCACTTCCAGCCGGTCGTCACCCTGGCGGACGGCGAGGTGGCCGGGGTCGAGGCCCTGGTGCGCTGGACTCATCCCGACCGGGGGCCGGTGCCGCCGGGAGAGTTCGTCGCGATCGCCGAGCAGGAGGGGCTGATCGGTGCGCTGGGCGCGTTCGTCTGGGCGGTGGCGTGCCGGGATGCCCGGTCGCTGTGCGAGGCGACCGGGCGGGAGCTGTTCCTGACGGTCAACGTGTCGGGGCTGGAGCTGGACGACGCCGACTTCCCGGAGCGGGTGCTCGCCGTCCTCGCCGAGACGGGCTGGCCGGCCGAGCGGACCGTGGTGGAGGTGACCGAGAGCCTCGTGGAGGCCGAGTCGACCCGCTCGGTGCGGGCGCTGCACGCGCTGCGGGAGCACGGCCTGCAGGTGGCGATCGACGACTTCGGCACCGGCTACTCGGCGCTGTCCCGGCTGGACACGCTGCCCACCGACTACCTGAAGCTGGACAACTCGTTCGTCTCGACGATCACCACGTCCAGCCGGCGGGCCCGGCTGCTGCGCAGCGTGATGGCGCTGGCCGACGCGCTGGACCTGACCCTGATCGCCGAGGGCGTGGAGACCGGGGAGCAGGCCCGCACGCTGACCGCGCTGGGCTGCCCGATGGCGCAGGGCTACCTGTTCGGCCGGCCGCAGCCGGTGGATGAGCTGGTGGCGTCGCTGACCGCGCTGCCGGCGGCCGCCGGTCTCTGACGAGTGCGCCCGGCGTGACTACGCGGTGCGCTGCACCGGCTGGTGGCCGGGGTGGTCGGCCGGCGAGGCGCAGCAGGCCGGGCGGACCTCGTTGGCCGGGATGCGCTCGGCGTCCAGCCGCTTGCGGAGCCGGCGCACGGTGGTCTCGCCGCCGGTCAGGTCGTGCAGCCAGCCCTCGAGGTCACCGGTGGCCGGTGGCACGTCGTCCTGGCTGGGGCGGCCCTTTCGCGTCCACATGATCCGGTTCTCGGCAGTCCGCCCGGGCAGCGTGACCGGCTTCCCGGTGGTGGCCCGTCAGCGGGCTCGGACGAGCAGCGGCTGGGACACCTCGCCGATCGATCCGCGGGCGTCGGCGAGCGTGCCGTGGCACAGGCCGATGCCGTCGGCGGCGATCTGGGTGCGGGCGGCCAGGTGCACCCATTCGCCGTCGGGCTCGCGGGTCAGGTGGGTGGTCATGCCCGGTGGGATGGACCACCAGCTGTCGATCGGGAGCTCGGCGGAGATGCCGTTGGCTGCGTCGGCGGCGATGAGGGTGCGGTCGAGTCCGGTGAGCGGCCGGCCGGCGATGAGCGGGACGCGGACGTGGGTCCACACGTCGGCCGCGCCGGGCTGGTGCGGGGAGCCGGCGGTGTAGCGCCAGTCGAGGGCCTGCCCGAAGCCCCAGTCGGTGAGGTCGGGCAGCACCTGGGCGGACTCCTCGGGGACCGGGGGCGGCGGCGTCAGCTCGGTGACGACCGGCGGCGTCGGCCCGACGGACAGCGACCAGACCCGGGCGACGGCGACGGTGCGGCCCTCGACGGTCATCACCGCCTCGGTGAGGTCGATCCGGCGACCCGGCCGGACGGGGGAGACCTCGACGGTGAGCTCGCGGCGGGGGATCGCGCCGAAGAAGTCGACGCTGATCCGCGCCGCGCGGTGGCCTGCACCGGTTGCCCGGGCGGCGTCGGCGGCGAGGTGGGCGAGCAGTGCCGACGGCGGTCCGCCGTGCTGGGCGCTGTGGTCCCAGGGGCTCTCGGTGGCCCGGGTCGGGGTGAAGCGGTTGTCGCCGAGCGGGAGGTAGAAGGCCTCGAGGTCCATGGTGGGCAGTCTGGCCGAGCGGCGTCGGCCGGCTGACCGCGGACCGGCTCAGGCGCCGATCGTGGCCTCGACGGTGCCCAGACCCTCGGCGCTCACCTCGAGGTGCGCACCCGGTCGTACCCGGATCAGCCCGAGCGGCGTGCCGGTGAGGATCAGCTGGCCGGGGCGCAGGGAGAGGCCGGAGTCGGCCAGCTGCCGCGCCAGCCAGCGCACCGACCCGGCCGGCCCGCCGGGGACGCCGTCCATCGGCCCCTCCTCGACGCGGGCCCCGTCGATCCGGACGGTCAGCCGCCCGGTCAACGGCTCGTCGTCGTGCCACGGCAGCTCTGCCGCCGGGGGTGGGAGCACCACGCCGGCATGGATGCCGTTGTTGGCCACCAGCTCCTGCAGCGTCGGCGGCTGACCGCGGAAGACGTAGTTGTGCAGCTCGATCACGGGGAGGACCCGGGCGATCCGGCCGTCGTCGCCCAGGCGCACGGCCAGCTCGCCCTCGATCGCCAGCCCGTCGTGGGCGGCGGAGGAGATCTCGCTGCCGGTGGGGTGCAGCTCGGTGTCGTACAGGAAACCGCGGATCGGTCCGTCCAGGCCGAACTGCGCGCGGGTGCCCGGCCCGGTGCACCCGACCTTGTAGCCGACCACCTGCTCCTCCGGAGCGCGCAGCGCCGCCACCTCGCCCTGCACCCGGTAGGCCTCGTCGAGGCTGAGCGGGGGCCGGCCGGGGTCGGCGAAGAACGTGCCCGGCGTGCCGGCCCGGTAGTCGGCGAGCTGCCGGGCGGCCAAGGCGTGGACGAAGTCGGTCATGCCCGCACCGTTCCCCGGACCGGGCACCTGGCAATCAGGTGTCCAGCCACTCCCGGACGGCGGCGCGCAGGAAGGCGAGGTCGGCCGGGTTGGTGCTGGGGTTGCCGGCGCGGTGCCCCCACACGCTGGGGATGGGGCGCAGCTCGGCCGCGGCCAGGTGCGGGAGCTCGGCGGCGTTGTCGGCGACCCGGAAGTACAGGTCGGTCTCGCTCGGGAGCAGCAGCACGCGGGCGCGGATGGCCTGCAGTGCGCCGGTCAGGTCGCCGCCGGCGCTGATGTCGGCGTGCAGCCACGTCTGCAGCTCGGCGTACAGATCGGCCGCGGCGAGGGTGAACCGCCCCTCCCAGTCGGTGCGCAGGAACGCCTCCAGGTCGGGGGCGCCCAGCGCGGTGCGGTAGAGGCCCTGCCGGTAGAAGTCCTGGCTCAGCCCCCAGCCGGCGTAGACGTGGGCGAAGGCGCGCAGGGTGGCCTGCGGCTCGGCGGAGAAGCGGCCGCCGCCCCGGTGCTCGGGGGCGGCCTCCAGGACGCGCAGCAGGCCGGACAGGAACACCTTGTTGTGGTCGGCGGTGCGGGCGCTGCCGCAGACGACGATCGCCCGCTGCACCTCCTCGGGGTAGAGCGCGGCCCAGTGGTAGGCCTGGATCCCGCCCATCGAGAAGCCGTAGACGGCGGCGACGGTGGAGGCACCGATGTGCTCGGTGACCAGCCGGTGCTGCGCGCGCACGTTGTCGGCCGGCGTCACGACCGCCGGGTAGTCGTCGTCCTGCGAGGCGCTGCTGGATCGGCCGTTGGAGAACAGATCCGGGACGACGACGAACCAGCGCGTCGGGTCGAGCACGCCGTCGGGGCCGATCAGCCAGGCGAGGTCGTCCGACGTCGCGCCGAAGCTGCACGGGTAGACGATCACGTTGTCCCGGGCGGCGTTGAGCGTTCCGTGGGCCTGCCAGGACAGCCGGGCGTCGCGGATCGTGCCGCCCCGCTCGACCGGCAGGTCGCCCAGTTCCAGCACGCCACGGTCCATCGGCCAGGAGGTCATGGCCGGACGCTATCGGCGTCCTGCGACGTTCGGGTCAGCGGCAGCGTTCCCGGGAGGCCCGCGGTCGTTACCGGCCGGTCCGGTACCCGGCCGGACGGATCGGGATCGGCCCGACCACTGCGCCCGCCGGGTCCAGCGCGGTGACCCGGGGCGGCCGCCGCGTCCAGACGACGACCGCGCAGCCGTGCGCGGCCACCGGCACCAGCCGGTCGTCGACGCGCAGGACGGCGGCCTCCTCGGCCACGCGCAGCTCCGCCCACCAGACCCAGCGGGCCGGGCGCCGGAGCCGGCCGGTCGAGGTCCGCGCGGTGCCACCGCCGCCGTAGCCCACCGCCGGGCTGCCCAGGTCGGCCAGCCGTGGACGGGCCTCGGTCGCCTGGTGGCCGGGGCCACCGCCGCCGCCGAGCGGCCGCCAGCCGCCGTCGGTCCGCTCCAGGCTGTGCGTCTCGAGCAGCGGGACGCCGCTGACACCCCGGCGCAGAAACATCGTGACGGCGACGTCGCCGTCCCGGTCCACGGCCAGCGGCAGGTGCCGGACCCGCCGGCTCAGCCTTGTGTGGCTGGCCGGCGGCGCGCCTCCGAGCAGCCGGACGCTCTCGGCCAGGGCGTCGTAGCTCACGGCGCCGACGCTACGGGCGCGGTTCCTCCTCGCGGAAGGCGTCGGGAGCGCGCTGCTTCCGCTCGTCCTGGGCGCGCCGCCAGCGCAGAGATTTCAGTGGCTCGGCGAGCAGGCCGGCCCGGTGGTGGTCAGTCGTCGGGGGAGGACACGGCGCGGGCCCAGTGGGCGGCGACCTCGTTCAGTGCCACGGCCGCACCGACTTCGATGCGTCCCTGATGAGCCAGGGCGGCGAGCCACTCGCCCTCCGTGGGAGGACGCGAGAACATCCACGGCCGGACGTCCCCCGCGCACGCGGATGTGGATCGAGTCCCCGACCACCAGCACGCTGGAATCGGCGCCCCGGGTGTCGGCGAGGGCGGGCGCCCAGGCCACGCTCCCGTGCGTGCGCCGCAGACCGGCGGCCACCGCGCTCTCGATGCTCCGGCCGACGTCCCTGCGCGGGGCGGACGTGATCAGGTCGATGTCCTCGCTGAGGCGCAGGTGCGGCAGGAAGGTGCGGGAGAGTGCGGTGCCGCCGATGAACACCAGGTCGTCGACGAGGTCCGCGCGGGACAGGGCCGCCAGCACATGGCTGACGGCGTGGTCGCGGAGCACCTGCTCGTCAGCGACGCCGAACTGCTCTCGGACGTGCCGTAGCTCGGCAGGATCGAGGCTTCGCCGGGCCGGACGGCCCCGGGTCATGGCTCCAGCTCCGGTTGCGGGTGGTCGGTGCGCAGCCGCTGCAACGTCCGCACCATGCGCTGGTTTCGCGCCAGTTGGTCCAGGCGCTCCGGTGCGCACCGCGGGAGCAGGGTGCGCACGGCGGCCTGGGCTTCGCCGGGCATGTCGCCGAGGGTGGGCCGCTTGGTCAGGTCCAGCACGGTCTGCTCCGGGGTGGTGACGAGCGCCGGGCCCAGATCGGTGCGCACGAGCGTCGCATCGAGAGCGTCGACGTCCCGGGTCACGAACGTAATCACGCCGGCCGGGCGGTCGAGCACCCGAAGCGGGCGGTGCTGGGCGGGGACGGCGACCATCGCCCGGGTGATCGCGCGGGGCAGGGCGCCGTGCAACCGGGCCGCGGTCAGGTGCATGAGGACGGGGACCCGCTCGCCGTACAGGGCGGTTGCTGTGCCCGCGGCCAGTGCTTCGAGGGTGGGCAGCCAGGCAGTGTCCTGGTCGTCGGGTAGGGCGTAGTAGATGCCGGGGGCGGCTCGGCGGACCCGTCCCTGTCGGGTCAGCCGGGCCAGCTGGACGTTGGGTTGCGTGTAGACGGTCGCGAGGTCCTGCGGCCGGACGGTGCGCAGCGGCGCGCGCGTCATCGCCTCGGGCAGCTCGGCCATGATTCCTCCAACGGTCTGCAGAAGCTTATCCGTCAGATAAGGTATCGGCTAGTGACGAGCTGGCCTTGAGTGCCGCTGGGCCGTGGGCGAGCGTCGGGACGCCTGGTCCCGGGATGTCGTCGTCAGGCGTCAGCCCAGGAACCCCAGTGGCTCGGTGACCGGGATGCCGGCGAGCGCCTGCAGGGTGAGCAGCGCCAGCAGGGCGGCGTAGCCCCCCGACACGACGGCGACGACGCGGAACCGGGTGCCCGGATCGGCCAGTGCGGGCAGCCGGCGGGCCAGCGCCTCCAGCGCGAGCGTCAGCAGTGGTAGGGCCTGCAGGGCGTGCATGCCGACGAAGTGCGGCACGCGCAGGTCGCCGCCGGTGGTGCTCCAGCCCAGCAGGGGCAGGCCCGGGCCGTCGTCCGGAACGCCGACGGCGTGTGCGCCGGCCACCCCGGCGAAGCCGTCGAGCTGCTCGGGCGTCGGCGTCGTCATGAGGAAGGCCACCGCCATGCCGGCCAGTCCGAGCACCAGACCGGCCCGGATGGCGAGCTGCCGGGCGGCGTCGTCCGGACTGCGCCACAGCAGCGCCGCGAGGACCAGGGTGACCAGCCACACGACCGCGATCGCCGTCCCCATGGTGGCCCACAGCGTGGTGGCCAGCGGGGAGGAGACGTTGAAGTGGCTGGTGGTGCCGGCGGCGACCGCGCCGGTGATGATCACGATCTCGACGACCAGTGCCGCGGTGATCACCCCGGCGACGATCCGGCCGGCCCGCTGGCGGCGCTCGGGCAGCCGGTCGAGCAGCCAGGCGATGGTGACGGCGTAGATGCCGATGGAGATGGCGAACTTCAGCGGTTTGAGCCAGCCGTTGCGCCCCACGATCTGCACCGGGTCGACGACCGCGAGGACGGCGGTGACCACGGCTGTGACGGCCATCAGCGCGGCGAGGGCCAGTAGGGGGCGGTTCGCCGGCCGGGTGAACGGCGCGGGGGTGGCGGTCGGTCGGTGGTCGAGGACGGTCACGACGGGCTCCCGGGGGTGGGTCCGAACCGGCGGTGGGACTCGCTGGCCTGGGCCATCCGGCGCAGTCCGGCGAGCAGTGCGTCACCGAGCACGGTGCCGACGACGACGGTCTGGGCCGCCGTCGCTGGGCCTGCGTCGATGTTCTTGGTGATGCAGTCCAGGTCGGCGGCGGCGACGAGTTCCGCGGACTGGAGGTAGCCCGGCAGTGCGGCGGTGAGGTCCTCGCGGCCCAGTGCGCGATA
The DNA here is from genome assembly GCF_054780755.1 of Modestobacter lapidis. Taxonomy (NCBI): domain Bacteria; kingdom Bacillati; phylum Actinomycetota; class Actinomycetes; order Geodermatophilales; family Geodermatophilaceae; genus Modestobacter; species Modestobacter lapidis. The sequence continues at coordinate 28,097 of NZ_BAAGVS010000015.1, read as the reverse complement.
GCGGTCGAGCACGGCGGCGGCCGCCGGGAGGCCGGGGTTGTCGTCGAAGACCTCCCACCCCTGTGCCCAGGCGGCATCCTTCACCTGCTGCAGCGACTCCGCCGTCGGTGGGGTGGTCGAGCGGGGGAGCGAGGCCTGCGCGATGCCCAGGGTGTCGCCGAAGGGGTGGGCCGGGTCGTCGGCGGCGGACAGCACGTCGCGCGCGGCGGCGACGCTGAGCCCGCCCACCTCGATCAGTGACCGGATCAGCTGCAGGCGGGCCAGGTGCTCCTCGCCGTACTTGGTCTGGTTGTAGCCGGTGCGCTCGCCGGCCGGCAGTAGACCTTCGCGGGCGTACCACTTGATGGACGCCGCGCTGACGCCGCTGCGGGTGGCGAGCTCCGATATGCGCACGGCGATAGTTTCGCTATCGATAGTGGGGCTGTCAATAGCCGATGTCGTCAGCCCACCGATCGCCGCCCGGCCCGGGTGGCGAAGGCGTCCAGCGCGTCGAGCACCTCCCTTGCCTGCCACATCCGGTTCCGCTTCTGGCCGGTGAACTCGGTGAGGACGCCGGCCTCGATCAGCGGTGCCAGGACGCGCACGGCGTTCTGCGGTGGTGCGCCCAGCTCGCGGCCGACGAGCGGGGAATCGAGTACGGGTTGCCGCAGCAGGAGGTCGGCCACCCGCCAGGCGCCGGCGTCGGCCCGGGCCCGGACGGTGTCCTGCCACCCGGCCCGGATCGCGCGGAGCTCCTGGACCAGGGCGGCCGCATTGGTGAGGGCAGCGAGCGTGCCCCGGGTGAAGGCGGTGACGACGGCGTTCGGATCGCCGCCCCGGTAGGCGGTCAGGGCCGCGAAGTAGCCGTCGACGTCGGTCAGCAGCCCCGCCGAGACCGGCACGGTGACCGACCGGGTGATGCCGTGGTGCCGGAGCAGGGCGTGCACCAGGGCGCGGCCCACCCGGCCGTTGCCGTCCGGGAAGGGATGGATGGTCTCGAACTGGGCGTGCGCGATGGCGGCGAGCACCAGGCCGGGGACGTCCTCCCGGCGGGCGAAACGGGCGAGATCCTCGACCAGGTCGGGGACCTCGTCGGCGACCGGGGCGACGTACTCGGCGCCGTGTGGTCCGTGGGAGTCGCCCCCGACCCACACCTGCGCCGTACGCCATCGCCCGGCGATGTCGGGTGCGCTGTCGCGCAGCAGGGCGCCGTGCATGGCCAGGATCGCATCCGGGGTCGGTTCGGCGGCCAGGTCGAGGGCTGCCTGCATGGCATGCACGTTGCCGACGACGGCCTCGGCGTTGCGGGTGGACGGCCCGCCCAGCTCGGCGACCGCGATGGCCCTCGCGCCGGAGGTGAGCTGCTCGATCCGGGACGAGGAGGCGGACTCGGTGCGCAGCAGGACGGCCGCGAACGGGGTGCGGTCGGCACCCGTGCGCGCGTCGAAGCGGGCGATCTCGCTGACGGCCTCCTCGGCCGCCTTCTGCACGGACGGGTCGAGCACCGGGTGCCGGTCGGAGATCCGGGGCACGACGGCGGCGCGGTACGGGCCGACATGGCGCAGACGTACGGCGCGAGGGACGACGTCGTCGGGCAGGCTGGGCCGCCACCCCACCTCTCGCGCCCCGACCCGCGGCCAATCATCCGCGAACATGCCTGAACCTTATTCGCACTTGTAGGAAGATGTGCGAGCAAGGCGTTGTCGTCACTCGGATGAGCGTCCAGGTCCCGTGCGGCGTGGGACGGGTTCAGGCGGCGACCGGCTCCGGCTGCTCGACCCGTCGCGTCGACGCGACGTGGGCGAGGCCGGCGGCGACGACGAACGCGGCGGCGACGGCGGGCAGCGCGAGCGCGGTGCCCGCACCGAGCCGGTCGACGACGACGCCGGTTCCCGCGGACGAGACCGCCTGGCCGACGACGACCGCGGACCCGAGCATCGTCATGGTGGTCGCGGACCGGCCGGCCGGGCTGAGCTTCGCGGCGAGGCTGTACTGGGTGACCAGGGTCGGACCGATGCCGCAGCCGAGGACCGCGAGGGCGACGACGAGCGCGGGGACCGAGCGCGCGCACGCGTAGGCGACCGCGGCGGCGAGCAGCAGCGACCCGAACACGAGCCACCGCGCCGGCAGGCTGAAGCGCACCGGGAAGGCCGCCGTCCCGAGCGCCAACGCGGCCGACCCGATGCCCATGACGCCGTAGAGCAGGCCGGCGCTGTCGCCGCTGCCGTCGGCGGCGAGGAACCCGGTGAGCGAGGTGAGGATGGCGCCGAAGAAGAGGCCGATGCCGAGGGTGCCGGCGACCACGGTGAGCAGCGGGAAGCGGGCGAGCTCCCGGGCGGGCGCCTGTGCCGCCGTCCGCCCCGAGGCCGTGCCGGGGGAGACCCGGCCGGTGGGGTGCAGGGCGAACCAGGTGACGAACACGAGCGTGAGCACCGCTGCGCCGCCGATGGCCAACTCCGGGGCGAAGGCGGTGGCGAGCAGCCCGACGAGGAAGGGGCCGACGATGAACACCGTCTCGTCGGCGGCGGACTCGTAGGCCATGGTGCCGTTCAGCACCTTCTCCCGCCGGTTCCCCCCGACCGTGCGGCGGACGATGGCGACCAGCCGGGTGCGGGACATCGGGGCGATCTGCGGTGCCGTGGCACCGATCAGCACCGAGAGCGCGAGGACGACGAGGTTCGGGGCGGTGCTCGCGACCAGGAACGGGAAGGCACCGAGCAGGGCGGCGTTGGCCAGCCCCACGGGGACGAGGGCCCGGCGCTGGCCGAACCGGTCGGCGGCGGCGCCGAGCAGCGGCCCGGCGAGCGCGGTGCCGATGCCGGCGGCGGCGGAGTTGAGCCCGCCGAGGGTCACCGACCCGCGCTCCGCGACAACGAGGGTGAGTACCCCGACGGTCATCATCGCGAACGGCAGCCGGGCGATGAAGGCGATCGGGAAGTAGGAGAGCCCGGCGTGCCGGATGAGCTCGTAGCTCGATGAGCGCGTGTGGAACATGACCTCTGCTGGCGGATCAGGCGTGCCGCCTTGCTCTACCGGGGACGCCGGCCGCAGGTGTTACACACGAGTTACGGGAATGCACCGACGATAACGGACGGGCGCGGGAGCCGGGCCGGCGCCGCGGGTGTGACGGATCCGGCGCCGTCGCGGGGCGCTGTCCTCCGTTGGGCTGGCGCGGTGCGGCACCGGGTCACCGGCGTCGATCCACGTCCCATGCCAGCCGGTCCCGTTCCCGCCGAGAGGTCGCTCCGGTCGACAGCGCTGGGGTGGCTGTGCGGCAGCGCCGCGGATCAGCGTCGCCATGGGAACATGCACGAGCGCATGCCGATGGCCACCTGTTCGGATCGCGCTCGGCGGCAAGACCCTGCGGGCGTCGGTCTGGTACGGGCCGTGGCTGCTGCTCATGTTCGTGTTGACCGGGGTCGGCATGGTCCTGGGTGTTGCGGCGCCCGGCGTGGTCCGCCAGCCGAAGGTCGTCGGCGCCGTCACCTTCAGCTGCTGCAGTTGGCCATGACGGTGCAGGCGGTGCTGACCGGCGGGCTGGACAGTCCGCCGCTGATGCTGCTCGTCGTGCCGCTGTTTACGCAAGTGGTGCTGTTCCGGCCGCAGGTGCTGCTCGCCGCGGTGACCGGCTGGTGCTGGTGCTGGCCGCAAAGCTGCTGCCTCGCAACGAGGCCGTGCCGCGCTGCCGCCCCCGGCCGGACGCCACCGGGTACCCGGCGCGATGACCCCTGCGCACTACCGGCCTTAACTTCGGAGGCGAGAGCTAGAACCCGAAGGCTCCGAGAAACCACGCGAGGAAGAGAAGGAACAGGAGGATTCCGCTCACCTGAACCACCGTCTCGCGGACCATTCCTGCCCAGTCGCGTTTGGGTGGCTGACCGCCTTGACCCATCACCGGCGCAGTCTCACCACGTACACCGCGCATTCAAGGTCGCCACGCCCATCCGGGCTCGGGCTACACGCGGTGGCAGGGTGTTCGCCACGATCGATCAAGATCCCCGGAGGGCTCCCAGGGTGGGATGCATCTGCTCTGCTCAGGACGCGCCACCTGGGGGATTGACCCAGGTCGGGTGACTCCTTGACCTGCCCTAGGCCTAAGTTGCCTCGACAGGTCTGGGGATTCCGGCCTTGCTGCGGAGGGTCATGCCGTGCTGAAACCGTATCCATCTGAGTTCCGTGCCCGTGCCGTTGCCCTTTTCCGGACCGGTAGACGGATCAGCCGCGCCGCAGTCGAGCTCGGCGTCAGCGAGGCCGGACTGCACAACTGGGTCCGGCAAGACCGCATCGATTGGGGCGAGATCCCCGGCCCCACGACGAGCGAGAGCGCCGAGTGGCAGCGAGCGCGCAAGCGGATGCGCGAGCTGGACCTGCAGGTAGATCTCGACCATGAATCGGCGTTCCTGGCCGAGGAGCGACCGCTCCCAAAGGATCCACCCGGGTGATCGACAGGCTCGTCGGGTCGGGCGGTGCGGGGACGCGGTCGGACGCGGCGATGTCGTCGGCGCCGAACATCCGGACGCCAGAGTTGCTAACGGCGGCCGGCGCAGCAGGTCGACTGTCGCGGGCGCCGTCCCCGGCATCGCGACGAGGGGAGGTCAGGCTGGGAGTCGATGACCAACCGGAGCCTGGTCCCCGCCAGCTTCTGATCGTCGAAGAGGATTGGCCGAATTGGGTCGCCGGTCATCCGACGAGCTGCCGCAGCTGGGCGAAGTCAGTGACGACGTCATAGCTCACCTGGTCGGCGGACGCCTTCGCGTTGAGCGTCGCGAAAAACTTGCGGGCGCACTCGATCTTCGATTCTTCCACGCCTCGCAGCTGCAGCGTGGACAGCGAGCCCTTCGTCTCGGCGACGAAGTAGACGTGCTTGACGCTGCCCTCATGGAAGGCGACAGCCCAGTCCGGGTTGTAGTTGCCGACCGGGGTGGGGATGGCGAAGCCGCGGGGCAGCTTGGCGTAGACGACCACCTCGTCGCTTGTGTCGAGAGCCGTCACGAAGCTGCGCTCGACCTGCGAGTCGGCGACGACGTAGTCGTAGATGTGCCGCTGCGGGGTGGGAGTGGCGGTGTCGAGGCGCAGCTGGCCCTGGTTCTGGGTGAAGATGCTCCGGTCGTACCGGGTGTCGAGCACGTCGTAGGTCAGGTGCTCGATGATCGCGGTGGCCTTCTGCTCACTGATCAACCGGGCGCAGCGGGCGATGAACTGCTCGGGGTTCCTCGGGTACTTCGCGAACGTGTCCGGCCGGATGCCGGTCAGGATCGCACCGACGGTGCGCCGGGTCAGCTGGGTCTTCTTCGCGATCTCACCGATCAGGTCGTACTGCACCCCGGACGCCGCCGGATGGGTATCCAGCGTGCTGCTGGTGCGGGTCCGGGTGAACCCTTCCCCCGATGCGAGTGTCTCAGCGGACAGCTCGGCGTTCTGCGTGCCGTGTTCGACGACGTACTGCAGGGCGTCGACCGTCAGGTGCTCGTCGACGGCGCGCACCGCCTTCGCGACGAGCTCGGCGGAGTCGAACTCGACCTGGTAGATCGCCTTGTGGTTGATCTGGTTCCACAGCGCGAGGAACTCGGCCTTGTCAATGTTCTTGTTCGGCAGCAGCTGCTTGGTCGTGCGGCTGTTGTCGGGCCTGGGAACGTCGATGTACAGCGCGTCGACGACGGGCCAGACGGCGTCGATCACGGGTGGGGCGAGCGCCGGATCCTTGGGTGAGATCTCGGCGTGCTCGGCGCGGGCGACCTTGTAAGCCTCGGAGAGGGTGTCGTCGTCGTTGAGGTAGTCGTTCTGCAGCAGGTACCTGTAGATCGCCCGGGCCAGCGCCGGCTCGATGGTGCTGGCCCCGCTCGAGAGCTGGATGGTCTTGCCGGTGAAGTACTCCTGCGAGGCGACGCGGGGACGGCCCTTAAGCGAGTCGCTGATCTCCTTCTGCAGGCCGTCGACGAATGCTGTGTAGGACTCGTCGGTGACGACGGTGAGTTCGTTGACGTCGTGCACGATGGCAGCGTCGGTGATGCGCTCGCCTTGCTGGTTGACCGCCAGGCGCAGGCCCCGGCCGATCTCCTGGCGGCGGGAAACGGTGTTGTCGCTCTTCTTCAGCATGCCCATAACGAAGACATTGGGGTTGTCCCAGCCCTCACGCAGCGCCGAATGCGAGAAGATGAACCGGGTCTTCTCGGGGAAGGAGAGCAGTCGTTCCTTGTGCTTGAGGATCAGGTCGTAGGCGTCGACGTCCTTGGACTGCCCCTTCTCGTCGCCGGTTCTGTTGATCTCGCCGTCTACCTGGCGCTTGTTCTTGTCGATGGAGAAGTAGCCCTGGTGGGTGTCCCGTGCAGGGATCGAATCCAGGTAAGCGCGGTACGCCGGGTCGAGCGGCAGCTCGGCCAGGTGGTCCGCGACGGCGGTGGCGTACTCCGTTTCGAACGCGCGGGCGTACTCGCCCAGTGTGTCCGCGCGGGTGTAGTCCCGGTACTTTGCGACCTGGTCGATGAAGAACAGCGAGAGCACCTTGATGCCACGCCCGTGCAGCTCGCGCTCCTTGTCCAGGTGTGCGCGGATCACCTCGCGGATCTGGATCCGTCGCTTGGTCTCCTCGGTGGCGTCGGCGGTGAGCTGGCCGGCGGACAGGGTGTCGCCGCTGTTCAGCTCGACGACGTTCCGGACGGCGTCGATGTCGGTGACAATCAGCGGTTGACCACCGGGACGGTAGGCGGCGATGCCTCCGGAGAGCTCGAACAGGTTGTGGCCCAGTTCGAGGCGCTTGACCTGGCGCGTGATGGCGCCCGACGTGCTGCGTACCTCCAGCTCGACCCGGGCAGTGGGCTTGCTACCGGGCCTAACCTCGATCGTGTCCAGATAGAGGTAGGCCGTGCTGCCGGCCAGACCGCTGACGGTGATACCGCGGACGGCGATCTTCTTGACCAGCTTCTGCTGGTAGGCGTCGAGCGCGTCGAGCCGGTGCACCTTGTTGTGCTCGGTCTTGTGGGTGGCGGAGTAGCGCAGCAGGAGCAACGGGTCGAAATTGGCGAGTGACGCCAGCGAGGTGTCGCTGCTGATCTTCTGCGGCTCGTCGATGATCACGATCGGCCGGTTCGCCGCGACGACGTCGATGGGTTTGCGGCTGTGGAAGTCGTCGCGCTCGTCGTAGATCCGCCGGTTGTCCCGGCCCTTGGAGTTGAAGGCCTGGATGTTGATGATCATGACCTGGACGCCGGCGTCGGAGGAGTAGCTTTCGAGTTCGTGCAGCTGGCCGGAGTTGTAGACGAACGATCGCGGCTTGGTGCCGTAGGCCTGCTGGAAGTGCTCGGCGGTGATGTCAAACGTCTTCTTCACACCCTCGCGGATGGCGACGCTCGGCACCACGACAATGTACTTGGACCAGCCGTACCGCTGGTGCAATTCCAAGATCGTCTTGATGTAGACGTAGGTCTTGCCGGTACCAGTCTCCATCTCGATGTCGAGGTTGAGCGGGCCAGCCTTGCTCGGCACTAGGGCCGGTGACGGCGTGAGATTCTGTCGGCTCTGCACCTGCTGCACGTTGCTGAGCAGCTGCTGGTGGGACAGCTGCAACGCCGCGTTACGGAAGCCGTCGTCATCTCCCTGGATGGCCTGCTGGGCACGGGTACCCGGGTCGATGCGGTAGCGGACCGGGTCGACGCGCTGCTGCCCAGCGAAGCAGTCGACGACGGAGTTCACCGCATCCGTCTGGTACTGCTGGACCGTGAATTGGAGTTTCATGGCTCGTTGCTCTCCGTGATCCGCACGTCTTCGTTCACACCGTCCGCAGCTCGGTGTGCGGGGCGAGCTGGGCGAAGACCTGCTGGGCGTTGATTCGGTCGGCGTCGGTGGTGAAGGCGGAGTCGCGGAACACCGCGCGTTCTGGCTGGCGCTGGGCGATCGCGGTGATCACGTCGCGGGTCAGGGTTTCCGCGAAGCAGGCGATCAGGAGCCCCTCGTCGACGACGATCAGCTCGCTGTCGTCGACCGTCTCGCGGGCGATCGGTAGGCTCAGCTCCAACCCCCAGTCCAGTAGCACGTGGAACAGCAGATCCTCGCCGGTGCGCCCCCCGACGACACTGTCGGTCAGCATGGACAGCTGGTCCTGAGAGGTGTCGCCCGGTGGGCGCCCGACGTCGGCGGTGGTGGGCGTGTCCACCTTGAGCACCCGATAACCGACGTCCACGGCCATGTCATCGGTGTGAAGTTGCCCGATCTCACGGCCCGCCCGCCGAATGCGCTCCTTTGTTATGTCCGCGATCGATGCGTAGTCGCTAAGGGCCGCAGTCGAGTGGCGAGACGGCCTCTCGGGAATTTGAACGAGCACGAAGCGTCGTTCGCCGCCGCTTTTCTGATTGACAGACGCCACCGCGTGCGCAGTGGTGCCGGAGCCGGCGAAAAAGTCGAGGACGATCGAGTCGTCGGCGGTGGCGATGTTGATCAACGTCTCGATGAGTCGAAGCGGTTTTGGATTCTCGATGTAGTCTCCGCCCATTAAGGTGCGCAGCTCAGCACTGCCGGTGCGGGTGCGCCCAAAGCGCTCGTCAACAAATAGAGATCGAGGCTTAGTTCCTACTGTCGCATAGTTTTTGGTGTAGACGTTTCCATTTTGGAATACCAGGTCGCCCATCTGGCGTTGTACGCGTTCACGAGACCAGCGCCAGATAGCGTTCGGCCTTGTCGGGTCTTTGTGTGTAAGTCGATACGTAGTTCCGTCGGGTCCCGTCAAGTCGTAGTCCAGCGACGGAGAGTACTGCAAGTTCTGCTTGTCGAGGCGCTCAAGAGCGTACCGCCCGCCCTCGTCCAGCTGGCTGTAAGAGGTCGTTGCTACACCGTTCGGGTCAACGTTGAGATCAACCTTCGATAAGTTCCGCGCGAATGCGACTATATATTCATGGTCGACCGCAACACTGGAGCTGTCATTAGCTCCGCCGCTCTTACTCTTCCAAATGAACGTCGCCAAATGGTTGGCTTCTCCGAATACCGAACCGGCCAGTCGGACGAGATTTTGGACTTCGCTGTCGTCGATCGAGATAAAGATGGCCCCGTCCGTCCGGAGAAGGCTGCGGGCGAGCTTCAATCTCGGGTACATCATCGAGAGCCAGTCGGAGTGGAAGCGTCCGTTGCTCTCGGTATTGGCTACCAATCGGGTGCCGGTCTCGTCGACCTGGCCGGAGCGCGACAGGTACTCGGCGGTGGTCTCGGCGAAGTCGTCGTTGTAGATGAAGTCGTTGCCAGTGTTGTAGGGCGGGTCGATGTAGATCAGCTTGACCTTGCCCAGGTACGACTCCTGCAGCAGCTTCAGCGCTTCCAGGTTGTCACCCTCGATGAACAGGTTCTTGGTCGTATCGAAGTCCACTGACTCCTCGCGCACCGGGCGCAAAGTCTTGCGGATCGGCGCATTAGCAGCGAGCAGCGCCTTGCGTTTGCCTGGCCAGTCCATCCGGTAGCGCTCCTGCGGGCCCTCGACCACGTGGTCAGAGAGCTCCTGCCGCAGCAGGTCGAAGTCGATGCCCCGCCGGACTGTGCCGTCGGCGTCCCGGGTCTCGGTGACCACGGTCGGGAACAGCTCGGCCAGGGCCTCGATGTTGCGGACTGTGAGGTCCGGTGACTGCAGGTCCAGCTTCTCCACGTGGTGCCCCCGCTGCGCGTTACGTTCGGTATCAGCTTGCCTGCGTCAACGTAGTCAGTGCCGTGCCCGCGCCCGGTGACGGCTCGCTGGGCCGTCCCGTGCGCAGTCGCAGTCCTACTCGCCGAGTGGTCGGGTACCGACGAAGGCGGCCAGCTCGCGCGGATCGCGATGCCCGTCGTACTGGCGCAGCAGGTCGACGTAACGGCGCTTGTCGAGCTGCCAGTCGTAGAGGTCAGGGGGCTCGGAGTCCTGCGCTGCCACGAACACCAGGTCGGCGAGCAGGCGCGTCGTCCGGCCGTTGCCGTCGGTGAAGGGGTGGATCCTGACTGTCTCGGCATGCACGGCGATGCCGAGTTCGCGCGAGGTCCAGTCCCCGGTGTGCTGCCAGCGGTAGCGGATCGTCTCGACCGAGCCGCGCAGCTCGACGGCGATATGTTCCGGCGCGACACCGATGTTCAGCTCGCGCTGACGGAACGTGCCGGCCCACGCCCAGATGTCGTCGTAGAGGCGGCGATGCAGGTCCCGTAGGAAGTAGTCGGTCAGCAGCTCATCGAGCGCCAGTCCACCGTCGAGCACGACGGTCAACAGTTCCTCGGCGACGCCGTCCTGGATGGCCTGTTCGAGGTCGTAGACCGCCGCTTTGGTGGCGGAGGCGTCGAGGAGGTCCCGCGCGGTCGGCAGGAGAGCGCTCCACTCGTCGTCGGGCAGTGGTGTTTCGCCGTAGCCCGGCGTCAGCGGCATCAGCCGCGCTGGCGACGTTCGGCCAGGAATCGCTCGACACGCTCCGAGCGCACGAACCCGGTGGGCACAATGCGACGCTCGAGCTGCGCGGATGCCTTGGTCGATCGGATAACCGACCGCTGCACGGCCTTCTTGTTCACGACCCGACGTTCCACGTCTGCCACCTCCCGTCCCGGTTCCATAGCTACAGTCCTCAATGCTAGCGTCGCACGCTCCTGCCAGCCCCGCGTCAAGCTGACGGTGTCAGCCGGCGTTGGTCAACGTAGTCAGCTCTGCCCGGCGCGCCACCAACGCTCTCCGCAGGCCGGCCTTGCGGTTGAACTGCGGCTCGCTGTGCAGTTGCCTGCCCAGCGCGGCGATCTCACGTTCCAGCGTGCGGATCTGGGTCATCCGTTCGATCCCCTCGGCCAGCGGCTCGGCCGGCCGCAGTGGGTGGGGGAGCAATGCCCCGACCAGTTGCTCGTAGAGCCGCTGGATGTCCACGGCCACCGGTAATGGCACGCGATCGGCATCCGCCGGCACCCAGCCGGTGCGGAAGTACCCGCTCAGCCGCGGGTTCCGGGGCCCTGGCCGCTTGAAGCTGGCGGCCACCGCCTGTTCGGCCCACAATCCGTCGTCCCGACGAAGTTCGAAGACGATCGGCGACGGGATCGCTCTGTCGATCGCGGTCAACACGCTGGTGTGTACGTCAGCTCCCTTGAGATCGACCTCGAAGACCTGGATCTCGGCAACCGCTGCTGTCTCAGGCAGCCGCACGGACGCTTCGCCCAGCTTGTAGGCCCAGCGAACGTGGGCGACCTCGTCGACGAACCGCCGCCGGACCGCAGCGTCCGCGGACGTCTCCCGGTACAGCCGTTCCTTCGGCACCACCTGACCGATCCGGCCGGCCTCTGGCCAGCGGAACAGTGCGGTCATCCGGCGCTCTCGGGCTCGACCACCGCAAGGAAGGCGATCAGCTCGAAGTCGTCCAGCCCGGCGAAGCTCTGCTGCAGGGCCGTCGTCCGCGCGCTGCTGAAGAGGCTGTCGATGTCCCGTTCCTCGGTGACCTCCACCAGCGATCGGATGGCCTGGGTGAGCAGCTCCGAGTAGCCGGACATGTCCGCCCCCTCGGTGGTCGCCGTGTTGAAAACCCGGTAGGCCGCCGGCATCGGCTCCGACGTGCCGTGGCAGCTGCTGCGCACCAGGTCCAACAGGGTCTTGACCTGGGTGTGGTCGGTGACGACCTCACCCCGATCGTCCAGGTACACCAGGTAGTAGGGGTGCAACCGGTTGTGTCGGTTGACCGTCACCCGCTCGTCCACGCTGCGCAGCGCGAAGATCACGCCCGGGTGCAGGCCCTTCGCCGGCTGGGCGGGCACGACCGCGTGCAGCCCCTTCGGCGCCGAGCGGAGATCGCCGTACTGCTCGATGTAGCCCAGCAGGTCCATCCGGAAGTCGTTGAGCCCCAGGTCGGTCAGCGACACCCCCGTGCGCACATCTTCCAGCTCGATCACCTCGTCCTGCAGTTTGCGCAGCTGCTCCCGCCGAAATGCGGTGTCGCTGCCCTGCTGGGTGAGTAGGTTGTCGTCAGCGGTGGCCGAGAGGTCGGCGATCACCATCCGGTTCTCGACGCGTTCCTTGAGGTGGATGTACTCGTCGAGGGAGATGTCGGGCCAGAAGTTGACCATCTGGATGGTCGCGTTGGTCGAGCCCAGGCGGTCGATCCGGCCGAAGCGCTGGATTATCCGCACCGGGTTCCAATGGATGTCGTAGTTGACCAGGTAGTCGCAGTCCTGCAGGTTTTGGCCCTCGGAGATGCAGTCGGTCCCGATCAGGACCTCGATGCTCCGGTCGTCGTTGGGATAGATGAGCGCCTTGTCCTTCGACACCGGTGAGAAGTACGTCAGCACCTCCTGGAACTCGAACCCTTCGCCCAGGGTGGTCTTCGGGGTGCTCGAGCCGGTAACCAGGCCGAGCTCGATATCTGCGCCCGCGAGAGCGTCGCGCAGCTCCCGGTAGAGGTAGTTCGCGGTGTCGGCGAATGCAGAGAAGATCAAAACCTTGCGGTTGCCGGGGTTGAGCGGGTCGCGCAGCTTGCCGCGGATCTCCGTCTCCAGGCGACGCAGCTTGCGGTCGTGGGCGGGGGTGATGAGGTCCATGGCCTCGATCAGTTCGCGCAGCGTCTCCCGGTCGTGCCACAGGTCGCTGCGCCACGACACCGTGTCCATGTCGGCCAGCTCGATCGGGAAGCGCCCACCCACCGTGGTCGCCTGCCCGAGGTCGAAGTCGGCGTCCTCGGCGTCCAGTGCCTCGATGGCGCCGGCGAGGTCGTCGACGTTCCCGCTCGGGTCGTTGGCGCCGGAGGGGTCGCCGACGGCGGCCAGTGCCTGCTGGACGGCGCCTTCCACCTTGCGCAGCGTCAGCCGGAACGCCTCGACGGAGCTCTCCAGCCGCTTGAGCAGGTTCACCGTCATCAGCTGCTGCAGGCCCTGCTCCCGCCCAGCGATGCCCAGGTTGCCCCGTGCGGTCCCGCCCCGGACGTTGTAGAGGTCGGCGTACTTCTGTTGCTTGCTCGCGTGCACGTAGGACAACGGCGCGTACACCGCGAGGGTCAGTGCCTGTAGTTGCTCAAAGATCTCGGAGAAGGCCGGGGTTGTCGGGAGGTCGGTCAGCGGCTCCCGGATCGACACGGGTGGACGGCGAGTCGGGAAGGCGCCGATGTCGGCGGTGTCATAGAACGCCTGGATGTGCTTGCGGGACCGGGCGATGGTGACGGCGTCCAGCAATTCGAAGAAGTCGAAGTCCAGCATTCGCAGGATGCGCTCAGTGGTCCGTTCCTCGGCGGGCAGCTCTGACCAACGTGTGAAGGCGACCTGCGCCTCGCGGAACACCTGCTCCACCGAAGCAGAGATGTCCAGCTTGGCCGAGAGGTTCTCCGAGTCCCCCTCGTAGGCCAGAGCCAGCTGGTTCTTCAGGTCCAGGAATCGGTTGTTCACCGGTGTCGCCGAAAGCATGAGGACCTTCGTCTTCACCCCCTGTTGGATCACCTGCTGCATCAGCCGGCGGTAGCGGCTCTCGCTCTCCTCCGCGTAGTCCGCGTTGCGGAAGTTGTGCGACTCGTCGATGACGACGAGGTCGAAGTTGCCCCAGTTGACTTTTGCCAGGTCAAGGCTGCCGGACATCCCACGGCTCCGGGTCAGGTCCGTGTGGGCGAGCACCTTGTAGTTGAGCCGGTCCCGCTCGAGGATGTTTGTGGCGTACGGGCTGTTGTACGTCGTCCAGTTGTCAGCCAGCTTCTTCGGGGCCAACACCAGCACCGACTTGTTGCGCAGCTCGTAGTACTTGATCACGGCCAGTGCGGTGAACGTCTTCCCGAGGCCGACGCTGTCGGCCAGGATGCAACCGTTGTACGTCTCGAGCTTGTTGATGATCCCGCTGGCCGCGTCCCGCTGGAAGTTGTACAACCGGCTCCAGATCTCGGAGTCCTTGTAGCCGGTGCGGTCGTTAGGCAGCACGTCCTCGTTCACCTCGTCGAGGAACTCGGCAAAGAGGTTGTAGAGGATCAGGAAGTAGATCCGTTCCGGGCTGTTCTCTGCGTACACCGAGGCGATGTGCTCGTGCACCAGCGTCGTCACGTCCTGGACCCGCTCGGGGTCCTGCCAGACCTGCTCGAACATCTGCAGGTAGGCGGCGGCGTGCGGAGCCTCGTCCAACTTGTTGACGAAGTTCGAGACCGCGTCCCCGCGCTCGTAACCGAGATCGGCGGAGGTGAACCCCTGTAGCGATGTGTAAGCCAGGTCGCCGTCCACCACCGCAAACTGCTGCATCGGCGCGCCGGTCGTGTTCGACCGGAACCGGACCTTCGTCTTGATCCACTCGGCGCACTCGCGGGCGATGGCCCGTTGGGTCAGCTGGTTGCGGAGCCGGATCTCGAACTCGGTCCCGTACAGACTGGACTCGCGACGAGCTTGTGGGATGAAGAACTCGCGCCGTTCCTTGCGCACTCGATCGGTGGACTCTCCCGCCACAAAGGTCGGCGCGGTGAAGATGAACTCGAGAGCATCGATGCCCTCGAGTTCCTTCCGCAGCGCCTCGAAGGCGTAGATGGAGAACGTCGAGGCAGCGATCCGGACGGTCGAACCGTGACCGATCGAGGCCTTGAGGTCGTCGCCGAGCAGCCGGTTGACGTTGTCGATGATCTCCATCAAATAGCCCATCGAATGCTGTGTGGCGTGGCCGCGGTCAGACTGGGGGCGACGGCCAGCGCCACGGTTCGACTCATGTCACTGAAACTACTGACCATCACGTCTGTCGACGTTGATTGGCTGAGTCCGTGGCGGAAAGGGGTTAGCCTTACGAAGCTGCGCCCGACGACCAGTGCCGGAACGAGGGTAGACGGGCAGTGAGCACCGGTGACCGCGCCAGCGTCGGTGGACATCGCTGACGTACAACGCGTACCAGCCCAGGGCGATGAGGAATCGTCCGCAGGCGTCATAGCCCCGTTCGGATGGCCGTCTTCGACGCCGTGCGCGAGGACGCGTCGGGCGGCGGTGCCGACGATGTTGGGCACCAGGACGGTGACCGGTGCCATCGAGTCGCCGTTCCTCGCCTCGCGGACGGCGTCCAGAAGCTCCTCGAGCGCGGCGCGCCCGTATGCGGTCATGCGTTCCCCCGTTATCGGACTGCCGCGGACCGTAACAGCGACGGGTGGTCGTCTACATGCGTTTCGTCACACTCGCACCTACAGTCACCCTGGTTGGGGATCCGGGTGTCGCTGTTCCTGAATGGTCGGTGCCGGCTGGCAGTCTCCGCGGTCGAGCGGTGTCCCTCCGCCTCGCGAGGATCAGGAGTGCATGTCTTGTCTGCGAAGCTCGTCTTCCTGCACGGCGTCGGCGACGGCGACCCGCGTGGTCAGTGGCTGACCGGCGTCAACCGAGGCCTGGAGGCCGCGGGCTATCAGGGCTTGGCCAAGGCAGACGTCATCGCGCCGAGGTACAGCGACATCCTGTGCACCGACGGCGTGAGCGCCTCCGTACCGCCACGCACGTACGTGACGGCCGACGAGGAAGCGCGGCGGCGAGACTACGAGCGGCGTCAGGCGCGGGTGAGCCGCCTCATCGGGCACGATCCCGACGCCGGCCCGCTCGGATATGACGCCCTGCCACCTGCGCTGGTCAACCCACTCCAGGACCTCGCGGTGGGCTGGCCGGTCGGACAACTCGACCAGGTCAATCGGTACATGAGCAGTGATGGTCTCCGCGGGGCCGTCCTTCGCCGAGTCCTCGAACACCTGCCATCCGAGGGCGAGATCGTGCTGGTGGGCCACAGCCTCGGATCAGTCGTGGCCATCGACCTCTTGGATCACCTTTCCGTGGACCTCAAGGTGAAGCGGTTCATCACCATCGGGAGCCCGGCCGGATCGTTGTTCATCCACGAGAAGACCGAGCGGCTCCTCAAGCGATTCCCCTATGGCACCGTCGAGGACTGGTCCAACCTCCTCGGGCGCGCTGACCCGGTGACGGCAGGCCGTGGCCTGGGCGGCACCTTTCCGGCGGCACAGGACTTCTTCGTCGGCATCGGACACCAGCACGCAGCATGCGCGTACTTCGAGCACGCGTCGGTGGCAACGCTGCTGGGCGAGGCGCTGCAAGGATCGCTGGGGCAGGAGCTCGCCCCGATCGAGCGCTCGATCGAGCACGTTGGGTCGGTCCCCGAGCAACTCGCGATCTTCGCGCTGGCCTTTGCTCATCACGTACGACGATTGATCGACGACAAGAACATCGGCGAGCGTTATGCGGCAGCGCTCGAGCAGGTGCAGGAGGAGATGGGCAATCGCCTCCGCGTGATGCTCGCCAGCGAAGGGCGCACCTTGTCGCCGTCCGTTCGAAACCTCGCCGACGGCAAGCCACCGCGGGTGCACCGGTCATGGGACATCGACGAGGCCATCGAACCGCTCGTGTTGTGCGCTCTCTCGAATCTCGTCCAGCCGTACGACATCGACGCCGGGAAGGCGCCCGTGGCCGCGCTCCGCGACATGGCGATCGAGATCGGCATCGGGCCGGAGAGCGGTGTTGCGATCGGCAAGGCCATCGCTGAGGTCCGCGACGTGCTGGTCGCCAGTTCCGGCATTCCGTGGACCCGCATTTTGGTCGGTGCGGCCGGCGTCGCCCTCATCGCCACCGGCCCGCTGGGCATCGCCTTCGCCGCGCCCGTCGGGGCCTATGGAGGGGCTGCCATCGTCGGCGCACTGGCGGCGTTCGGACCAGGCGGCATGATCGGCGGGATGGCCCTCCTGGGTGGACTCGCCTCGACCGGGGCTGCAGTGGCCACCGGCGCCGCGACGGTGAGCGCGGCCGAGGCGCCCATCGATCAGATCGTCACCGACCTGCTCGTGCGGGTCTCGTCAGCCCGGGCGCGGCAGATGCTGGACGTCGCCCCGGACGAGGTGGTGTGGTTCCACGTCGTCGCCATCGAGGCGGAGGTGGCAGCCGAGCTCAACCGGTTGTCTCCTCTCAGCGATCCCAAGTCACCGCGGATCGCGGATCTCCGTCGCAAGTTGACGGTGGTCCGGAAGCTACTGACTTACATGGGTCAGGCGGGCATGCAGCCGCGGCAGTTGCAGGCCGGCTCCGACGAGAAGCCTGCGGCCTGATGGCGTCCGCCCTGTCCTGGCTGGACTTCTCGGCCGATGAGCAACGCCGGACCCGCGAGATGCTGCGACTGTTCGAGGAGAAGGAGAGCCGGGACGAGCTCGGCATCGGTCAGGTCCGGGACGCCTTCTCGGACCTCCTCTTCCCCGGCACCTCGGTCCTGCTGACCCGCGCACGGTACTTCCTCATCGTCCCGTGGTGCGGCCAGTACGCCGACAGCACCGCCCACTACAAACGCGGACGACAGACGCTCGACATGGTCGAGCGCAAGGCGCTCGTGGCGCTCAAGCAGGCTGCTCCGGACGCGACGGGGATCATCGGCGCCCGGGCCGGCACTGCGGTGAAGAACCTGCCGTCGGTCCTCTACAACCAGGCGCTCGAGCGCTACGGCATCTCTCGCACTGCCGTCGAGAGCGGCGTCCGTGACGAGGAAGAGGTCGGCGAGCACGTCACCCGCGAAGCGCGGGGTCACTGGACCTCGTCCCTACCGGCCGCGCCTGCTGGCTTCCCGGACCTGATCGACGACGGACTGCGGCTGTCGCCCGAGGAGGCGAACTGGCTGCAGGAGCAGATCACCGCCGCGTGCCCGGACACGTACCTCACCCACGTCCTGCTCTCGGATTGGTACGTCGACGGCGTGGACTGGCCCTGGAGTCACCCCGCTGCGCAGACCGCGCCTGCGGAGATCGTCTCGATCCTCGACGACGCGGAGCTCTTCTCCCTCGCCATGCACGGGGCCGCGCTGCTCTACAACCTGCTCATCGCCGAGTGGTACGAAGCCAAGGAACTGAGCAACGTCTCGGACCCAGTGGAGTCCTACCGGGAGGCACTGGACGAGTGGACCGAACAAGCTCTGGCGCATCCCAAGCGGAGCTCCTGGGACACCACCGCGATGTGGCGTCGGGTGATGGGCCAGAACCCGCGGATCGAAGCCAACATCCTCGCCCGCCGGTTCCTCGGAGAGTGGCTCGACGTCTTCGTCGGCGGTGACCTACAGGGCGTCCCCGACGACGTGGCGCTCCGCCAGCTGATCAAACAGCGTGAGCGTTCCATCAAGGGTGCGCAGTCGCGCTTGACCAACGAGAAGCTCCTGCGCAGCTGGGCCGGGGCATCCGGTAGCCGGCGGCTGACCTACCGGTGGGGGAACGTGGCCACGCTCATCGCGGACATCCACGAGGGACTGGAGCCGTCCGATGCTCGAGCCTGACGGTCGCTCGCTGCTCCTCGACGCCTTGCGCCCGCCGGAGGGCTACCGCCTCGACTACGGCGTGGCTACGACGTTCACCTTGCACCTGGACACGGCGCTGTCCGTCCCGCTGTCCTTCTTGTCCCGTCGACTGGCCGACTCAGGTGACCCGATCGCGCTGATGGAGGCGGTCCGGGCGGCGGCCGACCGGCTCGACGTCTTCCATCAAGCCGGCATGATCGCGATGCCCCCGTCACGCTCGCCGATCTTCTCGTTCCTGGAGCCGGTCCTCCACGCGGTCCGCCGTCCGAAACCGGGGCACCTCTTCCACCCCAAGCTGTGGGCGCTCCGGTACGTGAGTGACGACTCGGGCGACGTCCGCATGCGGCTGGTGGTGCCCAGTCGGAATCTCACTGCAGACCGCAGCTGGGACCTCTGTCTTCAGCTCGACGGACAGCTCATGCCTGAGCCGATCGAGAACAACAGGCCGATCGCGGACCTGTTGGGCGACCTCCCCGGCATGTGCCTGCAGCCGCTCGCTGGGGACCGCGCAGCCCGCCTCGACGTTCTGGCCAACGAGCTCCTGCGGACGGAGTGGGACCTGCCTGAGCACGTCGAGGAGCTCTTCTTCGACGTCCTGGGGCCCGGCCATGACCTCGCCGACGACTTCTTCGTCGGCGACGAGCACCTCGTCATCTCGCCCTTCTGCACCTCCGGCGGACTCACCACCGTCACCGGTGGCGCTCCGGCAACCGTCGTCAGCCGTCAGGACAGCCTTGACGCACTCCCCGCGGCTGTTCTCGAGCAGCACAAGGCGCTTGTCCTGGATCCGCTCACCAGCGAGATGGAGCACCAGGAGGACGGCGCCGAACTGAGCGCCATCGGGCTGACCGGCCTCCATGCGAAGTGCTTCATCCTCCGAGACGACAAGGACGCTTGGATCCGGGTGGGCTCGGCCAACGCCACGGAAGCAGCCTTCAACGGGAACGTCGAGCTCCTGGTCTCACTGGTCGGGTCGGCGGCGAAGTTGGGGGTCATCGACCTCTTCAAGCCGGAGAGCCAGCTCCGCACCATCCTGACGGAACACTCACCGCAGCCCGCCAGTGATGAGGACGACGTTGCCGGTCGACTGGGAAATCTGCTCGTCCACCTGGCCAGCGGTGAGTTCACCGCGGTCGTCCAGTCAGCGGACGACGGCCATCGGATCCGGCTGCAGGGACCTGCCCTCCCGCCGGCACCGGACGGTGCACGCATCACCGTCCATCCCGTCACGCTGCCCGAGTACGCCGCCGAGGTGCCGCCGGAGCAGCTGATCGACGCGACGTTCGGGCCGATGGAGACCGACCAGATCTCGGCCTTCATGGTGATCACGGCGAGGGCTCAGGACGGGATGACGGTGAGCGCCGTCGTCCTCGCTGACCTCGTGGGCGCGCCGGAGAACCGTCTCGACGAGATCATCGCCCGCCAGGTCGACACCCCCGAGAAGTTCCTTCGTTTCCTGGCGCTGTTGCTCGGCATGGGCCAGCCCGCGTGGGCAGCAGGGCTGGGCCCGGCGGGAAGCGCCGGCGCATCCGCCGGCAGCGCTTTCGAGGCACCAGGGTTGTTGGAGCTGCTGATGCGCGCGCTGGTCGAGCACCCGAACCGACTGGACGACCTCGCCCGCCTGGTCGACAGGCTCAGTGCCCATCCAGACCGCGGGGGCGTCCTGCCAGCCGGGTTCGCGGAGATCTGGGCGGTCGTGGACGCCGTCCGACAGAACAGGGAGATCGCCGCGTGACGCGCTTTGATGCCGGTCCGGTGCTCGCCGGACTGAAGGACTTCCAGCGCGCCACCGTCGAGCATGTAGCTCGCCGGTTCTTCACCGATCCCCAGCCGACGAGGCGATTCCTCGTGGCCGACGAAACGGGACTGGGGAAGAGCGTCGTGGCCCGCGGCGTCATCGCCAAGACCCTCGAACACCTCCAGGATGACGACCGGGTCGACCGCATCGACGTCGTCTACATCTGCTCGAACGCCGACATCGCGCGGCAGAACCTGGCTCGGCTGGAGGTCACCGGCAATCGGGCGACGCACATGTCCACCCGGTTGACGATGCTGGCCAAGCACACGGCCACGCTGAACGGCGCCGCGTCGGAGATGATCGACAAGCCGGTCAACCTCGTCGCCTTCACGCCCGGGACCAGCTTCGAGCAGGGCTGGCGAACGGGGCAAGCCGAAGAGCGAGCACTGATCTACCTGCTCCTGGAAGAGCAGCTGAGGCTCTCCGGCTGGGCCCGCCGCAGCGCGCTCCAGACCCTCCGCGCCACCACCAGGTCCTACGACCGTTTCGAGACCGTCGTCGAGAACCTCCGCTGGACGCTGGACGGTGGTGCTGACCCCGTCATCGCTGCGGCCTTCGGCCGGGCGATCAAGGAGGACGACCTGGCGGCGCGCGCCGAGGAGCTGTTCGACGACGTCGGTCGCCGGCACGAGCTCTCGGGTGAGCTGAGGCACCGAGCCACGTCGCTCATCGGGGAACTGCGCGGCCGGCTAGCGCGGGCCTCCATCGAGTCCCTGGAACCCGACCTCGTCATCCTCGATGAGTTCCAGCGGTTCCGGAACCTGCTCTCGGTCGAGGAGGGCGGCGAGAGCGCCGAGCTGGCCCAGGAGCTGTTCGACTACGGCCAGTCGAAGGTCCTACTGCTTTCGGCGACTCCGTACAAGCCCTTCACCTTGGAACAGGAACGGCTCGCCACGGGGGAGAGTCACCACAAGGACTTCCTGGAGACGCTCCGCTTCCTCAACGGCGACTCGAACTGGCTGCACCAGGTGGAGGACGCGCTCGCGGACTACCGCGATGCGCTGGCCCGCGGGTCGGCTGCGGGCGCGGCCGCGGGGCGCGTCAGGGAACTCCTGACCGCTGTCATGACGCGGTCCGAGCGTCCCCGGCTGAGCACGGGGGAGATGGTGCAGGAGAGGCGCATCGACCTCGCTGAGCTGACCGAGGACGACGTCCGGGGGTACGTGCGACTCCGGGAGCTCGCGTCTTCCGTCGACGCCCACGCGACGCTCGAGTACTGGAAGTCGGCGCCCTACTTCATCAACTTCGTCGAGGGCTACCAACTCGGCGACAGGGTGAAGAAGGCGCTGGCGGACGGCGCCTTACCGGCTGTCCGCGAATTGGTGTCCCGGACCCAGCAGCTCGATGCCGGGGCACTGTCGGCGTTCAGGCAGATGGACCTGGGCAACGCCCGGCTGCGCGTTCTCGCCGGCGGCACGGTGGAGCAGGGCTGGGCTGAGCTGCTGTGGCTGCCGCCGTCGATGCCCTACTTCACACTGGGACAGCCCTTCGCGCAGCACGCGGACGCCGGGATCACCAAGCGGCTGGTCTTCTCCTCGTGGTCAGCGACCCCAACGGCCATTGCCGGGCTGCTCAGCTACGAAGCCGAACGGCGCATCGCCGACGGGGTGCTGACCGAGAACTCCGCGCAGGCGCGCGCCTCGGTCGCAAGCCGGCTGGACTACCGCCTCGACGACCAGCGCCCGGCGGCCATGAGCGCCCTGGCTCTCTTCTGGCCGCACCCGGAGCTGGCACGGCTAGGCGACCCACTCACAGTCGCCCGCTCCCGCCCAGGTGAGCTGCTGACTCGCGCCCAGTTCGAGACAGCGGTGCGAGACGGCTTGGAGAGACCCGAGGAGGGCGAGGACGGGCTGGAGCCAAACGGCGACACAGCGGCGTGGAGCCGCTTCTTCGGCTGGCCGGGGGCGTTGCCCGACGGTGTCGGTGGCGGTCTGCTGTCCCTGCTGGCGGGCGGCCCGGGGGAGTCTGCTCCCGATGCCCCTCAGGACGAAGCGGACGTTCGCGCCGGCCTGAGTGCTCACGTCGAGCAGGCCCTTCGGGTGATCACCAGCGGGGGCCCTGGACGCCTCCATCGCAGGAACAGCCTCGCCCGGGATGTCGTCCGGCTGGCCGCGCACGCGCCAGGCAACATCGCTTGGCGGGCGCTGTCCCGCGTGCTCGGTGAGCAGGACGCCGTGACGAGCGGTGAGCACTGGCGCGCCGCGGCCCACCTGGCGGCCGGCCTGCGATCGCTGTTCAACCGTCTCGAGAGCACGCTCGTCATCGACCGGGGCGACGATGGTCCGGTCTACTGGCGTGCGGTCCTGGACTACTGCGCTGCCGGCAATCTGCAGGCTGTCATGGACGAGTACGTGCACCACCTACGGAGCTCACTGTCCGACACGCTTCTGACCGGCGAGTCTCTGTTCGACCTGGCCGATGGCATCGTCCGGGCGGTCACCCTGCGCGTGGCGAACTACGCGCCCTACTACCCGTTGGGCGAGGACGGGCCGCGCCTGCGGAGCAGCTTCGCGCTCCGCTACGGTTCGGCGCGGGGTACGGCGACCGACGGTGCCGAGGGGGTTCAGCTTCGGCAGCAGGACGTGCGGTCGGCGTTCAACAGTCCGTTCTGGCCGTTCGTGCTCACCACGACGTCAGCCGGCCAGGAGGGCATCGACTTCCACTGGTGGTGCTCGGCGATCGTCCACTGGAACACCCCGGCGAACCCGGTCGACTTCGAGCAGCGCGAGGGGCGGGTGCACCGTTTCGGTGGGCACGCGGTCCGGCGCAACGTGGCCGCCGCGCACCGCGCGGA
The DNA here is from genome assembly GCF_054780755.1 of Modestobacter lapidis. Taxonomy (NCBI): domain Bacteria; kingdom Bacillati; phylum Actinomycetota; class Actinomycetes; order Geodermatophilales; family Geodermatophilaceae; genus Modestobacter; species Modestobacter lapidis. Next base: position 5,306 of record NZ_BAAGVS010000015.1, on the reverse strand, counting down.
CGCGCTCAGCTCGACGGCAAACGACCCGTGGGAGGCGGCCTACGACGCCGCCAACGAGGCGACGAGAGACCGGGGCGACTTCGTGCCGTACTGGGTCTACGAGGGCGACGCGAAGATCGAACGGTACGTCTACCCGTACGCACTGAGCCTCGACGGTCCGCGCTACGACCGGCTGAAGCGCGACTTGGCGCTCTATCGCCTCGCCTTCGGGCAGCCGCGCCAGGAGGACCTGCTGAAGTTGCTCGATCGGCGGAGTGACGAGGAGATCGACGCGACGGAGGTGATCGACCTGCGGGCTCCGACGACCTAAGGATCCAGAACTTCTCCTGCCGCAGCCGGAGATGACTCAGCGTGCGGTGGCAACCGGGGGGCTGACGCCATACGGCCGGAGTGCCGAGTCGCGTCGGCCGGACCGCTGAGGCTGTGCGGTCGGCGGTCGAGATATCCCTCGGCGCGGTAGGTACGGATGGGAGCTGGCCAGGCAATCTCAGGTGAGTGGACGACCGGTGCTGGCCAGAGATGACTGCAGGACGCGAACGCGGAGTCATCTGAGCCAATCCTTCCAAGCGGATCAATCGATGACCACACTCCGTGGCGTGCCGCACGGCATCGCGGCAGGCCAAGCCGCTGGGGGGTTAGTCCTGGTCATTGTCATTCTTTGGATGCCTCATGCCGATCGCATCGGCATCGTTTGCCCCGTGTGCCACAACTGAGTGATTTGGGCCTGAATTGGACCGAAACATATAGTGTCGTGGTTAGGGTGATGCTCCACCTCGGATGGGAGTTCTCGTGCTTTCGGTTGGCACTGCCGTTCGGCGCCGCGGCTCAGGGGATGTCGGCGTGATCGTCGGGGCCGCGGCGGAGCACTGGAAGGTCGCCTTCGGTGGCGCCGTCGTCATGCTGGACGGATCGGAGCTTGAACCCGCACCCCGCAATCCAGCAGAGCTGCTGAGTGACGGCAAGCCGGGAAATCCGGAGAGCCACGTACTACGCATTCAGGCACATTACCTCCAGCATGCGTACCGGCATGACCCACTGGCCAGCCTGACCAACGCTCGCATCGAACCGCAGATGCACCAGGTCTTCGTGGCTCATCGCGTCACCAACAAGCTCCGACCGCGGATGATTCTGGCCGACGAGGTCGGACTAGGTAAGACGATCGAAGCGGGCCTGATCCTGAAAGAGTTGCGTGCCCGCGAGCAAATCTCGCGAGTACTCATCGTCAGCCCTGCCAGCCTGACGCGACAGTGGCAGACGGAGTTGGCCTCGAAATTCAACGAGCAGTTCGAGATCTTGGACGGCGCCGCGGCGAAGTACCTCGGCCGCGACGGAGCGAATCCCTTCACTCTGCGAGACAACGTCATCTGCTCCTTGCCTTTTGCCAGCAATGACAAGCGGATGGTGCAGGTGCTGGACGCGGAATGGGACCTTGTCGTGTTCGACGAAGCGCATCGTGTGCGCCGAACCAGGCAGAAGGAGACAGCCGCGTATCGGCTGGCTGACGAGCTCAAAGAAAATGTTAATGGATTGCTCCTGCTCACCGCAACTCCCGTGCAGCTTGATCAGTACGAGCTCTATTCCTTGATTCAGCTGGTCGAGCCAGGAACTTTCCGCAACGAGAAGTCTTTCGAAAAGCAGCGCCTTGAGATTCCGAGGCTGAATGATCTGATGAGGCAACTGGACGCTTGGGACACCCTCGACCAAGGCGAGCGAGAGCTACTTTTCCAGCACGAGAAGGGAAGGCTCCGGCGCGCAGGCGTCACCTCGGCTGCTCAGCTTGAGGACCACGACGTCCTGACGCAGGCCCTCGACCGCGTCATAGGGCAGCACCCATTGGCCAACGTCATGGTGCGTAACCGAAAGGCCGAGCTCGGCTTGGCCGGCAGGCGCCGAGCGAGGACCGAGCTCGTCGAACTGACGGACCTAGAGCGGGAGTTGTACTCCGATGTCACCGAGTACATCCGGGAGGGATACAATCGCGCGCGATCCAGCAGGAACACCGCAGTCGGCTTCCTCATGGTCACTTATCAGAAGATGCTGACCAGCAGCTCGCACGCTCTGCGGAGGAGCTTCCGTCGCCGAATCGAAGCCCTGCATGGTGAGCGCCAGAAGGTCATCGCAGGAGCGAATGCGGCGGCGAGGCTCATTGATGAACTAGGCGAAGACCCCGAAGAGTTGGGCCTGCTGAGCGACCAGGCCGCAGGGGTGCTTGTTGACGCGGCCTACATCGATGTCGAGATCAGGCAACTGACTGATCTGGCAGCGCGGCTGGACCACGTCAGGGACAGCAAAATGGCAAAGGCTGTGGCCGTCTGTCAAGGAGTACTCGAGGACCCTGACGCGAAAATCGTCGTCTTCACGCAATTCGTGGAGACGCAGACATTCCTTGCTCAGGTACTTCGCGCGAACGGCATAGACGTCGCGCTGTTCAATGGCGCCCTCAATCCGGACGAAAAGGAGCGTGCGGTCCGTCAGTTCCGTGAGTCGGCATCCGTGCTCATCAGCACCGAAGCTGGCGGTGAGGGACGGAACCTCCAGTTCGCGAGCCATCTGATCAACTACGACCTGCCGTGGAACCCGATGAAGGTCGAGCAGCGCATCGGTCGCCTCGATCGCATCGGCCAGAAGCGGCCCGTGAACATCTACAACTTGGTCGCGAGTGGGACCTTGGAAGAGCGCGTACTGGAGGTGCTAGCAGACCGCATTCGGCTGTTCGAAGAGTCGATCGGTGCTCTGGACCCGATCCTCGGGAGCGTTGAGAAAGACATCGCGAGGTTTGCGCTGTCCGATGAGGTGGATGTATCCCGCGACTTCTCGGCCTACTCCAACGAACTGGAGAAGCAGGTGCGGCAAGCCCAGGCTGTCGAGAAGCGGCTCGGGGACTTCGTACTCGACCGGGCTAGTTTTCGCCGTGACCAGCTGAATGAGCTGCAACAGCACTCCGCGATGGCAACGCAGGCAGATGTGGCCGCCTACTGCCGCGAGGTTCTTGACCAGCACGGGGGTTTCGTCAGTGAGCACGACGAGGGTGGCGACTCGGTCGTCCTCTCGCCCCGAGCCATGAACAGGCTCGGCCTGCAGCAGACCAGCTTTCGGGGTGTCTTCGACACAGCGGAGGCGCTGCTCCGGGATGACCTTGACTTCTTCGCCTTTGGGCATCCCTTGGTCGACAGGTTGGTCGCGTTCGGTGCCTCTCTCGAGGACGGAACCGTAGGGTGCAGACGCTCGACGTCTGTGCCACCCGGCACGTGGGTCGAGGTGGTCTACGAGGTCCGCGTGCGCGGGCTCACCAACCGAGGTGCCCTCATACGCCACGTCGTCGGTGAGGATCTCCAAGTTCTTAGCCGGCTTTTGACGGACCGTCCGGCTGACGTTCCTGTCGAGGTCGACGTACCGATCTGGACGCACGCTGCGCTGGAGGCGAGTCAACGCCTCTGGGATGCCGAGTTCGGTGAGCAACGCCAGCAGCGAGTCGTGGAGTTCGAGGCAGTGAGGCTGCAGCTACTCGAGCGTGAGGAGCGCCTGTTCGCCTACAGGCGGGATCGGCTGCAGCTCCAGGTCACGCAAGACAGCGAGTGGCTGGACGCGCGGAGCGGACCGAACATCAGCGCCAGCGACCGGCGGGTACTTCCCGCCCGGAAGGGCAAGCTGGCCAAGAATCTCGAGCGTCTCGCAGAACTGCAAGACCGCTACCTCATCGAGTGTGAGGAGATTGGGCGGCGTGAACTGCAGATGGACGCGACCGTTGCCTGGGCAGCCGTTGTGGTGGGCCCGTGAAGGGAGGCGTGGCATACGGTATCGACTTCGGGACCAGCAACAGCTCCATCGCAGTCGCATTCGCCGACGGCTCCACCCACGTCATTGGCACGGAAAACCGTGCACCCGCTCTGCGGTCCTTGGTCTACCTCAACCGCGACGGGAACCGGCTCACAGGCGAAGACTCTGTTCGTGCCTACCTGACCACAGCTACGGCGCAGACGGCCTGCAGTCGATGCTCATTGGTGGACCACACGCGGTACGGCACCTACACGACGTGCGTTCAGCACCGTAGCGGGGGCAGCTGCAGAGACAGCCGCCTACTCGCACAGGTGAAGCGCGACCTGTCGTCGGATCATCTAGACAGGACGAACAGCTGGACTCGTGACTACCGGTTCACGGAACTGGTTGCCGTCATTCTCAAGCGTCTGAAGAAGACGGCCGATCGTTCGACCGGTCAAGACATCCGGCGCGTGGCCATCGGGCGGCCCGTTCGGTTCCCCGGTGTCGAAGCTGACCCTCTACGCCTTCAAGCGCTCGCCGAAGAGCGCCTGCGCGAAGCGGCGGGGATAGCCGGCTTCTCGCACGTCCAGCTAGTGCCTGAACCACAGGCCGCGGTTACGGTCGAGGGAATCAGCGACGGCCTCGTCGTTTGCACGGACTTCGGCGGTGGCACCTTTGATGTGGCCGTGCTGTCGAAGAAGAACAACCGGGGCACGGTCCTTGCCCTTGGAGGTGCAGTCATAGGCGGGGAATCTTTCGATAGCCGACTTTTCGATCTCAAGGTGCGTCCGGCCTTGGGAGTCGACGGTCAAGCGGGGGCCGCCAAGCAGCTTGGGGTGCCGGGGTGGCTGCGTGCCGGTCTCAACTCGCTGACCGGATGCCAGCAGTTGCTCCGTGATGAACGAGTCGGGCCGGTGTTGCGTGACCTGTCCGCGCATGGTGGGCGCGGTGTCGCGGAAGCACTCAGGGAGTTGTTGTACGGAGGTCAGGCATGGGCCTGCCACCAGGCCGTTGAACAGGCCAAAATTCGTTTGTCGACCGAACGCCAAGCCCGGATCACCCTACGACGGCTACCTCACCTTGACCTCGACATCCTTGTGCAGCGGTCAGAGTTTGAGCAGTCGATCCGCTCCGAGCTGTCCAAGGTGGAGGCATGCATCCACGAGACTCTGGCAAGAGCCGGCGTGGATCCGGATCAAATCGCCTACGTGACGCGAACCGGAGGCTCTTCTCGGATTCCGGCGTTTGAGGCGATGCTGCACTCGACTTTTGGAGCTAGCAGGGTCGTCGATCGCGATGCGTTCACGACGGTAGTCACGGGCTTGGCTCGGTTTGCGTATGCCGAGTGGGCATCGTCGAGGCCCGTGTGACAGCGCCCTTCGTTCCGACTGGCCGAGAGTTCGATGAGGGGGACCTGCCTCGGACCGAGACGGCCCGTTTGCCACGCCCCCCGGAGTTGGCCGGTGCGGAAGCGGATGCTTTTCGCGTGCACGACTTCGTCCTCGAGGTCAGCCCCGAAGTCGATGAACCACGTCCTGGGAGATCTG
>NZ_BAAGVS010000014.1:0-98601 GCF_054780755.1 Modestobacter lapidis | reverse complement strand
CCACCCGCGACTACGTCGAACGCCGCACCGCTCAAGGCCTGTCCAAGACCGAGATCATCCGCTGCCTCAAGCGCTACCTCGTCCGCGAAATCTACTCTGCCCTCGTCTCCACCGCAGCCGGCAAAGATCTTGAAAAAGCGGCTTGACCATCTATAGGAGCATCACCTGGCCGCGCGCGCCAGCGCGCTCAGCGAGCCGGTCGTGGGGGCCGGGGGCTTCCCGACCGGAACGCTGGCAACGGCTCAGCGGCGGCCGGGAACGGCACCTGGCCGCGGTGCGATCCGCAGGATCGCCATGTCACAGCCGATCGAAGTCGGCGGTGTCGTAGCGGGCCGTGGTGGTGACCTCCACCGGCTCGCCGGAGAAGTCGCTGCTGGCCTGGCTGTGCGCACCGCAGCCGTAGTCGGCGGTCACGACGCGCCCGTCGGCCGGGGCGAAGGCGTTGCTGCAGGCGCCGAGCGACATCCGCAGCGAGCCGGCCAGCGGCAGGAAGAACCCGCAGGTCGCGCAGGGGCCGGGCGCGTGCCGGGCCATCGCCGACGTCGGACCGAAGTCGCTCCGCCGCCACCGCGCGACCGCCTCGGCGCGCCCCTCGGGCGACAGCACCCGCTCCCGGCCGATGCCGAGCTCCGCGGCGACGACCCGGCCGGCCGGGTCGTCGGCGGAGTCGTCGTCGACGAGGTAGGCCGGCGCCAGCCGGGGGTCGTCCTCGGTGGTGGGCAAGACGTCGCCCACCGAGAGGTCGCCGGGCCGCAGCCGCTCGTGCCAGGGCACCCAGGCCGGAGCCAGCAGTGCCTCGTCGCCGGGCAGCAGCACGACCTCGTCGACGGTGACCTGGTCGTCGCCGGGCGCCCGGGCGACGGTGACCGCCCAGTGCCAGCCCACGTACCCGGGCAGCGCCGCGGCGAAGGTGTGGGTGGCCATGGCGCCGAGGACGCCGGGGTCGGCCGCAGCGGCCACCTCCGGGTCGACGGGCTCCGTCAGCACGCCCAGGTGATCGCCGACCTCGGCCGGGGCGCCGGCCACCTCGACGGCAGCGGCGCGGGCCTGCTCGACGGCCGCGGCCAGGACGTCGTCCGGGGTGGAGCCGTGCGCAGCGTGGTGCAGGGAGTCGGACACGACCCCATTGTCGCGGATCGTCCAGCCGGCGCGACCGCCCCGTCCGGGGGGTGCGGCACGATGGGCCGGTGAGCTCGCCCACCGGTCCGCGCCGCCGCCGGCTGCGCCCGCCGCGTGGCCCCTCGGGCACAGCGGTCGACCGGGCCGACACCGCTCCGCTGGAGGTCCGCCGTCCGCAGACCCGGCCGCTGCCGGTGGCCGCCGCGCAGCCGCCGGGCGACGACGACCCCACCGTCGCCGGCGTTCCGTTCCCGCCCGCCGCGCCTCCGGGCCCCGCGCCGGTGCCGCCGGCCCCGGAACCACTCCCCGGCGCGGCAGGTCCGGCTTCGGCCGGCGGCCGCAAGGTGACCGTCACCCGGGTGGCCGCGGCCCGCAGCCGGGAGCTCACCGGCGCCGCCGTGCGCCGGGTGCGCGCGGCGAGCCGGGCCGACGGCGCCGGCGACACCGGGCTGGCCGGGCTGGTGGGGGTCAACGCCCTGCACATGGCCGGCGACGCGATGATCGCCGTCTCGCTGGCCGGCACCCTGTTCTTCGCCGCCCCGGCCGACGCCCAGCGCGGCAACGTGGCGCTCTACCTGCTGGTGACCATGGCGCCGTTCGTCCTGCTCGCCCCGGTGATCGGGCCGCTGCTCGACCGGCTGCAGCACGGCCGCCGGTGGGCGATGGCCGCCAGCCTGGGCGGACGGGCGGTGCTCGCCGTGCTGATGGCCAGCTCCTTCGACGACGTGGCGCTCTATCCCGCCGCTCTCGGGGTGCTGGTGCTGTCCAAGGGCTTCAACGTGCTGCGCGCGGCCGTCGTCCCGCGCGTGCTCCCGCCGGCCATGTCGCTGACCTCCGCGAACGCCCGGATGTCGGTGTTCGGGTTGGCCGCCGGTGGGGTGCTCGGCGGGCTCGGCGCAGGCCTGGCCTGGTTGCTCGGCTTCAGCTGGGAACTGGGCGCCACCGCGGCGGTGTTCACCGTCGCCGCGGTCCTGGCCGTCCGGCTGCCCCCGCGCGTCGACGTCTCGGTCGGCGAGGAGCCGGCGAACGTGCTCACCACCGCCGAGATCCCGATGATCGGGCGGCGACGGCCGGCCGGGCCGCACGTGGCCACCGCACTGCGGGCCACCGCGGCGCTGCGCGGACTCGGCGGTTTCCTGACGATCTTCTCGGCGTTCCTCGTGCAGGCGACGGTCTCCGGCGGGTGGCCGGCGACCCTGGCGCTGGGCGCGATCGCCGCCGCCGCCGGGCTCGGCAGCTTCGGCGGCACCGCGGTCGCCTCCCGGCTGCACACCACGAGCCCCGACCGGCTGGTGCTGGTCTCGGCCGGTGGCGCGGCCGCGGTCACCGTGCTGGCTGCGGTCTTCTACAGCTTCCCGATGGCCGCTGTCGTCGCCGGTGTCTCGGCCGTGGCCAACGCGCTGGGCAAGGCCGCTCTGGACGCGATCGTCCAGCGCGAGGTGTCCGAGGCGCAGCGCGCGTCGGCCTTCGCCCGGTCGGAGACGGTGCTGCAGCTCGCCTGGGTGGCCGGCGGGGTGCTGGCCATCTCGCTGCCGGCCACCGGCTGGCTGGGCTTCACCGTCGCCGCCGCGCTGCTCGTCCTCGCCGTGGCGCTGACCCTGCTCGGCCGGCGCCGGGCCGGCGCGACCACCAGCCGGGCCGGCCGGCGTCGGACTGGGGACATCCCGGCTGCACCAGGAGGGGGATGGGCGTGAGGAGATCCCGATGCGCGGCGGCACTGCTGGTGGCGCTGGCCGCACTGGCCGGCTGCGGCGGAGACGATGCCGGGGAGACCTCGGCCCCCTCGGTCACGGCGCAGGTCGGCCGGCAGGAGGTTCCGGTCCGACCGACCCAGTACTGCCTGGCCGGCGAGGGGCAGCGCTACCCGAGCTCGCCGCCGGTCCTGGAGGTGCCGATGGACACCCCGATCACCCTGCGGGTACCCGAGGCGGTGGCCTCGGACGGGTGGAGCGTGCAGGTGTTCGACGACGAACTCCAGGAGCTCATCGGCGAGGTCGACGTCGACCCGGACACCCCGGTCTTCGACGGGATCAACTCCTCCGACATCGCGCCGGACGCCTTCTACCTGGTGGTGGTCCAGCGTGCTGACCCCGAGGCGTGCGACGGGCTGTCCGGCGCCTGGCCGGTCGGGTTCATCCGCTCCGGGGCGGGCGGCGCGGCCCCGCCCACGGCGACGTCCACCCCGCCCGGCTGAAGGCCGCGCAGGGGCCCGCGCCGGGCCGGCGAGGCGTGCGGGGCAGGGGACCCCTGCTCAGCCCTCGAGGTCGTCGGCGACGGCGCGCAGCACCGACCCGACCTTGCGGGACACCTGCTTGTCGGGGTGCCGGCCGTGCCGCAGCCCCTCCGACACGTTGTCCAGCAGCTTGATCAGATCCTCGATGATCGGCACGAGGTCGTCGGGCTTCTTGCGGGTGGCGGCGACCGCGGAGGGCAGCGGGTCGAGCACCTGCACCTGCAGCGCCTGATCGCCACGCCGTCCCTGCACGATCCCGAACTCCACGCGCTGACCTGGCTTCAGCTCCGTGGTCCCGGCCGGCAACGCGTCCTTGTGGACGAACACGTCCGGGCCGCCCTCGCGGGCGAGGAAGCCGAAGCCCTTCTCCGCGTTGAACCACTTCACCTTGCCGCTGGGCACGTTGTTCCCTCAGTCGTCGCTCGTCGATGGTCCCCGGCCCGACGGCCGGGGGAACGGCCGCGGGATGCCCGCGGTGCCGCGCTAGCCAGGTTAGTCGGCCTCCGCCGGGGAGGGGGCGGCGTTCCGGTGGCCGGGCGGGCGGCGGCCCTACCCTGACGCGGTGTCCTCCCCGGCGGGCCGGCCCGCAGCACCGCCGCACCCCGACTACCGGTTCAGCCTGGCCAACGAGCGCACGCTGCTCGCCTGGCTGCGCACCGCGCTGGCCCTGGTCGCCGGCGGGGTCGCGATGACCCAGTTCGCCCCCGACCTCGGCGTGCCCGCCGGTGGCCCCGTCGTCTCGGTCGGGCTGCTGCTGGCCGGGCTGCTCACCGCGCTGGCCGGCCACCGCCGGTACGTGCGCAACGAGCGGGCGATCGCCGCCGACCAGCCGCTGCCGGTCAGTGCCGCGGCGGCCTGGGTCACGGCGCTGGTCGCCGTCCTGGTGGTGGCGCTGCTGGTGCTCGTCGTCGTCGAGACCGTGCGCGGGTGAGCACGCCGCGCGGCGCCGGGGAGACCCAGCCGGCCCGCACCGCACTGGCCTGGCAGCGCACCGGGCTGGGTCTGCTGCTGGTCGCCGGGCTGCTGACCCGCGCCGCCGCTGTGGACGGCGACCCGTTGCTGGTGCTGCCGGCAGGGGTGGTCGCCGTCGCGGGGATCGCCGTGCTGGGCGTGCTGACCCCCCGCCGCCGGCACGCCAGCCAGCAGGCCGCCGCCGCCGGCTCGGCCGGGCAGTCGCCACGGGCGGCCGCCGTCGCCACCGGGCTGGTGGTGCTGGCCGCGCTCTGCGGCCTGGCCACCCAGCTGCTGCGCTGAGCGGCGTTCCTCCTCAGGCGTTCCGGACGGCGGCCGCCGACTCCAACCCCAGCTCCCCGACCGAGACCTCGCGCATCTCGACCTTGCGGACCTTGCCGGTGACCGTCATCGGGAAGGAGTCGACCAGCTTGACGTACCGCGGCACCTTGTAGTGGGCCAGCTTGCCGGTGCAGTAGGCGCGCAGCGCCTCGGCGGTCAACGGCTCGGCGCCGGGCCGCAGCCGGACCCAGGCCATCAGCTCCTCGCCGTACCGCTCGTCCGGGACGCCGATCACCTGGGCCTCGGCGATGTCGGGGTGGCTGAAGAGGAACTCCTCGACCTCGCGCGGGTACACGTTCTCCCCGCCCCTGATGACCATGTCCTTGATCCGGCCGACGATGTTCAGGTAGCCCTCGTCGTCCATCACCGCGAGATCACCGGTGTGCATCCAGCGGGCGGGGTCGAGCACCTCGGCGGTCTTCTCCGGCTCGTCCCAGTAGCCCAGCATCACCGAGTAGCCGCGGGTGCAGAACTCACCCGCCGTCCCGCGCGGGACGGTCAGGCCGGTCTCGGAGTCCACGATCTTGACCTCCAGGTGCGGGTGCACCCGGCCGACGGTGGCGGTCCGGCGGTCGAGGTCGTCGTCCGCACCGGTCTGGGTGGACACCGGCGAGGTCTCGGTCATGCCGTAGCAGATGGTCACCTCGGTCATGCCCATCTCGTCGACCACCCGCTTCATCACCTCCACCGGGCACGGCGAGCCGGCCATGATCCCGGTGCGCAGGCTGGAGAGGTCGTAGTCGGCGAAGTCGGGCAGCCCGAGCTCGGCGATGAACATGGTCGGGACGCCGTAGAGGGAGGTGCACCGCTCGTCGGCCACCGCGCGCAGGGTGAGCGCCGGGTCGAACCCGGGCGCCGGGATGACCATCGTCGCGCCGTGCGACGTGCAGCCGAGGTTGCCCATCCCCATGCCGAAGCAGTGGTAAAAGGGCACCGGGATGCACACCCGGTCGGCCTCGGTGTAGCCGCAGCCCTCCCCCACGAAGAACCCGTTGTTGAGCAGGTTGTGGTGGGTGAGCGTGGCGCCCTTGGGAAAGCCCGTCGTCCCCGACGTGTACTGGATGTTGACCGGGTCGTCGGCCGACAGCAGCCGCTCGCGCTCGGCCAGCCGGCTGCGGTCGGCGGCCCGGCCGGTGTCCATCAGCCGTTCCCACTCCGGGTCGCCGAGGAAGACCACCTCGCGCAGCGCGGGGCAGTCCGCGCGCACCTCGTCGACCATGGCCCGGTAGTCGCTGGCCTTGAACGACGGCGCGGCCACCAGCACCGAGATGCCGGACTGGCGGAGCACGTAGCTGAGCTCGTGGGTGCGGTAGGCCGGGTTGACGTTCACCATGATCGCGCCGAGCTTCGCCGTCCCGTACTGCACGAAGACCCACTCGGCGCAGTTCGGTGCCCAGATGCCGACCCGGTCGCCCTTCGCCACGCCGAGGGCGTCGAGGCCGAGGGCGCAGGCATCGACCTCGTCGACCAGTTGCGGATAGGTCCAGCGGCGGCCCGTGGCGCACTCGACCAGCGCCTCGTGGTCGCCCACCCGCGCTGCCGTCCGGTCGAGGTCCGCCCCGATCGTGTCGCCCAGCAGCGGCACCGTCGAGGCCCCGTTGCCGTAGGACGGCAGCGCGGGTCGGGTCATGGTCTTCTCCTCGTGTCGGCCCGGTTCGGGGGCAGGGGTCCTGCTACTCGCCCGCCATCAGGCCGGCCCGGTTCGGGCGGTCGGTGGGGTGGGCGTAGCGCAGCCGCTCCGGCGGCAGCGGGAAGGCGTGGTCCTCACCGAACGGCGAGAGCCCCCCGGCCATCTCGCTGATCAGCTCGGTCACCGGCGGACCGTCGCCCTCGGACTGCCCCCAGGTCGGCTCGACCAGGTGGGCGTGCTTCTCCTTGCGCTTGGCCATGTCGCCTCCAGTAGCGGTGCTGCCCGGCGGTCCTCCGCCGGGACGTTCCCGGACATCTTCCCGTGCCGGGTGCCGGGAACACACCCGGCGCGCCCCCGTCGTGTCGGCCGGGCCGCTCAGCCCCGCCAGGCGCGGGGCCGGGCACCGAACAGCGTGCCCGCGCCGTCGGCGGTGAGCACCCACTCGCGCCCGGCGACCGGGGCGTAGGAGATCTCCGCGTCGGCCAGTTGCTGCACGGCCCGGGCGCGCCAGACGGCGGTGGACGACAGCCGCAGCCGCAGCGGCTCGTCGCCGTGCTCGTCGAAGCCGGCCGGTTCGACGTGCAGCACCGACGGGCCGGCCACGCGCAGCCGGCCCAGCCGCCACGGCTCGCGGGCCAGCGCGGTGGTCCAGCGGCGGGTGCGCACCAGGCCGCCGGCCCCGGCCGCGGCCGCGGCCGATCCCCCGCAGAGCAGCGCGACGACCACCACCCCGGCGAGGGGGAGCCGCTCCCCGCCGTCCCGGGCGATCCGGACGGCGGCCGCGGCCAGCAGCACCCCGAGGACGACGGCGATGGCCCCGCTGCCCAGCCAGCGCAGCGCGCCGGCCCGGTGGGCCGCCAGCGCCGCGCGGGTCTGCGGGTCGTCGAGGGCGGGCACCCCGGGATGGTCGCAGAGCCGGTGGACGGCGGACCGGACCGTCCTGGGCGGCAACCCCGAACGGGGTGGCGGTCCTCGCCGTCACGGACACCCGGCCGGCCGACGCCGTAACGTGGAGCGGATGCCTGCCGACCTGCCCGCCACGCTGGCCGCCTGGCTGCGGACCCGCTCCGACGAGCAGCTGGGCGCGCTGCTGGCCACCCGCCCCGACGTCGCCCGCCCCGCGCCCTCCGACGTGGTCGCGCTGGCGACCCGGCTGGCGGTGCCGGTCTCGGTGGACCGGGCCCTCGACGAGCTGGATGCCGCGACCCTGCAGGCCCTGGACACCGTGCTGCTCTCCCCCACCGACGGCGTGGCCCGCGCCGACCTGCCGGAACTGCTGCCCGACGTGCCGGCCGACGTCGTCGCCGACGCCGTGCAGACCCTCACCACCCGGGCGCTGCTGTGGGGTGACGACGAGCTGCACGCCCCCGACCAGGTGCGCCGCTCGGTCCGCTACCCGGCCGGGCTGGGCCGCCGGGCGGTCGACCTGCGGGTGCCGCTCCCCCGCGACCTGCCCGCCGTGCTGGCCGCTCTCGAGGACGAGGAGCGGGCCGTGCTGGAGCGGCTGGCCGCCGACCGGCCGGTCGGTCACCTGCCCGACAGCAACGGCGGCTCGCTGACCCCGGCCCGCCGGCTGCTCCAGCAGGGCCTGCTGGCCCGCATCGACGCGATCAACGTGGAGTTGCCCCGGGAGATCGGCCTGGCGCTGCGCGGCGACCGCCCGTACGGCCCGGCCCGGGTGCGCCCCGAGCCGGAGATCACCCGCCGCGACCCCGCCTCGGTCGACCAGCAGGCGGCCGGCGCGGCGCTGGAGGTCATCGGCCGGGTGTCCGACGTCCTCACCGCCCTGGAGGAGGAGCCCGCCGGGCTGCTCCGCAGCGGCGGGCTCGGCGTCCGCGACCAGAAGCGGCTGGCCCGCGACCTGAGGATCAGCGAGACCGACGTCGCGTTCCTGGTGGAGCTGGCCCACGCCGCCGGGCTGGTCGACGTGGGCGGCGCGCACCGCGACGAGTGGCTGCCCACCCGCGGCTACGACGTGTGGCGGGAGCAGGACCTCCCCGACCGCTGGGCCGCCCTCGCCGAGGGATGGCTCACCAGCGTCCGGCTGATCTCGCTGGTCGGGCAGCGCGACGTCGCCGGCAAGGCGGTCAACGTGCTGGCACCCGACGTGGTGCGGCAGACCGCGCCGGCGCTGCGCCGCTCCGCCCTGGCGGTGCTGGCCGAGTACCCGCCGGGCACCGGTCTGCGCGCCGACGAACTGGTCGAGCTGCTGCGCTGGCGCACCCCGCGCCGGGCCGACCGGCTGGCACCGGTCCCCGCGCTGCTGGCCGAGGCGGAGCGGCTGGGCGTCGCCGTGGCCGGGGTGCTCGGCACCGGCGGGCGGGGCCTGCTGCGCGACGGGGCGGACGGCGCCGCCGACGGCATGCGCCGCCTGCTCCCCGCACCTGTCGACCACGTGCTCGCCCAGCCCGACCTGTCGCTGATCGCGCCCGGGCCGCTGGTCGCCGAGCTGGCCGGCGTGCTCGCCGTCGTCGCCGATGTCGAGTCCTCCGGCGGCGCCACCGTCTACCGGGTGACCGACGGCAGCGTGCGGCGCGCGCTGGACAACGGCTGGTCGGCCACCGACCTGCACGACTTCTTCACCCGCGCCTCCCGCACCCCGGTGCCACAGGCGCTGGACTACCTCGTGGACGACGTCGCCCGGCAGCACGGCCGGCTGCGGGTCGGGGCGATCGAGAGCTACGTGCGCTCCGACGACCACGGCCTGCTCTCCCAGGTGGTCAACGACCGGCGCACCGCCAACGCCGAGCTGCGCCGGCTCGCCCCCGGCGTGCTGGTCAGCGGGCTGGCCGCCGACGAGGTGCTCAGCGTGCTGCGGGCCGCCGGGTACGCACCGGCCGGCGAGTCGGCCGGCGGCGCCGTCCTCACCCGCCCCCCGGCCAGGCCGCGGGCCGTGGGCCGCCGGCCGGGCGGCGCACCGGTGGCCGGGCCCCGGCCACTGGCCCCCGATGACCTCGCCGCGACCGTCCGGGAGATCCGCGCCGGTGACGCGGCACTAGCCGCCCGGCGCACCGACCCGGTGCGGCAGATCCCGGGTGTGACCACCGCGAACACCCTCGAGGTGCTGTCCCGGGCAGTGCGCGAGGGCCTGCCGGTCTGGCTCGGCTACGTCGACGCACAGGGCAGCGGCAGCCAGCGGGTCGTGCAGCCGGTGTCCCTGGTCGGCGGCTTCCTGCAGGGGTTCGACGAGGGCCGCGGGGAGAGCCGCACGTTCGCCGTCCACCGGATCACCTCGGTGGCCGTGGTCGAGGACGCCGAGGAGGGACGCGCCGCAACCCCCTGAACAGGCCGCCGACCGGGGATGATCGGTTCCCCGTCGCACCTGGGCGGGAGTAGGTTGGGAAGCACAACCAGATGACGACCCGCCCATCGTCGCCCGAAGGGTCGTTCCTGGCCTGAGCGGACGAGGTGGCGCAGCAGATGGCACGGCAGACGGTCGCGGACCGGTTGGCAGCGGCGCTGGGCGCCGTCCTGGGCACGGACGAGCTCCCGGTCCGGCTGCGCGGATGGGACGGGTCGGCCACCGGCCCGGCCGGCGCACCCGTGCTGGCGGTGCGGTCGCGGCGGGCGCTGCGCCGGCTGCTCTGGTCCCCCGGGCAGCTGGGCCTGGCGCGCGGGTACGTCGCGGGCGAGATCGACATCGAGGGCGACGTCTTCGCCACGTTCGGCGCGCTGAGCTCGGTGGGCCGGCTCGCCAGGACCGGGCCAATGGC
This sequence comes from Modestobacter lapidis, assembly GCF_054780755.1. Lineage (NCBI taxonomy): Bacteria > Bacillati > Actinomycetota > Actinomycetes > Geodermatophilales > Geodermatophilaceae > Modestobacter > Modestobacter lapidis. The sequence goes on along the minus strand of NZ_BAAGVS010000014.1, from coordinate 88,613 downwards.
CGCGGCGACCCCGACCGAGCGGCTGGGCCTGCTCCGCACCGCCGTCCGGCTGGGTGCGCTCGGCCCCGAGCCGACCCCGCCGCCGGAGGAGGCCGATCTCGGCCGGGTGGGCAGCCGGCACTCCCGACCCCGCGACGCCGCGGCGATCTCCCACCACTACGACGTCGGCAACGATTTCTACGAGTTGGTGCTCGGCCCGTCGATGGTCTACTCCTGCGCCGTCTTCGAGACCCCGCAGACCGGCCTGGACGCCGCCCAGGAGGCCAAGCTCGACCTGGTCTGCCGCAAGCTGGGCCTGCAGCCGGAGATGCGGCTGCTCGACGTGGGCTGCGGCTGGGGCAGCCTGGCCATCCACGCGGCGCAGCGCTACGGCGGAACCGTCGTCGGCATCACGCTGTCCGAGGAACAGGCCCGGCTGGCCCGCAAGCGGGTCGCCGAGGAGGGCCTGACCGACCGGATCGACATCCGGGTGCAGGACTACCGGACCGTCGAGGACGGGCCCTTCGACGCGATCAGCTCCATCGGGATGGCCGAGCACGTGGGGCGGGCGCAGATGCCCGGCTACGTCGCACGGCTGACCGACCTGCTGCGGCCCGGCGGGCGGCTGCTCAACCACGCGATCAGCTGGAACGCCGGCACCACCACCTGGGACCCGGACACGTTCATCGCCCGCTACGTCTTCCCCGACGGCGAGCTGCTCGGCCTGGGCGAGATCACCGGCCTGCTCGAGGCCGGCGACCTCGAGGTGCTCGACGTCGAGGCGCTGCGCCAGCACTACGCGCTGACGCTCCGTGCCTGGGTGGAGCGGCTAGAGGCCGACTGGGACGCCGCCGTCGCGGCATCCAGCGAGGGCCGGGCGCGGGTGTGGCGGCTCTACATGGCCGCCTGCGCGCTGGCCTTCGAGGCCGGGCACATGGGGGTAAACCAGGTGCTGCTGCAGCGCACCGGCGGCGCGCAGCCGCCGCTGCGGCGCACCGGCTGGGTCTGACCCGGGGCGACCTCACCCGCCGCCTGGCGGCCGCGGAAACTGTCAGACCCCGTACGTATGTTCGACCCATGACGACGACCGCGGTGCCGCCGGGCCCCCTCGGTGCGAGGGTCGACGTCCTCTTCACCGGCACCTGGCACGGGGAGCCGGATGGGTCGACGTGGTCCGACGAGCGGGTGGCCGCGCAGCTGCAGGGAGTGCAGCGACGGCGGGCGATGGACGCCGCGGAGGAGGCAGAGCTGATCCTCCAGTTGGCCGGTCACCGCCCCGCCGCACTCGACCCACCAGCCAACTCCCCCGGTGCCCGCCGGCCCGGCTGGACCAGCGGAATCGAAGACGCAGAGATCAGTGAGTTCTTCCTCGCCGAGCTGTCGGCGGTGCTCAACCTCGGGCGGGGCACCGCCTCGCTGAGGCTGCGGCGGGCGCTGACCTGGTCGGAGAAGTTGCCGGCCACCTTCGCGGCGCTCACAGCCGGTGAACTGGACGAACGCCGCGCCACTGCGCTGGCCGACGTGCTCGCGCACACCAACGGCGAGATCGCCGGGCAGGTGGAGGACGCACTGCTCGGGGAGGCGAGCGACCTGTCGGTGTCCCGGCTGGAGAAGCGGGCCACCGAACTGATGCTGTCCCTGGACGCCGCGGCGGCCGACGAGCGCCGGGAGCAGGCCGCCAAGGACGCCGACGTCCGCGTGTACCCCTCACCCGCCGATGGCCGGTCGACGCTGGCCGCGGACCTGCCCACCGATGAGGCCGTCGAGTGTCACGACCTCGTCGACCAGCTCGCGGGGATGCTCAAGGCCGACGGTGACCCGCGCCCGATCGGGGCGTTGCGGGCACACGTGCTGTCCACGTTGATCCGCCGGCCGGCTGACTCCGGCCTGCCGCAGGTGGCGGCGAACGTCACGGTCACCGCCACCCTCGACGCGCTGGCCGGCACCGGCAGCACGCCGGGCGAGGTGAACGGGCTGCCGATCACCGCCGCCCACCTGCGCGAACTGCTCACCCGGGTCGGCACCCTCGGTTTCACCGCTCCTGACGGCGGCACGCTGGCCTACGCGCTCACCGGCCCCGACGGGCGGCTGCTGGCCACCCTCACCCCTGCCGAGCTGACCCGCCTGGCCCGCCGCGGCTGCCCACACCACCCCGGGCACAGCGACCCCGGTAGCAGCCACGGCGGTGCCAGCGGCCGGTGCAGCTGTCCGGTGCTCGGCCCGCCGCCGGCCACCGACGCCTACACCCCCACCGCCCGGCAACGGGCGTTCGTCACCACCCGCGACCGGCGTTGCCGGTTTCCCAACTGCGGCCAACGCGTCGGCTGGGCCGATCTCGACCACGTCCTGGCCCACGCCTGCGGCGGGGCCACCGACTGCACCAATCTCTGCTGCCTGTGCCGCTCCCATCACCGCCTCAAGACCTTCGCCCCCGGCTGGCGCTTCGCGATGTCCCCCGACGGCGTGCTCACCGTGACCACGCCCTCCGGCGTCACCCGCACCACCCGACCACCCGGGCTACGACGCCCAGCACCTTCCGAGCCACCCGCCGAGCCCGAACCACCACCCGGCGAAAGCCCACCGCCACCGGCCGACGACCCGCCACCCTTCTGAACCGCTGCCTGCAGCGGTCGACCTCGTCCGCCTGCGGCCCTTCCCCAGTGGTCGCGCCGAGATGCGCCACGGGGTGCGCACGTCGGCGGCCGGGGCTCGAGCGGAAGGACCCGTCGCCGTCCGGCGTTACCGTGGTCAGTCCGGCGTGCAGGTCTGCGCCGCAGTCTCCGAGCCAAAGGAATCCCCGCGTGAGCGACGGCCCCCTGATCGTCCAGTCGGACAAGACCCTGCTACTGGAGGTCGACCACCCACTGGCGAAGGAGTGCCGGGCTGCGATCGCCCCGTTCGCCGAGCTGGAGCGCTCCCCCGAGCACGTGCACACCTACCGGGTGACGCCGCTCGCGCTGTGGAACGCCCGCGCCGCCGGGCACGACGCCGAGCAGGTGGTCGACGCGCTGGTCCGCTTCTCGCGGTACCCGGTGCCGCACGCGCTGCTGGTCGACGTCGCCGACACCATGGACCGCTACGGCCGGCTCACGCTGGCCAACAACCCGGTGCACGGGCTGGTGCTGAGCAGCAGCGACCGCGCCGTGCTGGAGGAGGTCGTCCGCAGCAAGCGAGTGGCCCCGATGCTGGGCGCCCGCATCGACGGCGAGTCCGTCGTCGTGCACCCCTCCGAGCGCGGCCGGCTCAAGCAGGCGCTGCTGAAGATTGGCTGGCCGGCCGAGGATCTCGCCGGCTACGTCGACGGGCAGGCGCACCCGATCGAGCTCGACCAGGCCGACTGGCACCTGCGCGACTACCAGCAGCAGGCCGTCGACGGCTTCTGGGCCGGCGGCTCGGGCGTCGTCGTGCTGCCCTGCGGCGCCGGCAAGACGCTGGTCGGCGCGGCGGCGATGGCCGAGGCGAAGGCGACCACGCTGATCCTGGTCACCAACACGGTCGCCGGCCGGCAGTGGAAGCGCGAGCTGATCGCCCGCACCTCGCTGACCGAGGAGGAGATCGGCGAGTACTCCGGGGAGCGCAAGGAGATCCGGCCGGTCACCATCGCCACCTACCAGGTGATCACCACCCGCCGGAAGGGCGAGTACCGGCACCTGGACCTCTTCGACGCCCAGGACTGGGGCCTGGTCATCTACGACGAGGTGCACCTGCTGCCGGCACCGATCTTCCGGCTCACCGCCGACCTGCAGTCCCGCCGGCGGCTCGGCCTCACCGCCACGCTGGTGCGCGAGGACGGCCGGGAGGACGACGTCTTCTCCCTGATCGGGCCCAAGCGGTACGACGCCCCGTGGCGGGACATCGAGGCGCAGGGGTACATCGCGCCGGCCGAGTGCATCGAGGTGCGGGTCAGCCTGGACGACGAGGAGCGGATGACCTACGCCGTCGCCGAGCCCGAGGAGCGCTACCGGATCGCGGCCACCGCGCAGTCCAAGCTGCCGGTGATCCGCCGGGTGCTCGAGCGGCACCCCGACGAGCCGTCGCTGGTGATCGGCGCCTACCTCGACCAGCTCGAGGAGCTCGGTGCCGCGCTCGACGCCCCGGTGATCCAGGGGTCGACCACCAACAAGGAGCGGGAGCGGCTGTTCCAGGCGTTCCGCACCGGGGAGATCCGCACCCTGGTCGTCTCCAAGGTGGCCAACTTCTCCATCGACCTGCCCGAGGCCGCCGTCGCCGTCCAGGTGTCGGGGACGTTCGGCTCACGGCAGGAGGAGGCCCAGCGGCTCGGCCGGGTGCTGCGCCCGAAGGCCGACGGCCGGCAGGCGCACTTCTACACCGTGGTCAGCCGCGACACCCTGGACAGCGAGTACGCCGCCCACCGGCAGCGGTTCCTGGCCGAGCAGGGGTACGCGTACACGATCGTGGACGCCGCGGACCTGGCCGGCCCGGGCGAGGTCAACGGCCCCGACCGGGTGGACGAGCCGGCCGACTGACCTCATGTAGCACGCGCGATGCTACCGTGCGGAATGACCCGGATCGGCGTGCGTGAACTACGCCAGAACGCGAGCGTCTACCTCGACATGGTCAAGGCGGGCGAGACCGTCGAGGTGACCGAGCGTGGGCGACTCGTCGCCGTTCTGGCGCCCCCGTCGCCGGCCAGCACGGCACGGGAGCGGCTCATCGCGGAAGGTCGCTTGATTCCGGCCCGGGGTCCCCGGGCGCTGCCCGCCCGGGTGTCGCCGGCCCCTGGTCGACCCACCGCCAGTGAGGCGCTCGCCGAGGACCGCGCCGAGGCCCGGTGATCGCCTTCGACACCTCCGCCCTGGTCAAGCTGGTGCTCGCCGAAGCCGAGAGCGACGTTCTGGACGACTGGGTCACGGCTCGGCCAGGGCAGCCCTGGGTTGCCAGCGACCTGTGCCGGGTGGAGGTCATCCGCGCGGTGGCCCGCTCGTCGCCCGGCGCCGTGACCGGCGCACGCCAGTTGCTGGCCGGCCTCGACCTGGTCCCGCTGAGCCAGACGCTTCTCGACCGAGCCGCAGATCTCGCCCCGCCGTCCGTACGCAGCCTGGACGCGATCCACCTTGCGACAGCGTCCACGCTGGGCGCTGCGCTCGAGGCCTTCGTCGTCTACGACCACCGCTTGGCCGACGCCGCCCGCGCCGCCGGACTGCCCACTGCCGCACCGGCCTGACCACCGAGCACGGCCACGCGCTGCCCGGCCGCGGGTTTGTCGCCCGGTGCCCGGTGGGCACCGGCCCGGCATGGACGCGGAGATCTCCCTGCGGGTGGACGGCGAGGCCCACCGGCTGACCGTCGACACCCGCACCACCCTGCTGGACGCGCTGCGCGAACGCCTCGGCAACACCAGCCCGAAGAAGGGCTGCGACCACGGCCAGTGCGGCGCCTGCACCGTGCTGCTCGACGGCGAGCGGGCCCTGACCTGCCTGGCGCTGGCCGTCGCGTACGACGGCGCGGAGGTCGTCACGGCCGACGGGCTGGCCGCCGACGGCGAGCTACACCCGGTCCAGCAGGCCTTCCTCGACCGCGACGCCTTCCAGTGCGGCTACTGCACCCCGGGGCAGGTCTGCTCCGCCGTGGGCGTGCTCGACGAGGTGCGACGCGGCTGGCCCAGCCACGCCAGCCCCGATCTGACCGGTGACCCCGAGCTGTCCCACGACGAGGTCGCCGAGCGGATGAGCGGCAACATCTGCCGCTGCGCCGCCTACGTCAACATCGTCCCCGCGGTGCAGCAGGCGGGCGGGCAGGCCTCGTGAAGCCCTTCGCCTTCGCCCGGCCGGCCGACGTCGCCGAGGCGGTGCGCACCGTCGCCGCCGACCCCGCCGCGGTGTTCCTCGCCGGCGGCACCAACCTCGTCGACCACCTCAAGCTCGGCGTCGCCACCCCCGACGTCGTCGTCGACGTCCGCCGGCTCACCTCCCGGGAGATCGCCGACACCGCCGACGGCGGCCTGCGGATGGGCGCCGCGGTGACCAACAGCGAGCTGGCCGCCGACCGTCGGGTCCGCGAGCGGTACCCGGTGCTCGCGCAGGCGCTGCTCGCCGGGGCCAGCGGCCAGCTCCGCAACGCGGCGACCACCGGCGGCAACCCGCTGCAGCGGACCCGGTGCGTCTACTTCTCCGACGTCACGACCCCGTGCAACAAGCGGGAGCCCGGCAGCGGGTGCTCGGCGATCGGCGGGTACACCCGGTACCACGCCGTCCTCGGCGTTCCACCCACCCCGCCGGGGCCTACGGCACCCGACACGTGCATCGCCACCCACCCCTCCGACATGGCGGTGGCCCTGGCCGCGCTGGACGCCCAGGTGCAGGTACTCGGCCCCCACGGTGAGCGCACCATCCCGTTCGTCGAGCTGCACCGGCTGCCCGACGGCGACCCGTCGCGGGACACGGTGCTGGAGCACGGCGACCTGATCACCGCCATCGACCTCCCCGCGTTGCCGCTGGCGGTCAACTCGCAGTACCGCAAGGTGCGGGACCGGGCCTCCTACGCCTTCGCCCTGGTCTCGGTCGCCGCTGCGCTCGAGGTCGCGGACGGCGTCGTCCGCGACGTGCGGATCGCCCTGGGCGGCGTCGCGCACAAGCCCTGGCGGGCCACCGCCGCGGAGGAGGCGCTGCGCGGCGCGCCGGCCACCGAGGAGAGCTACCGGGCGGCGGCCGCGGCCGAGCTGGCCGGCGCCGTTCCCCAGCCGGGCATCGACGACGGGAATGCCTTCAAGATCCCGTTGGTCGGCCGCACCCTGATCGCCGTCCTGCGCGACCTGACCCCCTCGGAGGCCTGACATGACGGAGCTGGTCGAGCCGCGTGCGATGGGCCGGGCACTGGTCCGCCGCGACGGGGTGCAGAAGGTCCGCGGAACCGCGACCTACGCCGTCGACACCCCCGTCGACCTCCCGGCGTACTGCCATCCCGTCCAGGCCACCATCGCCCGCGGGCGGGTGACGGCGATGGACACGACCGACGCCGAGGCGGTCGACGGAGTGCTGGCGGTGCTCACGCCGTTCGACGCCGAGCGGCTGGCCTCCACCGAGGACGCGGAGTACGCCGTCCTCCAGTCCGACGAGGTGGCGTTCCGGGGCCAGCTGATCGGCGTGGTCATCGCCGAGACCTCCGAGGTCGCCCGGGAGGCGGCCGACCGGGTCCGGGTCAGCTACGCCGGGCAGCCGCACGACACCGAGCTGTCGGCCGACCGCGACGACCTCTACGCCCCCGGGCAGGTCAACGCCGGGCACGAGACCGACACCGCCGAGGGTGACGTGGCCGCCGCGATGGCCGCGGCCGCGGTCACCGTCGAGCAGACCTACGAGACGGCGATGTACCACAACAACCCGCTCGAGCCGCACGCGACGACGGCGCTGTGGGACGCGGCCGGTGATGGCTTCCTGACCCTGTGGGACTCCACCCAGGGGGTGCACCCCGACCGCGCCGCGGTGTGCCAGGTGTTCGGTCTGGCGGAGGGGCAGGTCCAGGTGATCTGCCCGTACGTCGGCGGGGGCTTCGGCTCGAAGGGCACGCCGCACGCGAACGTGATGCTCACCGCGATGGCCGCCCGGGCACTGCCCGGGCGGGCGGTCAGGCTGGCACTCACCCGGCAGCAGATGTTCTTCCTCGCCGGCTACCGGACGCCGACCATCCAGCAGGTGCAGCTGGCCGCCGACCGGGACGGCCGGCTGTCGGCGATCGCGATCGACGTCGTCGAGCAGACGTCGAAGATCAAGGAGTTCGCCGAGCAGACCGGCGTCCCGGCCCGGATGATGTACGCCTCCCCCAGCCGCCGGACGACGCACCGGCTGGCCGCCCTCGACGTCCCGGTCCCCTCCTGGATGCGGGCGCCGGGCGAGTGCCCCGGCATGTTCGGGCCCGAGGTGGCGATGGACGAGCTCGCCGAGGCGCTGGCCATCGACCCGATCGAGCTGCGCATCCGCAACGAACCCGAGGTCGACCCGGAGACGGGGAAGCCCTGGTCCAGCCGGCACCTCGTCGAGTGCCTGCGCGAGGGCGCCGAGCGGTTCGGCTGGGCCGGCCGGGGCCCGCGGGGGCACCGCGACGGCGACTGGCTGGTCGGCACCGGCGTGGCCGCCTCGGTCTACCCGACCCTGCGGCAGGCGACGTCGACGGCGACCATCCGGTTCGCGGGCGGGCGGTACGTCGTCGAGATCGGCGCCGCCGACCTGGGCACCGGGAGCTGGACGATCCTGCCGCAGATCGCCGCCGACGCCCTGGGGGTGGACGTGGCCGACGTCGACGCGCGGATCGGGGACACGAGGCACCCGGTCGCCTCGGTGGCCGGTGGATCGTCGGGCACCAACACCTGGGGTTCGGCGATCGTGCAGGCCGCCCGCGAGTTCCGCGGCACGTTCGGTACCGATCCCCACGACGGTGCCGAGGCCTCCGGCGACGTCGACCAGGCCGCCCAGGACGAGGACCACGCCGCCTATGCGTTCGGCGCCCAGTTCGTCGAGGCCCGGGTGCACGCCGACACCGGCGAGGTCCGCGTCCCGCGGTTGCTGGGGGTGTTCGCCGTCGGCCGGGTGATCAACCCGCGCACAGCGCGCTCGCAGTTCATCGGCGGCATGACCATGGGCCTGTCCATGGCGCTGCACGAGAACAGCGTCTTCGACACCCGGATCGGCCAGGTCGCCAACCACGACCTCGCCGAGTACCACGTCGTCTCCAACGCCGACGTGGACGCGGTGGAGGCGTACTGGCTCGACGAGCACGATCCGTACGTCAACGCGATGGGCAGCAAGGGCATCGGAGAGATCGGGATCGTCGGGACGGCGGCGGCGGTGTCCAACGCCGTCCACCACGCCACCGGGGTCCGGGTCCGGTCACTGCCGATCACGCTGGACAAGCTGCTGCCCGCCCTGCCCTGACCTCCCCCGACGGCCCGCGGAGGCCCGGCCGTGGGATCTGTCACCCCGGCCTCGACGGCCCGCCGCGGCCGCCGGCTGAGAGACTGTGGCGATCCCCCTGCCACACCGATCCCGGCACACCCGGGCGCCCCGGACGGCTGGGCGTGTCGGACCGATCCGACACACGATGGCGAGCGATGGGAGACACCGCACTGGCGCGCGCGACACCGGCAGCCACCCCGCAGTCCGCCTCCGCACGGCCCCTCCGGGCCTGGCAGGCGGCTGCCCTGGCGCAGTACGAGGAGCAGTCCCCCAAGGACTTCCTGGTCACCGCCACGCCGGGCGCCGGGAAGACGACGTTCGCGCTGACCCTGGCCCAGCGGCTGCTGGCCCGGCGAGAGGTCGCGCGGGTCGTCGTGGTCTGCCCGACCGACCACCTGCGGCTGCAGTGGGCCGATGCGGCCGACCGGATGGGCATCGTGCTGGACCCGGGGCTGACCAACGCCGTCGGCCCGGTGCGGCCGGGCACCCAGGGCTACGTGACCACGTACGCGCAGGTCGCCGGCAAGCCGATGCTGCACGCCGCCCGGAGCACCGCGGTGAAGTCGCTGGTCATCCTGGACGAGGTACACCACGCCGGTGACGGGCTGTCCTGGGGTGAGGCGATCGAGGAGGCGTTCGGCTTCGTCGCGCGCCGGCTGTGCCTGACCGGCACCCCGTTCCGCACCAAGGCCGACGAGCGGATCCCCTTCGTGCGCTACGAGGAGGACACCTTCCTCGGTGACGACGGCCAGGGTGGCGTGGGGCTGGCCAGCCGGGCCGACTACACCTACGGCTACAAGGAGGCCCTCGCCGACGCCGTCGTCCGGCCGGTGGTCTTCGCCGCGTACACCGGCACCTCGCGCTGGCGGAACTCCGCCGGCGAGGTGGTCGCCGCCTCGCTGACCGAGGCCGGCACCCGGTCGGTGGAGATGCAGGCGTGGCGGACGGCGCTGGACCCCAAGGGCCAGTGGGTACCGCACGTGATCGCCGCGATGGACGACCGGATCACCCACCTGCGCGAGACCGGCGTCCCCGACGCGGCCGGGCTGGTGCTGGCCAGCGACCAGGACGACGCCCGCGCCTACGCCAAGATCGTCCGCCGGGTGACCGGCAAGGCGCCCGAGCTGATCCTCTCCGACGACCCCAAGGCATCGAAGAAGATCGAGCGGTTCGCCACCGGCTCGGCCCGGATCGCGGTCTGTGTGCGGATGGTCTCCGAGGGCGTCGACATCCCCCGGGCCGCGGTCCTGGCCTGGATGACCTCCTACCGGACGCCGCTGTTCTTCGCCCAGGCCGTCGGCCGCGTGGTGCGCGCGCGCAACCCGCAGGAGTCGGCCACGGTGTTCCTGCCCGCGGTGCGGCCGCTGCTGACGCTGGCCGCCTCGCTGGAGCAGGAGCGCAACCACGTCATGCCCCCGCCCAAGGCCGCGACGGACGAGGAGCTGGAGGCCCTCGACCTGCCGCCGCGCGAGCCGCGCGAGGGCGAGCTGGCGAAGTGGGAGGCGCTGGAGGCCGACGCGCGCTTCGCGCACGTGCTGCACGGCGGGACGGCGCACACCGGCGAGGGCACGCCCGCGGTGGCACTGGCCCCGCTCGGTGCCGACGAGGAGGAGTTCCTCGGCATCCCGGGGCTGCTCACCCCCGCCCAGACCGCCGAGCTGCTGGCCAAGCGGGACGACGAGCTCCGGGTGCGCATCTCCCAGCACCGGCACCACGACGAGGACGACGACGGCCACCTGATCGAGGAGCTGCCCGAGGTCGAGACCGGCGGCTCGTGGCGGGACGTCGCCGAGCTCCGCCGGGAGATCAACCGGCTGGTCAGCAAGGTGTCGGCCCGCACGTCCACCCCGCACGCGGTGGTGCACACCCAGCTGCGGCAGTCGGTGCCCGGCCCGCCGTCGGCCTCCGCGTCGGTGGACGTGCTGCGGGCCCGGCGGGAGCGCCTGCGCACGATGCTGTGACACTGCGACCCTGACGGGCCGCACCGCGGTCAGGTGCCGTCCCCGGCGACCCGGAGCCGTTTCGCCGCTCGGTCGCGGGACCCTCCGGGCCCCACTCCTCACGGTCCCCGTGGCCCGTGGCGAGGTCGGGTCCATTGCCCGGCTCATCCACCGCTGACGCGTGGCTCGGCTCCGCCCGGGGAACGGCCGGGGGTGGTGTCCGGCCCGGGACGCCTGCCCAGCGAGAGGAAGCCCGTGCCCGAGACCGGCACCCCCACCGACCTCACCCCCACCGTCTTCGTGCTCTACGGCGCCACCGGTGACCTCGCCCACCGGATGGTGCTGCCGGCCTTCTTCCAGCTGGCCCAGCGGGGCCTGCTGCCCGCCGACTGGCAGCTGGTCGGCAGCGGCCGTGGCGACCTGTCGCACGAGGACTTCACCGCCCGCGTGCACGACGCGCTCGCCGAGTTCGGCCCGCACCCGGACGAGGGCCCGTGGGAGGACTTCTCGTCCCGGTTGCGGTTCGCCGGCGGCGGCTTCACCCCCGAGGACGCCGGGAGCCTGCCCGAGGTGCTGGCGCAGGCACGGGCCGACCTCGGTGAGGACGTGCAGGTGGTCCACTACCTCGCCGTCCCCCCGACCGCGTTCGCCGGGATCACCCGCGGGCTGGCGGAGCACGACCTGACCACGGGCGCCCGGGTGGTGTTCGAGAAGCCCTACGGCACCTCGCCGGAGTCCTTCCGGGAGCTCGACGAGCTGGTGCTGTCGGTGCTGGCGGAGGACCAGGTCTTCCGGATCGACCACTTCCTGGGCAAGGAGGGCAGCCAGGACCTGCACGTGCTGCGGTTCGCCAACGGGCTGTTCGAGCAGGTGTGGAACGCCGAGCACGTCCGTCAGGTGCAGATCGACGTCCCGGAGACCCTCGACGTGGCGCAGCGCGCCGACTTCTACGACCAAACCGGCGCGATGCTGGACATGCTGGTCACGCACCTGTTCCAGCTGGCCGCCGAGGTCGCGATGGAGCCGCCGCTCAGCCTGTCGCCGGCCGATCTGCAGGCGGCCCGCGAAGCGGTGCTGGCCGCGTTCCGGCCGCTGTCGCCCGAGGACGTCGTGCTGGGGCAGTTCGACGGGTACACCGACATCGACGGGATCGCCGCGGACTCGCAGACCGACACGTTCGTCGCCGCCCGGCTGTGGGTGGACACCGACCGGTGGCACGGCGTCCCGTTCGTCCTGCGCACCGGCAAGAAGCTCGGCGGCGACGCCCAGCGGGTCAGCCTGCTGCTGCGCAGGCCGGACGGCCCGGTGGCCTCGGTGCCCGGCGCCGGCAACGTGGTGTCGCTGTCGTTGTCCGGGGAGGGCGCGATCGACCTCCGGCTGGTCACCAAGAAGCCCGGCCCCGACCTCGCCCTGGCCGAGGCGAGGACGTCGCTGCAGCTCGGCGACGTGCCCGGCGGCGACCCGCTGCCCCCCTACGTCTCGCTGATCCACGACGTGATCACCGGCGACCGGTCGCTGTTCACCACCAGCGCCGGGCTGGGCTCGGCGTGGGCGGCGGTGCAGCCGCTGCTGGACGCGCGGCCCCCGGTCCAGCCCTACGCGCCGGGTTCGTGGGGGCCGGCGGCGGCCGACGAGCTGGCCGCCCCGTGCGGCTGGCTGCTGGGACAGCACGAGGACTGACGAAGAATCCCGTGCCCCCGCCCTGCACGGGGGCCCGGGGGTTGTCGTCGCGTCTGGGTCCGAGCCGGACGCTGGTCGCCTCGCGGCGGTTTGCACATCCGCAGCTCCAGCCCCCGACCGGGGTCGGGGCGGTGTTCCGCGGCGGCAGTTATCTAGTGGAGCCCGGGGACACAGGTCGCCCGGCCCGGACGTCGTCCACCGTACCCGCCGGAGGCCTCCTCGCGCCGCCACCCCGGGGGGTCAGTTGAAGCCGCGCTCGTCCTGTTTCAGGGCGGTGTCGACGGTGAGCGCCGAGGCCAGCACCAGGCTGGCCAGCGGGTCCTCCAGCCGCTGGTGCACCTGGACGACGTAGTTGTCGGCGGTGGTGAACATCGTCCGGGCGAAGCCCTCCCACTTCTTCGTGATCCGGGCGACCTCCTGGCCCGAGCCGTCGGTGATCGAGAAGTCCCAGGCCCGCCAGTTCTCCGCCTGGATCGCCCCGACCAGCTGCTCGCCGACCATCAGGTCGAACCGGATCCTGCCGAACACGTTGGCCTGGACGATCTCGCCGACCGGCTGCCCGTCGGGCCGGGCCACCAGCACCCGGGACTTCACGATCTTGGCCGGGCGGGTGAGCACCAGCACCGGCCCGGTGGCGTCGCGCACCTCGAGGTGGTGGGTGAGGTACTGGTCGAGCTGGGAGACGAAGCGCAGCGCCTTGCGCAGCCCGCTCTGCCCGACCTGGACGACGGCGCCCAGCTGCTGCCCGTTGCCGTCGGCGACGGCGTACTCGTTGGTCAGCTCGATCAGCTTGGTCTTCTGGGCCACCACGAGCACCGGCTGCTCGAGCAGCACCGATCTCGGCCAGGCCCCGGGCTGCGGCTGGGCCCCGTACTGCTGCCCGCCGTGGGGCTGCCCGGGGTACTGCGCCCCGCCGTGCGGCGGCCCCGCGGCCGGCGGGGGTTGCGCCGGCTGCTGCACGTGCTCGGTCCAGCCCTGGCCGTCCCACCAGCGGACGCCGGGGCTCCCGGCAGGATCGGGGTACCAGCCCGGCGGAGGCGGTGGAGAGGACATGCCGGGCACGGTAACCGCCCGCCGGAGCGCATCCGGGCGGCGTGCCAGACTCGCGGGCGTGGGCGACCTGACCTCTGCCGAAGCTGCTGCCCTGGACGCGGTGGATGACGGATGGGCCGTCGAGCGGCTGTCCGCGCTGGCCGCCGTCCCGTCGGTCGGCGGGACGGCCGCCGAGTCCGAGGCGCAGCACCTGGTGGCCGCCTGGCTCGACGAGCTGGGGGCCGACGTCGACTGCTGGCCGATCGACCTGCCCACCGCCCTGGTCGCCGAGGACGCGCCGGGGCAGGAGGTCGTGCGCGAGGAGGCGTGGGGCGTCGTCGGCACGCTGCCCGGCGCCGAGGACGGCCGCCCGGCCCTCGTGCTCGCCGGCCACACCGACGTGGTGCCGGCCGGAGACGCGGCGCTGTGGCCCGCCGACCCGTTCGTCCCGTGGATCGCCGACGGCACGATGCACGGCCGGGGCACCTGCGACATGAAGGGCGGCCTGGTCGCCGCGCTCGCCGCGGTGCGCGCGCTGCGCACCGCGGGCGTGCGGCTGGCCCGGCCGCTGGCGGTGCACAGCGTGGTCGGTGAGGAGGACGGCGGCCTCGGCGCGTGGGCCACGCTGGCCCGCGGCCACACCGGCGACCACTGCGTCATTCCCGAGCCCACCGCGGGCGCCGTCATCACGGCCAACGCGGGGGCGCTCACCTTCCGGCTGCAGGTGACCGGCCGGGCGGCGCATGGGGCCACCCGCGGCCAGGGGGTGAGCGCGGTCGAGCTGTTCGCCGAGGTGCACACGGCGCTGCGGGTGCTGGAAGCCGAGCGCGAGGCGGACGCCGACCCGCGCTTCGGCGGCATCGAGCACCCGTTCGCCATCTCCATCGGAACCGTGTCGGCCGGCAACTGGGCCAGCTCGGTGCCCGACACGCTGGTCGCGGAGGGGCGCTACGGCGTCCGGCTGGCCGAGCCGGTGGCCTCGGCACAGGCCGCGCTGGAGACCGCGCTCGCCCGGTTCAGTGCGGGGCACCCGTGGCTGGCCGAGCACCCGGTGCGGGTGGTGTGGACCGGCGGCTCCTTCGCCAGCGGCCAGCTCCCGGCCGCCCATCCGCTGGGCGCGGCGGTGCAGCGCGCGGTCGCCGACGCCGGGGGCGGCTGCCCGCCGGAGCGGGCCGCCCCGTACGGCAGCGACCTGCGGCTGTACGCCGCCGCCGGGATCCCGACCCTGCAGTACGGCCCCGGGGACATCCAGCTCGCCCACGGCCCCGCCGAGCAGGTGCCGCTCGCCGAGCTCGCGACCGCGGCCCGCAGTTACGTGTTGCTGGCCATGCGCACCTGCGGGGTCAGGTGACCGTCACCTTCGAGGACTGGGCCGCATTGGCCGGCGACTCCCCCACCTCGCGCACCGAGTGGGCCGCCGTCGTCGGCGCCTGGAGCGAACCGCACCGCCACTACCACGACCTGGCGCACCTGGCGGCGGTGCTCGGCATCGTCGACCAGCTCGCCGGCGCCGCCGAGCACCCGACCGCCGTCCGGCTGGCGGCCTGGTACCACGACGTCGCCTACGACCCGCAGCGCAGCGACAACGAGGAGGTCAGCGCGGCACGGGCGCGGATCGGGCTGGTCGGCCTGGTCGATGACGCGACCGTGGCCGAGGTGGAGCGGCTGGTGCTGCTGACCGCCGGCCACGACCCGGCCCCGGACGACGTCGACGGTGCGGTGCTCTGCGACGCCGATCTCGCGGTCCTGGCCGGCCCGCCGGAGGCCTACGCCGCCTACGCGTCGGCGGTCCGCGCCGAGTACGGGCACCTCTCCGACGAGGCCTTCACCGCCGGTCGCACCGCCGTGCTCGATCACCTGCTCGCCCTGCCGGCGCTGTACCGGCTGCCCGAGGTGGCCGCGCAGCTCACCGAGCGCGCCCGGGAGAACCTGACCGCCGAGCTCAGCCTGCTGCGGGCCCGCGCGGCGCAGCCGGGACCCGCGGCTTCCTGACGCGCAGCCCCGCGGCGAGCAGTCGCCGCAGCAGCTCCCGGCAAGCGACCGGCTCGGCCCCGGCGGCGACCGCCCGGCCGTAGAGCTCCTCGGGGACGTCGTAGTGGTCGCCCTGGAACGCCCGCCGGGGGATGTCCAGCTCGGCGGCGACGAAGGCGTGCAGCTCCGCGTAGCTGACGTCGCTCACCAGGTGCGACCACAGCCGGCCGCGCCAGGGCCAGACCGGGGTGTCGATGAGCACGGTCACGACCAGCAGTCTGCCCATCCGCCGACGAGCCGCCACCGCACGCCCCGGTTAGCGTTCCCCTGGTGACGAGAGAGATCCGCTGGGGCATCGTCGGGCCGGGCCGCATCGCCGAGAACGTGGTGCGCGACTTCGCCGTCGTGGACGACGCCCGGGTGGTGGCCGTCGCGTCCCGCTCGGCCGACCGGGCCCGGGACTTCGCCGACCGGCACGGCATCGAGCGGGCCCACGGCTCCTACCGGGACGTCCTGGCCGACCCCGACGTCGACGTGCTGTACATCGCCACGCCCCACCCGCAGCACCACGCGATCGCGCTGGGGGCGTTGCGCGCGGGCAAGGCGCTGCTGGTGGAGAAGTCGTTCACCGCCACCACCGCCGGCGCCACCGAGGTCGTGGACCTCGCGCGCAGCAGCGGGCTGTTCGTCATGGAGGCGATGTGGACGCGCTTCCAGCCGGCCGTCGTCCGGCTGCGGGAGCTGATCGCCGACGGCGCGATCGGCGAGGTGCGCTCGGTCCAGGCCGACCTCGGCGTGCAGCGCGCGTTCGACCCCGCCGACCGGCTGTTCGCCAGGGAGCTGGGCGGTGGGGCGCTGCTCGACCTGGGCGTCTACGTCGTCTCCTTCGCCCAGATGCTGCTGGGCAACCCCGGCTCGGTGGCTGCCGTCGGGTCGCGGTTCCCCACCGGTGTCGACGCCGAGGCCGCGCTGCTGCTCGGCTACGCCGACGGCCGGGCGGCGACGCTGACCACGTCGCTGCGCAACGCGCTGCCCGGCCAGGCGCGGGTGTTCGGGACCGCCGGGTGGATCGACGTCCTTCCCCGCTTCCACCACCCGCAGACGATCGTGCTGCACCGGCCCGGCGCGTCGCCGGAGGCGATCAACGCTGCCCAGCTGGGCAGCGGCTACGCGCACGAGCTGATCGAGGTCACCGGGTGCCTGCAGGCCGGCCGCACCGAGAGCGCCGTGATGCCGCTGGCCGACACCCTCGCCGTCCAGGACGTGCTGGAGCAGGCCGCCGGTCAGCTGGGAGTCAGCTTCGCCGAGGACCCGGCCGCCCTCTGACGGCCCGGCTTCGGCTCGGGCACCGGCCACGCGGCGCCGGTCGCCTGACCCATGGTGGGCACCCGGGTGTGCACGCGGCCGGTGCCGCCGACCGCGTCGGCGAACACCGTGGCGTCGATGATCGCCGCGCCGCCCGGATCGTTGTTGAAGTACACCAGGACGTCGTCGCCGGCCCCGTAGGCCGTCGCCAGCCGGTCGGCCCACAGCTGCAGGGTCTCCGGGCGGTAGCGCGGCCAGGGCTCGGCCGCGCCGATGTGGAAGCGCAGGTAGCCCCAGTCGGTGGTGCGCCACAGCGGTGCGATCGGCTGCTCGTCGCGGTCGGCCCAGCACAGCGCCGCCCCGTACCGCTCGAGCAGGGCGCGCACCTCGTCGGTCCACCAGCTCTCGTGCCGCGGCTCGACGGCCACCCGGGTACCGGCCGGGAACTGGGCCAGGCACTCGCGCAGCAGGTCGACGTCGGCCCGCAGGGTGGGCGGCAGCTGCAGCAGGACGGCGCCCAGCCGGTCACCGAGCCCGGCCACCCGGTCCATCAGCCGGGCCACCGGCTCCGCCGGGTCTCGCAACCGCCTGACGTGGGTGAGGAACCGGCTGGCCTTCACCGCCCAGCGGACGTCGGGCGGGGTACGCGCCCGCCACGCCTCGAACGTGGTGCGTTCCGGCAGCCGGTAGAACGCGTTGTTGCTCTCCACGGTGGCGAAGTGCGCGGCGTGGTGTTCCAGCCACAGCCGCTGGGGCAGCTGCTGAGGGTAGAAGCGGCCGCGCCAGTCGCGGTACTGCCACCCCGAGGTCCCGATCACCACAGCCACACCCCGGCGCTTACCCGTCCGCCCGGGCCTCACGCGGGGCGGCCCGGTGCCGCCCCGGATCGGCGACCCGTGGGCCCCGGCGCCCCGCTACCGTGCACCGGCCGCAGCCCCGCTGACCGACGGGCCCTCGGGTGCGTCCGCGCACCGCCCGGTGTGCTGAGGTCGCGGCATGACCGATGCACCCGCCCGCACCGAGTGCTGCTGCTTCGCCCCGGAGGACGGGGCGTGAGCGGGCCGCTGCGCGAGCTGGCGGCGACGCGGCTGGCCGCGCTGTGCCTGAACCGGCGCGGACGTCCCCGTGGCCTCACCTTCGACGACCACCTGGTCCGGGGCGCGCTGATCCTGGACCTGGCGCTCTGCGGCGCGCTGACGCACACCGAGGACGCCGTCGAACTGGACCACGACCTGGCCGCCACGCACGGTCTCGCGGACGTCGCCGCCCAGGCCGACGAGGGCGACTCCTCGCTGCTGGACTGGCTGGACTGGGGTGCGCTCGGCTTCGACGAGTGGGCAGGCACCCTGGTCGAGGCGGGCCTGTGGCGGCTGCGGCCCTGGTCGCTGCGGTACCCGCTGCGCAGCTTCGAGGACGGCCAGGCGGAACGGACCGAGGCCGACCGGGCCGCTGGCCGTGCCCCTGCCCGTGCCCGTGCCCCTGCCCGTGCCCCTGCCCGTGCCCCTGCCCCTGCCCCTGCCCCTGCGGAGGGGACGTCGGGGCAGACCCTCGCCGTCCTCACGATCGGCTCGGTCAGCGGCGTGTTCGGCCGGATCACCGAACCGCCCCGCTGGGTGCTCGACGACCTGGGCGACGCCCGGTGGGCCGGGGAGCTGGTGGTGGACCGGTTGGCCGAGCTGCGCGTGCGGATGCGGTCGATCGGCCGCGCCGTCGACCGAGCTCGGCCACCACCGCCGAGATCGGGGATGCGGGGGTCTCGCGGGCCCGCCGAGTGCCCCGGATCCCCGATCTCGACGCCGACAGGGGCGGCCCCGCGATGCGGGACCGCCCCTGCCGGGCAGTGCTGGTGGTGCTGTGTCAGCTGACGCCGACGGCGGGACTCAGAAGTCCATGCCGCCCATGCCGCCGTCGCCGCCACCGGCCATGGCCGGGGCGTTCTTCTCCGGCTTGTCGGCGATGACGGCCTCGGTGGTGAGGAAGAGGGCCGCGATGGAGGCGGCGTTCTGCAGCGCCGAGCGGGTGACCTTGGCCGGGTCGATGATGCCGGCCGCGACCAGGTCCACGTACTCGCCGGTGGCGGCGTTGAGGCCCCAGCCGGTCTCGGAGTTGCGGACCTTCTCCGCCACGACGCCGCCCTCGAGGCCGGCGTTGATGGCGATCTGCTTCAGCGGGGCCTCCAGCGCGACGCGCACGATGTTGGCACCGGTCGCCTCGTCACCCTCGAGCTCGAGCTTGTCGAACGCGACGGCCGTGGCCTGCGCCAGTGCGACGCCACCACCGGCGACGATGCCCTCCTCGACGGCGGCCTTGGCGTTGCGCACCGCGTCCTCGATGCGGTGCTTGCGCTCCTTGAGCTCGACCTCGGTCGCGGCGCCGGCCTTGATGACGGCGACGCCACCGGCCAGCTTGGCCAGCCGCTCCTGGAGCTTCTCGCGGTCGTAGTCGGAGTCCGACTTCTCGATCTCGGCGCGGATCTGGTTGACGCGACCCTGGATCTGGTCGGCGTCGCCCGAGCCCTCGATGATGGTCGTCTCGTCCTTGGTGGTGACGAACTTGCGCGCCCGGCCCAGCAGGGACAGGTCGGCGGTGTCGAGCTTGAGGCCGACCTCCTCGCTGATGACCTGGCCACCGGTGAGGATGGCGATGTCGCCCAGCATGGCCTTGCGGCGGTCGCCGAAGCCGGGGGCCTTCACCGCGACGGACTTGAAGGTCCCGCGGATCTTGTTGACCACCAGGGTCGCGAGGGCCTCGCCCTCGACGTCCTCGGCGATGATCGCCAGCGGCTTGCCGGACTGCATGACCTTCTCCAGCAGCGGGAGCAGGTCCTTGACCGTGGAGATCTTCGAGTTGACGACCAGGATGTACGGGTCGTCGAGGACGGTCTCCATCCGGTCGGTGTCGGTCACGAAGTAGGCCGACAGGTGACCCTTGTCGAAGCGCATGCCCTCGGTGAGCTCGAGCTCGAGACCGAAGGTGTTGCTCTCCTCGACGGTGATGACACCTTCCTTGCCGACCTTGTCCATCGCCTCGGCGATGAGCTCGCCGATGGCCGGGTCCGCGGCGGAGATCGAGGCGGTGGCCGCGATCTGCTCCTTGGTCTCGACGTCCTTGGCGGTGGAGAGGAGGTACTCGGAAACCGAGGCGACGGCCTTCTCGATGCCCTTCTTCAGGGCCATCGGGTTGGCGCCGGCGGCGACGTTCCGCAGCCCCTCGCGGACGAGGGCCTGGGCGAGCACGGTGGCGGTGGTGGTGCCGTCACCGGCGACGTCGTCGGTCTTCTTGGCGACCTCCTTGACCAGCTCGGCCCCGATCTTCTCCCACGGGTCCTCGAGCTCGATCTCCTTGGCGATGCTCACACCATCGTTGGTGATGGTGGGCGCACCCCACTTCTTCTCGAGCACGACGTTGCGGCCCTTGGGGCCCAGGGTCACCTTGACGGCATCGGCGAGGATGTTCATCCCCCGCTCGAGACCGCGGCGAGCCTCTTCGTCGAACGCGATCATCTTGGCCATGTGGTGATGTCCTCCATGCGTGGATCGCTGGCTGGTCAGTTCCGGCGCCCGCGACGGACGACACCGGCGGGCGTGAGCGCTCCTGCGGCCCACGACCGGTGTCTCACCGTTCTGACCTGGCTGGCACTCGGTGTGGCCGAGTGCCAGTCACGAGTCTGGCACTCGACCCCGACGAGTGCAAGAACAGGCAGCCGCCGAACCTCTCCGGACACGCCAGAGGCCCGGCCCCCACGACGGGGACCGGGCCTCTGACGTGCGCTTCTACAGGCTCTGGACGGCGTCGGCCTGCGGACCCTTCTCGCCCTGGACGACCTCGAAGGAGACCCGCTGGCCCTCGTCGAGGCTCTTGTACCCGTCCATCTGGATGGCCGAGTAGTGGACGAAGACGTCCTGACCGCCGTCGACGGCTATGAAGCCGAAGCCCTTCTCGGAGTTGAACCACTTCACGGTGCCCTGTGCCACGTGTGCTCCCACGTTCTGTGCGGACGGCCCCCGGGGACGGGGAGCCGGGTGTCAGCTCTTCCGCCCGCCGAACACGAACGTGGACCCGAACCGCGCGGAACGCTACATCAGCCAGTGGCGCAGATCACCGTCCCGACGCGCCGCCTCACCCGGTGTGGTGGCCTGCTGCAGGGTCCCGCGCCGAGCCGGCGAGGCGTGGGGGGCAGCGGGGTTCTCACCCGATGAGGCCCGCCTCGCGCAGCGACTTCAGCGAGGGCTGCACGTGGTGCGTCGGAGCGACGACCGGCAGCAGCGGATCGAGGGTCTTGAGCCCCTCGCCGGTGTTGAGGACGACGGTCTCCGCGGCCGGGTCGAGCAGCCCGCGCTCCACCAGCTGGCACAGCACCGCGATCGTCACACCGCCCGCCGTCTCACCGAAGATACCGGTGGTCCGGGCCAGCCGGCGGATGCCCGCCACGATCTCGTCGTCGCCGACCCGGCCGATCGATCCCCCGGTGCGCCGGACGGCGTCCAGCGCGTACGGGCCGTCGGCGGGGTTGCCGATGTTCAGCGACTTGGCGATGCCGGTGGCGCGGACCGGTTTGATGACGTCCCAGCCGTTGTCGAAGGCGGTGGCGATCGGGTCGCAGCCGGCCGACTGCGCGCCGAAGATCCTCCAGTCGCTGTCCTCGACGATCCCGGCCGCGACCAGCTCGCGCCAGGCCTTGTCCACCTTGGTCAGCAGCGAGCCCGACGCCATCGGGATGACGACCTGGGCCGGGATGCGCCAGCCCAGCTGCTCGGCGATCTCGTAGCCCATCGTCTTGGAACCCTCGGCGTAGTACGGCCGGACGTTCTGGTTGACGAAGGCGGTGTCCTCGAACTCGTCGGTCTCGGCGAGCTCGCTGGTCAGCCGGTTGACGTCGTCGTAGGACCCGTCGACGGCGATCAGCGCCTGCCCGTACACCGCGGACTGGACGATCTTCCCCGGCTCGAGGTCGCTGGGGACGAAGACGAACGAGGGCAGGCCCATCCGCGCGGCGTGCGCGGCGACGGAGTTCGCCAGGTTGCCGGTGGAGGCGCAGGCGATCTTCGTGTAGCCGAAGCTCTTGGCCGCGGTGGCGGCGAGGCTGACCACGCGGTCCTTGAACGAGTGGGTGGGGTTGGCCGAGTCGTCCTTCACCCACAGACCGCCGGTGATGCCCAGCTCGGCAGCCAGCCGGTCGGCCCGGACCAGCGGCGTGAGGCCGGGGTCAAGGCTCACCCGGTCGGCCGGATCCTGCCCGACCGGCAGCAGGGCGGCGTAGCGCCAGATGTTCTGCGGGCCGGCCTCGATCTGCTCGCGGGTGACCGCGCGCATCAGCTCGGGGTCGTAGTCGACCTCGAGGGGGCCGAAGCACTCGGCGCAGGCGTGCTCGGCGATCAGGCCGAAGGTGGCGCCGCAATTGCGACAGACCAGGCCGCGGGCCGGACTCGGAGCGATCTGCCCGCCGGCGGTCGCGTCTGCCTGGACAGAACCGGGAGCGGTCAGGGTCGGGGTGGGCGAGCTCATGCGACGACTACCTCCTCATCTTCCCCGCGCCGGGCCGTCGAGCCGCGCGGGACGGAATTGGCACCTTCCCTCCGCGGGTGTGCGGATGGCGGTTGCCGGGGCTTCATCGGGCCGTGTCCCTCTGCCCCTCTGGATGAGTGGAACGCCGGGGACTCTACCCGCGCCCGGCCCGCCCGGGCGCGACGGTCAGGATGGGCGGGTGGCCACCCGCATCGTCTACACCGACCTCGACGGCACCATGGTCGGGCCGCGCGGCTCGTTCTGGCACACCGCGGGCCGCGACCTGACCGCCTCGCCGGCCACCGCGTTGCTGGAGCTGCACCGGGCCGGTATCCCGTTGGTGCTGGTCAGCGGCCGCACCCACGACCAGCTGGTGGAGGCGGCCCGGATCTTCGCCGCCGACGGGTCGATCGCCGAGCTGGGGTCGCTGATCAGCTGGGCGGCCGGCCGGGAGCAGCACCTGCTCACCGGTGAGCTGCCGGCCGAGCACACCGGCCGCACGCCGATGGCGGTCATGTCCGCCCTGGGTGTGGTCGACGAGCTGCTCGCCGCCCACCCCGGCCGGATCGAGTGGCACGAGCCCTGGCACGCCACCCACACCGCCGACGCCCTGCTGCGTGGCCTGGTGCACCCCGTCGCCGTCGACCGCTGGCTGGCCGACCGGGGTTGGGGCTGGCTGACCCTCAAGGACAACGGCCAGGTGCCGGCCGGCCCGCGGATGACGCTGCTGCCCGAGGCGCTGCCGCCGCGGGTCTACCACCTGATGCCGCGCGGGATCACCAAGGGCGCGGCCATCCGCTGGGACCTCGCCCGGCGCGGCCTGGCCGCGGCGGACGCCGTCGCGATCGGGGACAGCGTCAGCGACCTGGAGATGGCCCCGGCGGTCGGCCGGTTGTGGGTGACCGCGAACGGCGCCGGGGTTCCGGGGATGGCCGAGCTGCTCACCGCCGTCCCGAACGCCACGGTGACCGACGCCCCGATGGGCGAGGGCTGGGCCCAGGCCGTGTCGGCCTCGCTGTAGGGGCCCGGGGGGCAGCGAGGTCCTTCTTCAAGCCGTGACGTCCCGGCGGGAGAAGTGGCGGAGGGCCAGGGCGGTGAAGACGGCGGCGTAGACCAGCGACTGCACCACCCCGCGGAACAGGTCACCGGAGTCGATCGGCGTCTGCAGCAGGTCGGTCCAGGCGAACTCCTCCGCGGTGGGGAACCAGTCGCGGAGGCTGCCCAGCTGCTCGACCTGGTCGAGGATCGCGAAGACGAACATCGTGAAGATCGCCCCACCGACCGCGGCGAGGGGGGCGTCGGTGACCGTGGACAGCCAGAACGCCAGCGTGCCGACGACGAGCAGGTGGACGGCGAGGTAGCCGACGATCCCGGCCAGCCGGGCCATGCCGCTGCCCTGGCCGATGGTCAGCCCGATCGGCGTCTGCAGGTCCCCGAACCCGAAGGCGATGCCGCCGGCCACCACGGCCACCACGGCCAGCGTGACCAGCGCGGCGACCGACAGGACGAAGGCTGCGATCCACTTCTGCCGGAGCAGCCGCATCCGCGGGATCGGCGTGGCCAGCGCGTAGCGCAGCGACCCCCACTGCGCCTCGCTGGCCACGGTGTCGCCGAAGAAGAGCGCGAACACCACGACCAGGAAGAAGCTGGTGGCGGCGAACAGCACGAACAGGGTGAAGTTCAGCCCGCTGGCGGTGGCGACGTCGACCAGGTTGACCCGGTCGTTCTCCGCCGCCTCCTCGCTGGCGCCCAGCTGCAGGGCGGCGATCAGTACCAGCGGCAGCCCGACCATCAGCGCGAAGACGCCGAGGGTGCGGCGCCGCTTGAACTGCCGCCGGAGCTCCACGCCCAGCCGCAGCGTGCGCTCCGGCCGGTACCCGGCGACCGCTCCGGTAGCGGCCAAAATCGCGACTTTGGCCCTCTCGTCGGTCATGACTCCCCCACCAGTGACAGGAACGCGTCCTCGAGCTTGCGCCGCGGTGTGAGCTGCTCGACGCCGATGCCGGCCTCGACCAGCGCGGTCAGCGCCGCCGCCCGGCCGGTGGGGCCGAGGTCGACGACCAGGCCCTCGTCGGTCCGCTCGACCGGGCCGGCCCCGGGCAGCGCGCTCAGGACGGCGGCCGCCCGGTCGGTGTCGGCGTCGTCGGCCAGGCCGATGAGCACGGCCCCGCCGGTGCCGACGATCTCCTCGACCGTCCCCTGGGCGATCTTCTGTCCCTTGGCCATGACCACCACGTGGCTGCAGGTCTGCTCGATCTCGGCCAGCAGGTGACTGGAGACGATCACGGTCCGGCCGGTCCGGGCGTAGGAGCGCAGCACGTCGCGCATCGCGTGGATCTGCGGCGGGTCCAGCCCGTTGGTCGGCTCGTCGAGCACCAGCAGGTCGGGCAGGCCGAGCATCGCCTGCGCGATCGCCACCCGCTGCCGCATGCCCTGGCTGTACCGGCGCACCGGCCGGTCGAGGGCGGCGCCGAGGCCGGCGACCTCGATCGCCTCCTCCATGTGCGCGTCCGCCAGTGGCCGGCCGGCGGCCGCCCAGTAGAGCGTGAGGTTGTCCCGGCCGGACAGGTGCGGCTGCAGCCCGGTGCCCTCGACGAACGAGCCGAGCCGGGAGAGCACCGGCGCACCCGGCCGCGCGGCGTGCCCGAACACCGAGATCGTGCCCTCGGTGGGCCGGATGAGGCCCATGAGCATCCGCAGCGAGGTGGTCTTGCCGGCCCCGTTGGGGCCCAGCAACCCCAGCACCTGCCCGCGCCGGACCTCGAAGGACAGGTCGCGGACGGCGACGAAGCCATCCTTGTAGGCCTTCGTGACGCCCTCGAACCGGAGCGGTACGTCCTCCCCGTCCGGGGTGACCGCGGACAGCTGGCGGCGGCGCCGGCGGCCCCACAGCACCGCGGCCAGCCAGCCGAGCAGCCCCAGCGCCGCGAGGACGGCGAGCAGCACCCACCAGCGGGTGGCCCCGGTCGTGCCGGTGACGGTCCCGTCGGC
This sequence comes from Modestobacter lapidis, assembly GCF_054780755.1. Lineage (NCBI taxonomy): Bacteria > Bacillati > Actinomycetota > Actinomycetes > Geodermatophilales > Geodermatophilaceae > Modestobacter > Modestobacter lapidis. The sequence goes on along the minus strand of NZ_BAAGVS010000014.1, from coordinate 63,301 downwards.
CTGCGGGACGGCGAGCGCCGCGCCGTCGGACGCCAAGGCCACGGAGTAGACCGCCGCCTCGGCCGGGAGGGCGTACCCCTGGTCGGTGGAGGAGACCAGCAGCCGCATGGTGTGCCCGGCCTCGAACCGGTGCACGATGCCCGGCAGCGTCACCTCGACCTCGGTCGGCGCGTCGGGGTCGGTGGAGAGCTCCGTCAGCCGCAGCGGCGCCACCAGCCCGGCGGGCAGCGTCATCCGGCCGTCGGGCGCCACGTCGTAGAGCTTGGCGAACAGCGTCGCCGTCCCGCTGGGCGAGGAGACCGCCAGCGTTCCGGTCGAGGCGCCGACGACGTCCACGGCCTCGACCAGCGGGTCGCTGTCGAAGGCGGCGAACTGACCGGGGATCTCGATCGTCGCACCGCCGAGCGCGGCGGTGACCGCGCCGAGCCCCGGCACGGTGGTGAGCGCCGCCGGGCTGCCGCCGGCCGGCGTGACCACCGGCTGGGCCGGGCCGTCGACCGGTACGGCGCGGCGCTGCGCCGGGTCGGCGCCGGCCAGGCCCGGGTAGGCGTCGGCGTCGACGGTCTGCGAGCCGCCCTGCACGCTGAGCCCGCCGGCGAGCCCGGTCGGCGCCGGGTAGCTGAAGCCGGCGTCCTGGCCCGGCGCGGGATCCTGGCCGCGCAGGTGCACGTCGAACCAGCCGGCCACCCGGTCCCGCAGGTCTGCGGTGACCCGCTCGGAGGCCGACGCGTCGTGGCCACCGGCGTACCAGACCACGCTGACCGGGGTGCCGTTCGCGGCGATGCCCCGGGCGTTGGCGTCGGCATGGCCCAGCCCGAACAGCGAGTCCTGGGTGCCCTGCACCAGCAGCGTCGGGGCGGTGATCCGGTCCAGCACCGGCGCCGGGCTGCTGCGCTCGAGCACCGCGGCGACCTCCGGCGTGAGCGTGCCGGTGGCAGCCGCGGCCTGGTAGGCGGCGCAGACGTCGGCCTGGAACCGGCCGCAGGTGAGCGCCTGGGCCACGGCCGAGGAGTTGGTGGCGGACGGAGCCGGCCCGTTCCCGCGGGCGGCGTCGTCGGGGGCCGGGGCACCGGTCCCCCCACCGAAGCCACCCGGACCGCCGGGCAGGCCGCCATCACCGGTGGGTGCCGATCCCACGCCGAAGAACAGCCCGGCCCAGGACCGCTTGAACACCCCGGTGTCGATGGTGACCGGGCGGGCGGCGAGCGTGTCGGCGCCCGGCACCCGGCCGGCCGACTCGGGGAACAGCGCCGACGTGAGCGAGTGCCAGGTGATCTGCGGGGCGATCGCGTCGATCCGCGGGTCGTAGGCCGCGGCCAGCAGTGCCACCGCCCCGCCGTACGACGCTCCGGCCACGCCCGCGCGCGGGTCGCCGGGCGCATCCAGCAGCACGTCGTCCCGCTCGGCCAGCCGGTCCAGCAGCGTGGTGACGTCGGCGACCTCGAACCGCGGGTCGTTGAGCCCGATCCGACCGGTGCTCGTCCCGAAGCCGCGCGCCGACCAGGTCAGGACGACGTAGCCACGCTCGGACAGGTCCCGGGCATCGGCAGCCACGGAGGCCTTGCTGCCGCCGAACCCGTGGGCGACGAGCACGGCCGGAGCGGGGTCGGCAGCCGTCGCCGAGGCCGGCACGTAGAGCGTGGTGTCCAGTTCGACGGCGTCCACCCCCGTGCCGGAGGGCACCCGGGCCTCCTCGGTGGTGACGCCCTCCGCGGCGCGCGCCGGAGCCGTCGCGCCGAGGGCGAGGAACGAGACGGCCAGCAGGACGGTGAGCAGGACGGCCGACGCCGACCGGACGCCGCGGTGGGAACCGGGGCCGGCGGACGCAGGCCCGGGAACGGGGCGCACGTGGGCGGCAACGGACGGCGGCCCGAAGGGGTTCCGGAGTGGCCGCGACCGGCGTGTCCGGGCAGCAGGTCGCCGGGGAGCCGTCAGGGCTGCCAGTTCCCGGTGGCGACCACGACGAGACCGGGATCGGGGACGCCGGGGACCTCGAAGAACCGGGGCGCCGGGCCGATGACGTCGGGGAACTGGGCGATCAACTGCTCGGCAGCGGCCTGCTGCACGGCGTCGCCCTCGGTGTAGAAGACCGTGGTGACGGCCACGTCGGCCGCCTCGTAGGTGGCCGGCTCCAGCGTCTGCCAGCCACCGGCCCCGATCTGCTCGGCGATCGACGCGGCCAGGCCGGTGATCCGCGTGCTGTTCAGCACGGTCACCGGGGCGCGGACCGGGCCGGGGGGCACGGCTGCCGCACTCGGGACGACGTCCGCGGGAGGTGCGGCCTCGGCCGGGGCGTCGGCCGACGGCTCGGCCGCCACCTGCTCCGTGGCCTCGGCCGGGGTGCCCGACGACACCTCGTCGGTACGCGGGGAGGTGAACGACCACACGCCGAGCACCACGAGGGACACGATCACCATGGCCAGCATCAGCTGGACCGCCCGGCGGGGTGCGCCGGTCCGCTCGCCCTCCCGCTCGGCGACGGCCGACCGCCGGGGCGCGGCCGGCGAGGGGCCGGCCGCAGCGCCGCCGTGGCGACCGGCCTTGCGCGCGGCGGCCTCGGCAGCCTGCCGCTCCAGCCGGGCAGCCGCGCGGCCCCCGACCGGGCCGCTGGCCGGTCCGGGCACCGGCGTCGGCGCGTCGTGCCTGGCTGCGTCGCGGTGGGGGGCGTCGCGGTGGGGGGCGTCGCGGTGGGGGGCGTCGCGGTGGGGGGCGTCGTGCCGGGGGTGGTCGTACCGGGGAGCGTCGTACTCGTCGTGCCGGGGGGCGGCCGGCACGACGGTCGCGGGAACCCACGCGGCCGGCTGCGCCGGAAAGGAACCGGACCGGATGCCGTCGCCCGTCCGGCGCCCGGGACCGGGCGTCGGCCGCTCACCGGTGCGCGGGGACACCGGCGGAGGGCTGATCGGGTCGAAGGAGGTGGCCGGACCCAGCGACGTCAGCGGCGCCGAGGGCGGCCCCGCGACCGGAGCCAGCGACGTCAGCGGCGCCGAGGGCGGCCCCGCGACCGGAGCCAGCGACGTCAGCGGCGCCGAGGGCGGCCCCGCGACCGGGGCGAAGGACGTGGCCGGGCCACGGCCGTCCGGCGGCGTGGGCGGTGCGGGGGGCGGCGTCCAGCTGGGGGCACTGGAGGTGGCCGGGGCCGAGCGGTCCAGCGGGTTCTCGGTGGGCCAGGACGCGCGCCCGGCGCGGACCACGGGCTGGGGGCCGGAGTCGTGCAGACGGGGTGCGGGAGCCGCACTCCCTGGCGTCGCCGTCCCCGCGCCCCAGCCGGGCACCGGCCGCCGTCCGACGGCCGGGCGGACGCTGGTGGGCACGCCGGAACCGGGCGCCGGGACGTCCGTGCCGCCGGACTGGTCGCTGCGGCGCCGGCCGCCGCCCGGGGGCGTGCTGGGCGCGGGCCGCGGCGGTGTGCCCGGGAGGCGGCGGAGCAGCGGGTCCTCACCGGCCGGGAGCAGCCCTTCGCGGCGTCGTTCGGCACGGCTGCGGCGGGGCAGGGTCTCCGCGTTGGCGTCGGTGTCGGGCCCCGAGGTGGCCGGGCGCGCGCTGGGCTGGGCGCCCGTCGAGCCGCTGCTCCCCTGCCGGGGTGGGAGACCGGACGGCGGGCGGGCCGCCGTCGTCGGCGCTGCCGCACCGGCGCCCGGAGGCGTGCGCCGGTTGGCCGGGACCGGCATCGCCGGACGTGCGGAGGTGGCCGGCGCAGCGGTCCGCCGCCCCTCGGCCGCAGCGCCTTGGGAACGACTACCGTCACCCGCCGACGCCGCATGCCTCCCCACGGTGATGAGGCTAGTCCGCCGAGGGGTCCGTGCCCAGCGCACGACCGGTGTGCCGCCGTTGGCGCGCCGCGCGCATCCGGCGCAGCCGGCGGACCAGCAGCGGGTCGACGGCCAGGGCCTCCGGCCGGTCGATGATGGTGTTGAGCAGCTGGTAGTACCGGGTGGCGGAGAGGCCGAACTGCTCGCGGATCGCCGCCTCCTTCGCCCCGGGGAAGCGCCACCACTGCCGCTCGAAGGCCAGGACCTGCAGGTCCCGTGCGGGCAGGGTCACACCGGCGGCTGCAGGCCGGGGTTCGGCCCCGGTGGTCGTGGCGGTGTCGCCGCTCATCAGGTGCCGGCCGGGACGGCGGTCTCGGCGGTCCGCCGGTTGCCGTGCGCGGTGCGCAGGCTGTCGACGGTGAAGACGACCAGTGCGAGCCAGACGATGGCGAAGCCGGCCAGCCGCGCCGGGGGCAACGGCTCGGAGAACACGAAGACCCCGATGGCCAGTTGCATGAGCGGGTTGACGTACTGCAGCAGCCCGATGGTCGACAGCGGCACCCGGCGGGCCGCCGCGGCGAAGAGCAGCAGCGGGATGGCGGTGGCGATCCCTGATCCGATCAGCAGCAGCGCGTTGCCGGCGCCGGTGTGCCCGAAGGCAGCCGCCCCACGGAACTCCAGGATGCCCATGACCACGACGGCCGGGACGACGACGAGGACGGTCTCGACGAACAGGCCGGGGGCGGCCTCGACCCGGACCAGCTTCTTCATCAGCCCGTACAAGCCGAAGGTTCCGGCCAGGGCGAGGGCGATCCAGGGTGGGCGACCGTAGTCGACGGTGAGCACCACGACGGCGACGGCGGCCGTGCCGACGGCCACCCACTGCAACCGGCGGAGCCGCTCACCGAAGACGACCACTCCGAGCAGCACGCTGACCAGGGGGTTGATGAAGTACCCGAGGGAGGTCTCGACGACCTGGCCGGAGTTCACCCCGTAGACGAACACCAGCCAGTTGCCGACGATCAGCACCGCGGCGAGGGTCAGCACCCCGAGGGTGCGCCGGTCGGCGAAGGCCGCGCGGACCTGGCCCCACCCCCGCAGCGCGCTGAGCAGCAGGCCGACGAACAGCAGCGACCAGACGACCCGGTGGGCGACGATCTCCACGCCGCCGGCGGGTTCGAGCAGCGGGAAGTAGAGGGGGAAGAGTCCCCACAGGAGGTAGGCCGCCAGCCCGGTGAGCACCCCGACCCGGCGTTCGTCCACCGGAGGACCTTACGTCGGTGCCGGGCAGGATCTCGGCAGGGCACCGGGGCAGCGCAACCGGCGGTCTAGACCGTCTGGATGTAGCCGACCAGCTGCTCCCGCTCGGTCTCGAGCTCGTCCAGCCGCGCCTTGACGACGTCGCCGATCGAGACGATCCCGGCCAGCTCGTCGCCGACCACCACGGGCACGTGCCGCACCCGGTGCTCGGTCATCAGCCGGGCGAGGTCGAGCACCCGGGTGTCCGGCGTGCAGGTGTGCACCTGCGCCGTCATCACGCTGCGCACCGGGTCGTCGAGCAGCGCAGCACCGCGCTCGCGTAGGCCGCGGGCGACGTCCCGCTCGGAGAAGACGCCCTCGACGTGCACCCCGTCGGCGCTCACTACCAGCGCGCCGACGCGGTGCTCGGCCAGCAGGACCAGGGCCTCGGCGATGCTCGCCCCACCGGGAACGGTGGCCACGGCCGGTCCGCCCGCCTTGCGCTGGAGCACGTTGCTGATCTGCACGGCTACCTCCTCCGACGGATCCTTCGGGCCGCAGTGTGATCCCGGCCACACCGCTGGGGCAAGGCCTACCGTTGCCCAGGTGGACCGTGCACGCCCGAACCCGGCCCAGTGGGTCTGGTACGCGCTCGGTGGCGGGCTCCCCCGCCACCTCGCCCCCTGGGTGCTGGACGACGTCACCCGGCGCAGCTGGGTGGTCCGGCACCTCGCGCGGGCGCTCGTGCAGCTGGCCCCCGTGGTCGCGCTGTGCCTGCTCGTGGCCCCGGTGCCGTGGGCGTTCCGGCTGAGCGCGGCCGCCGGCGGAGTGCTCATGGGGCTGCTGTTCGCACTGGCGTACATGACCGAGACGACGGAGCACCGGGCGGTCAAGGCCGGCTTCCCCGCGGGCACGACGGCGCGGGTGCGGGCCGAGCGGGTGGAGCGGGAGCAGTTGGAGCGGCGGGCCCACTACCGGCAGGGCGGGTCGGGCAGCTTCGACTGAACCGCGCGCCCGGCCGTGGGGCCGCTTCGGGCAGGATGCATCCCGTGCGTCCGGACCACCCCTGCCTGTCCCGCCGCACCCTGCTGCTCGCCGGGGGCGCCGGCCTCGGCGCCCTGGGCCTGGCCGGGTGCGCCGCCGGCGTGGACGTGCCGGTGCGGGCCGGCGACGTGCTCGTGCCGCTGGCCGACGTGCCGCGGGAGGGTGCGTACGAGGTGTCGCTGGACGGCCGGCGGGTGCTGCTCGCCCGACCGGCCGAGGGCGCCGTGGTGGCCTTCGACGCCGAGTGCCCGCACCAGGGCTGCTCGGTGCGGGCGGCCGACGCCGGCCTGGTCTGCCCGTGTCACGGCTCGGCGTTCGACCCGGCGACCGGAGCGGTGCTGCAGGGCCCGGCGACGTCCCCGCTGACCGCCGTCGCGGTGGAGGTCCGCGGGGACGACGTCGTCCTGGCCTGACTCACTCGTCGACGCGGAAGCCGATCTTCATGGTGACCTGGAAGTAGCCGACGTCGCCGTCGACGACCTGGCCGCGGATCTCCTGGGTCTGGAACCACTCGATGTTCCGCACGGTTTCCGACGCCTTGCGGACCGCGGTGCGGATCGCGTCGTCGACGCTGGTGGTGGAGCTTCCGACGATCTCGCTCAGCCGGTAGACGTGGTCGCTCAAGACTGCTCCTGACGGTGGGCTGCCCGGGTGGCAGCGGGACCTCGACCCTGGCACGACTCCCGCGAGTCCGCGCGCCGGTCCCCGTTCAGCCGGCCACCTGCTGCGCGCTCGGCACCGCGATCCCCGCCCCGGTCTGCTCCGGCAGCTCCGGGAAGTGGCACGCGCTGGGGTGGCCGATTCCCAGTCGGTCGATGAGCAACGGCACCTCCGTGGGCTTCGTCTCCGCCACCGGCACGGCAGAACGCAAGCGCCTCTGGCAGGCACGGCACGACGCCCTCTACGCAGCGCTCGCGCTGCGCCCCGGCGGCAAGGCCTGGACGACGGACGTCTGCGTCCCCATCTCCGAGCTCGCCGGATGCATCCTCCGCAGCAAGGAGGAGCTGGAGGCCTCGTCCCTCGTCCACACCATCGTCGGCCACGTCGGCGACGGGAACTTCCACGCGATCATCGTGTTCGATCCCGACGACCCGGCCGAGGTCGCCGAGGCCGAGCGGCTCGATGGCGCGATCGTGCAGCGCGCCCTCGCGGTCGGCGGTACGTGCACCGGCGAGCACGGCATCGGGTACGGGAAGATCGGCCATCTCCAGGACGAGCACGGCGCAGCGGTCGACGTCATGCAGTGGGTGAAGCACGCGCTGGACCCCGACGGCATCCTCAACCCCGGGAAGGTGCTGCCGCCCGTCTCCCAGGGCGGCTGACCGTCGAGGGCTCCCCCACCGCCGGGCCGGTCCGCACCGCCGGTGCCGCCGGGACCGGCACTCCGGTCCCGGGGACCACCGGCCGGCTCCGGTGCGATGCCCGGAGCCGGCCCCGCGGCTACTCGCCGCCGGCGAACGTGTGCGCCAGGACCCAGGACGGGAACGATGTGATCTTGGCGTCGATCACCAGGGGGACGTCCCGGGGGCCGTCGACCCAGTCCGCGACCGCCGCCAGGTCCTCGGGCCCGCGCACGGTGACCCCGGTGCACCCGAACCCCCGGGCGACGGCGGCGATGTCGGTCTCCGGGAAGACGACCGTGTCCAGGGGCGCCCCCTCCGGCGCGAAGTGGTGCACCTCGGCTCCGTAGGCGTCGTCGTTGTAGACGACGACCACGAGCGGCAGCCGCAGCCGCACGGCGGTGTCCAGCTCGGTGAGGCTCATCATCAGTCCGCCGTCCCCGACGCCCGCGATCGCCACCCGGCCGGGGCGGGCGACGGCCGAGCCGATCGCCGCCGGCAGCGCCAGGCCGATCGACTGGAAGGCCAACGGCAGGCAGTAGCCCCACTGGTCCGGCACGTCGAAGAACATCGCCGGGTAGCCGTTGAAGTTTCCGCCGTCGGGCACCACCACCCGCTCCATCGGGAGCATCCGGTCCAACGCGATGGTCAGCGCCCGCGGATCGATCCGGTCTGCCGTGCCGGTGTCCGCGAACGGCACGTCCTGCCAGCGCGCGCCGCTGCGGATGAGCTCGGCGACGGCGTCGCTGCGGTAGCCGGCGGCGGCCTCCGGCCGCCGCTCGAGCTCGGCGGCGACGGCCGCGGCCACGGCCGCGGAGTCCCCGACGACGCCCAGCTGCGCCGGACGGTGATGACCGATGGCCTCCAGATCGAGGTCGACCTGGACCACGGTCGTCCCCGGCCGCACCAGCGTGCCGTTCCGGGTGGTCCACCGGTTCAGGGCGGCACCGAAGGACACCAGCACGTCGGCCTCCTGGATCAGCTCCGCCACGGCGTCGGTGGCGAAGCCACCCATGACGTCGAGGCTCCAGGGGTGACCGGCGAACAGGCCCCGGGCCACCGCCGACGTGCCCAGCAGGGCGCCGCACGAGTCCGCCAGGCGCTCCAGCTCCGCCCGGGCGTACAGCGCCCCCCGGCCACCGACCAGCACCGGCCGTTGTGCGCCGGCGAGCAGGTCGGCGAGGCGGTGGACCGCCTCGGGTGCCGGTCCGGCCGGCAGCCGCTCCGGAACACCGGTCACCAGGGAGTCGTCCCAGTCGACGTCGGCCTCCTGGACGTCGAGCGGCAGGTTCAGCAGCACCGTGCGCCGTTCGAGCAGCGCCCGCCGGAAGGCCCGGGTGGCGTCGGCGACGGCCGTCTCCGGGGTGTGGATCCGTTCCACCTCCGCCCCCAGCGCGGCGACCGCGGTGGCCTGGTCGATCCAGAAGTTCGACGTCCGCTGGGTGCCCGGCGTGTCCCCGGACACGACCAGCACCGGGGTACGGCTCTTGGCCGCCTCGGTGATGCCCGTCATCGCATTGGTGAGCCCGCAACCCTGGTGCAGGCTGACCACCGAGACCCGTCCCGTGCTCCGGGAGAAGGCGTCGGCCATCATCGCCGCGCCGTTCTCGTGCCGGGCCGCGACGAAGCTCGCCCCGCCCGCCACCAGGGCGTTGGTGACGTGGAAGTTGCCACTGCCGACCACGCCGAAGACCTGCTCCACGCCGAGCTGGGCGAGGGTCCGTCCGACGGCCTCGGCCACCCTCACGCCGGCCTCACCGGGACGGCGGGGCCTCGCTGGCGACTCATCCGGTCCGGTACCGGTTCCAGGTGGCCTCCGTGAACCGGATGCCGTGTCCCGGACGCTCGGGCACGAGGATGTGGCCGTCCGCGTGCTCGAGGGGCTCCTCGATGAACTCGTCCAGGAACGGGAAGTACTCGAGGTAGGTGGTGTTCTTCAGCGCCGCGGCCAGGTGGATGTGCAGCTCGCTCATGAAGTGCGGAGCGAAGCCGAGGCCGTGGGCGGCCGCGAGCTCACCGATGCGCAGGCCCTCGGTGAACCCACCCACCATGCAGATGTTGGGCTGCAGGACGTCGAGGGCCTGGGCGTTCACGAACTGCACGAACTCCCGGCTGCTGCACAGGTGCTCGCCGCCCACGATCGGCATCGGCAGGGCCTGGGCCAGCCGCTGGTGCGCCGCCACGTCGTCGCTGACGACCGGCTCCTCGAACCAGTAGATGTCGAACTCGGCCAGCCGGTTCCCCAACCACAGAGCGGTCGGCAGGTCCAGCCGCTCGTTGGCGTCGCACATGATGCGGACGCTGTCGCCCAGGGCGCGCCGCACCGCACGGACGCGCTCGATGTCGGCCGCCGGGTCGACCCCGATCCGGACCTTGACCGCCTGGAAGCCCTGCTCGACGTAGCCGGCCGAGAGCTCGACCAGCTCGTCGACCGGCAGCAGCGGGGAGCCCTTGCCGGAACCGTAGGCGGGAACCCGGTCGGTGACCTGTCCCAGCTCCCGGGCCAGGGAGTGGCCGTTGCCGCGGGCCCGCAGGTCCCACAGCGCGATGTCGATGGCCGCGATCGCGAAGGAGTTGATCCCGCGGCCGAGGCGGTGGGTGATGTACCACAGCTCGTGCCAGATGGCCTTGGCCTCGTGCACCGGACGGCCCTGCACCCGGGGCAGGAGGACGTCGTCGAGCAGGGCCTTCACCGCCACCCCGCCGCCGAAGTCGGTGACGAAGGCGAAGCCGGTGCCGGTCTCGCCGGTGTCGGTGTGCAGGGTGACGCCGATGAGCTCGTGGTGCGCGTCGTTGAAGTCACGACTCGTCCGGACGAAGGGCAGCCGCAGGATCCAGGACTCGGTCTTGATGATCTGCACGGGGTCGGAGTTTCCTCTCTCGGGCCACGAGGGATGTGGCCGGACCAGGTTGTGGAACTCAGTGGGCGACGCGCACACCGAGCAGGCGGCGGGCGACGAGCACCACGCCGAGATTGATGACGAGCATGACGACGGAGAGTGCGCCCATCAACTGGAACTGCGACTCGGAAGCGAGGTTGTAGAGGATCACCGGCGCGACGTTGTTCGTCCCCGTGAAGAGGAAGATCGAGACGTCGAGCTCGCGGAACAGCAGAACGAAGTTGAGCACTCCGATCGAGAGGATCGGCCCACGCAGCAGCGGGATCGTCACCCGTCGCATGGACTCGCTCCAGGACGCGCCCAGCACCCGGGCCGCCTCCTCGGTCTCCGCGTTGACCTGCTTGAAGCCGGCGTGCACATAGGTGAACGACTGCGGCACGACCCGGATCAGGTAGGCCAGCAGCATGATCGTGAGCGTGCCGCCCAGCCAGTACGGGGAACCGCTGTAGGCGATGACCATGGCGATGCCGAGGATGGCCCCGGGGAACGCCAGCGGAGCGAGCATGAACGGCTGGATCGCCGGACGGAGCCTGGTGCGGCTGCGCTCGAGGAGCCAGACCGCCAGGACCGCCACCACGATGCTCGCCACCGTGGCCACCAGCGCGATCCACAAGCTGTTCCAGAACGACTCCAGGATGGCCGGCCGTTCCACCAGCGCCCGGTAGTTGTCGAAGAGCACCAGGTTGTCCCAGGTGAGCGGGAGGCCCACCGCCTTGCGGAACGAGGTCAGCAGCAGCACCCCGAACGGGAGCACGATGCTGAACAGCAGGACCACGAACCCGAAGAACCAGGCAACCCAGCGCCACACGCCGAGCTCGACCGTGCGCTTCTGCCCCGGCTTGCCGCCGACGGTCGTGTAGGCGCGTTTGCCGTACAGCTTCCGCTGGAGGTACAGGAGGACGCCCAGTGCGAACAGCACGGGCAGACCCAGCACCGCCGCGTACTCAATGCGCGGCGGGAACGTCATCAACTCGAGCATCGCGGTGGGGATCGTCTGGAACCCGACCGGGCCGCCGAGGAGGGCCACCGGCCCGAAGATGACGAAGGCGCTGATGAAGACGAGGAGGCTGCCGGAGAAGATCGGCGGCAGCATCAACGGCAGCGTCACCGCGCGCAACGTGTGCCACCGGGTGGCACCGGCGGACTCCGCGGCCTCCTCCAGCCGGCTGTCCATGTTGTCCAGCGCGTCGGTAACCGGCAGGAACACGAGGGGATAGAGGAAGAGCGTGAGGACGAGGATGATCCCCTTCGCGCCGAAGATGTCGAACGCCGGCAGCCCGAGCGGCACGAGCACGTACTCGTTCAGCAGGCCGCCGCGCGGGCCCAGCAGCAGGATCCATCCCATCGCGGCGATGAAGCTCGGCGCGGCGAAGGTGAGCACGGCGACCGAGCGGAAGAACCGCCGACCGGGCATGTCCGTGCGGCTGACCAGGAAGGCGAACGGAACCGCGATCAGCAGCGCTCCGATGGTCGTCGCGGTGCCGATCCAGAACGAGTTGAAGATCGCCTCCAGCACGCTCCCCTGGGTGAGCACCTCCGCGTAGTTGTCGAGCCCGCGGGAGCCGGACTCCGGGAGCTCCAGGCTCTTCCAGAGAAGCGAGCCGACGGGCACCACGACCAGGAAAAAGGTCGCTGCCACCCACAACCACGGTGCGAGGGACTCCATGCCTCGCCAGCGGGCGAACCTGCCCCGGGAGCGGGGCGGGGATGGATTCCCCGTCCCGGAAGGGCGGGAATCCGTCAGGACTCCCTGCACTGTCAGACCCCCATCGCTTCGGAGAACTTGGCCAGCAGCTCGTCCTTCTGCGCGGACAGCTCGTCGGCCTGGATGACCACCAACCGGTCCTCGCCGAGCTCCTCGGCGCCTTCGGGCACGTCGGCGCCGGTCAGGACCGCGCGGGACCCGATGCCCGCCTGGATGTTCTGGAACTCCTCGCTCAGCTGGTACTGCGTGAGCAGGCGAGCAGCCGCCGGGTGCGGCGAGTCGGCCAGCGGGGCGATGAACGAGGTCAGTACGCCGATGTCCCCCTCCGGGTAGCCCATGGCCAGCGGCTCGCCGGCGTTGGCGGCGGTGGCGACGTCGGCCTCGATGCCGGGGATGCCGAAGTCGGCCTCACCGGTGGCCACCAGCTGGGTGAGCGCCAGGGCCGAGTCCGAGATCAGCGTCTCCGCCTCTCCGAGCGCCGACAGGAAGCCCGGCTCGATCTGGTCCATCGCGGCCACGAACGTGAGGGCCGCGCCGGAGGAGTTGGGGTTGGCGACGGCGAAGACGCCCGGCTGGTCGGCCAACTCCGACCACGTCGTCGGCAGCGAGGCGGGGTCCGTCGACGCCTCGTTGTACGAGTACCCCATGGCGGCCCAGGTGAAGGGCACGTGGGCAGCGTCATCGGGGGTGGCGAGAGGATCGAGGATCTCGTCCCGGTTCTCGAGCTCAGGGTCGGCGAGCACGCCCTCCTCGCTCCAGGTGCTCAGCGTGGCCTCGTCGTTGAGGCTGACGACGTCGAACTGCAGCGCTTCGGCCGAGAGCTGTGCCGACACCTGCTGGGCGATGTCCCCTCCGCTCGCCCGCACGAACGTGACGTCGATGCCGTACTCCTCCTCGAACGACGCAGCGAGGAGCTCGACCTGCTCGCGGGTGTGCCCACCCGCGCCGATGGAGACCTCTCCCTCCTCCTGAGCGGCGGCGATCAGTTCCTCTTGATCGGTGGGCAGGTCTTCCGCGGCCTGGGTGGACGACTCGGGCGCACTGCACCCGGCGATCGCGGTGGCGAGCACGGCGACGGCGGCGATACCGGCTGCGCGCGGACGGACGCTACGACTGGACATGGTGGATCTCCTCGGTGCATCGACGTTGATCAGGACGTGGAGAAGTCAGGACACGGACAGGCTCGAGAGCTGGGCGCCCTCGGCCGGGGGCTGGGCGGCGAGGGCGTCGGCGGGCTCGTCGATCAGGTTGCCGACGCCGGAATCGATCAGGACCGTCACCTGCGTTCCCCGGTCCATCGGGCGCAGGGTGCGCTGGACGATGCGGACGGGGTCCGGCAGGCCGTCGACGTCGACGATGTAGTGCGTCTCGTCACCCAGGAAGACCGCCTCGCGGACGGTGCCACCGGCTGTCTCCGCGTCGTCCTTGCGGCGCTCGATACCGATGTCGGGCGGGCGGACGCAGACGAGCACCTTTTCGCTGGGCCGCCGGGTCATGCCGGGTGGCGTGTTGATCCCGACGACCTGACCGGTGTCCAGGCGGACCACGACGTCCGGTGCCCACGACTGCACGGTGGCCGGGATGAAGTTCGCCGGCCCCAGCGACAGGGCGACGAACCGATTCCGGGGGTTCTGGTAGAGCTGCTCGGGAGGCCCGATCTGCTGGGTCTCGCCGGCCTTGAGTGCGACGATCCGGTCGGCCAGCGCGAGGGCCTCGATCCGGTCGTGGGTGATGTAGATCATCGTCACGCCCGACTCGCGCTGGATGTTGCGGATGGCCAGCCGCATGTCCTCGCGCAGTCGCGTGTCGAGGTTCGACAGCGGCTCGTCGAGCAGCAGCACACGCGGCTCGGTGACCAGCGCCCGCGCCAGGGCGACGCGCTGCTGCTGGCCACCCGACAACTCGTGCGGATAGCGACTGCCGAGCCCGTCGAGCTGCACCTGCTCGAGGGCGGACTGCACTCGCCCGGCGATGCTTGCGCGGCCTCCCTCGAGGGTCTTCCGTCGCCGCCGGACGGTCAGGCCGAAGCCGACGTTGTCAGCGACGGTCATGTGCGGCCACAGGGCGTAGCTCTGGAAGACGACCCCGACCTCGCGCTGGTCCGGAGGGACGAAGACCCCGGGACCGGCGACGACGGTGCCGCCGATGGTGATCCGTCCACCCGTCGGCCGCTCGAAGCCAGCGACCATGCGCAGCGTCGTCGTCTTCCCGCAGCCGCTCGGGCCGAGCAGCACGATCGACTCGCCGGACTCGATGTGCAGGTCCAGGTCCCGGACCGCGGTGGCCTCGCCGAACACCTTCTGCAGTCCTTCGATCTTCAGGTCGGACAAACGACGCACCTTTCAGTTTGTGCCGTGACATGGCACATTGGTTCGTGACGTGGCACACTGAGCTTCCCGTTCGACCGTGACGAAGTCAACAGCCGCGACGAATCCGGGCGAGTTTCTGTAGAGGATGAGGTTTATGCGCGTCGTTGCGACGGTGTTCCAGGTGCTGGAGGAGGTGGCCGCCCGGCAGCCCGTCGGGGTCAGCGACCTGGCGCGCTCCCTCGACCTGCCGAAGAGCACCATCCAGCGGGCCCTCGTCTCCCTGCACGAGCTGGGCTGGGTCGAGCAGGAACCAGGAGGGACGCGGCGCTGGGTCGTGGCCATCAAGCTGCTCGTGCTGGCCGGTCGCGCCGGCGGGCTGGACCTGCGCGAGCAGGCCATGCCGGTGATGCGCGAGCTCTCGGTGCTGACCGACGAGAACGTCCACCTCTCCGTGCGCAGCGGCCGCGGCGTGGTGATCATCGAGAAGCTGGACAGCAGCAAGACCGTGCGGCTGTTCGACCCGCTCGGGGTGGTCGCGCCGATTCACGCCAGCTCCACCGGCAAGGCGATCCTCGCCTGGAGCGACGACGACGACATCGATCAGCTCCTGGCGGAGTCCTTCGAGCGGTACACCGGGCGGACCCTCGTCGACGGGAACGCGCTTCGCGAGGAGCTACGGACCATTCGGGAGCTCGGGTACTCCGTCAACCGGGGCGAGTGGCGCGATGACGTGCGGGGGGTCGCCGCCCCCATCCTCGATGCGCAGGGCCGGCCCCGTGCCGCGATCAGCGTGGCCGTGCCCGCTTCACGCCTGCCCGAGCGGCGGATCCCCGCGCTCGGCCGCCTGGTCGCGGAGACCGTGTCCCGGCTGAGCGTGAACGGCGGGTAAGGCCTGGTGGGCCCGGCCGATACCTGAGCCTGGGGACGCTCCCCGCGCGGAACACTGCAGCCGGCTGCTCCGCGCGGGGAATCGAGGTCACCGCACGCCGGTGCGCGGACCGTCGGCTCCCAGGGCGTCCGCCGACGACGCATCCAGCGCGACCACGCCCGACCGCAGCCCGGCGACCTCGCGGACCCCGAGCAGCTGCATCGTCCGCACGAACTCCTGCCGAAGCAGTGCCAGCGAGCGACGGACTCCCGCTTCCCCGCCGGCCATCAGGCCGTACAGGTAGGCGCGTCCGATCAGGCAGGCGTCCGCCCCCAGCCCGACGGCAGCCGCGATGTCGGCACCGCTCCGGATGGTCCCGTCGATGTAGAGCTCCGTCGAGTCCTGCAGGCGGTCCCGCACCCGGGGCAGCAGGGTCAGCGGCGCCTGGGTGCGGTCGAGCTGGCGCCCGCCGTGGTTGGACAGCACGATCCCGTCGACACCGGCGTCCGCGGCCCGTACTGCGTCGTCGAGCCGTTGGATGCCCTTGACCACGATGGAGCCGGACCAGTTCTCCCGGAGCCAGCCGAGGTCGTCGAAGGTGACGGCCGGATCGAACATGCGCGTGATCGTCTCGGCGACGCTGCTCGGGGAGTCGCTCATCGTGGCGAAGGTCAGCGGTCCGCTGGTGAGCATGTTCAGCCACCACGACGGGTGCATCCCCATGTCCATCAGGGTCTTCGCGCGCAGGGTGGGCGGCATGGTGAACCCGTTGCGCTGATCGCGCAGGCGCCCGCCGGACACCGGGACGTCCACGGTGAGGATCAGCGTGGTGAAGCCGCTGGCGGCGGCCCGGTGCAGCAGGTCCTGGCCGGCCGCCCGGTCGCGCCACAGGTAGAGCTGGAACCACTTGTCCGCCGTCGGCAGCTCCGCGGCGAGCTCCTCGATCGACGTGGTCCCCATCGTGGACAGCGCGTACGGCAGTCCGGCGTCCCGCGCGGCCCGGCCGACGGCGAGTTCGCCCTCGTGGTGGACGGCCTTGGTCAGCCCCGTGGGGGCGAGCACCACCGGTAGGCCGGCCGGCCGGCCCTGGATGGTGGTGCCAGGACGCGCCTCGCTCACGTCCCGCAGGACATGGGGGGCGAACCGCACCTCGTCCAGGGCTGCGCGGCTCCGCGCCATGGTCAGCTCCGACTCCGCCCCACCGTCGACGTAGTCGAAGACGGCTCGGGGCGCGCGCCGCCGGGCGAGCGTGCGCAGGTCGTCGATGGAGTAGGCGCGAGCCATGCGCCGCTCGACCAGGCTGCCCGTCGGCCGCTCCCCCACCAGCATCGGTTTCAGGTCCGCCCACTTCGGCAGCTGGCGGTGGACGCGGGCGGGGCGGGCACCCTCGGTCATCTTCGTTCTCCGATCTGTGGCGACGACGGGTTCAGCGGACACCGGGTCCGGCCTCGTCGGGGGCGTGCTCGGGATGGGGCAGGGCATCGAGGACCGCCTGCCGGCCGGTGTGCAGGTCCGCTTCCAGCGCGGTGACCGCCGCGTCCCCGCCACAGTGGATCCCGGCGAGCAGCCGCGTGTGCAGGGCGGCGAGGCGACCGGCGGTGAAGTCCGGACGGACGGTCGAGACGATGTAGCGCAGCTCCTCCTCGCAGAGGAGGTAGGCGGCGAGCAGCCGGTCATTGCCGGCGGCGACCAGCAGGCTGGTGTGGATGGCCTGGTGGGTCTCCACGACGTCGATCCACGGGGCGTCGTCCGGGAGCCGTTCCAGGGCGCGCGTCGCCGCGACGAAGGCGTCGAGGTCGGCCTGGCGCTGCAGGGCGAGGCGGAGGGCGCCCACCTCCAGGACCTCCCGGTAGGCGGACACCTCGTTGACGCGGTCGCGGGTGAGCAGCGGCACGCTGGCCCCCCGGTTGGGACGGTGGTCGAGCAACCCGCTCGAGACCAGGATGCGCAGCGCCGCCCGCACGGTGTACCGGCCGGTGCGGAAGCGCGCGGCGAGCTCCTCCTCCTTCAGCCGCTCACCGGGTGGATAGCGGGCCGACAGCAGCTCCTCCCGCAGCAGGGCCGCCAGCCGACCGGCGGCGTTCTCCGGCTCGACCTCCACCGGCCGGAAGTGACCGCCCGTCCCGGGCGTGGCGATCGTGGACTCAGACACTCGGCGTCAGCTTCAGCCGCGGGCGGCGCAGGCCCTCCCGGAGCTCCTCGGCCCGCTGCCGGGCGAGGACGGCGTTGGCCCGCTTGACGTCCTCGTAGCCGCGGATCTGGTCGGGCAGGTCGGCGATCGCCACCGCGGTGTCCAGGGTGTTGGGACGCAGCTGCTCCACGGCCTCGTCGAGCAGCTCCCGGTACCAGCGGATGAGGTCCCGCTCCTCGCGCCGGGACTCCAGCAGGCGGAAGGGGTCCGCGACACTGCCGCGCAGCCGTCTGGACGCGCGCAGCGCCCGGAACGTCGGCGCGGCTACCGTCTCCGGCAACTGCAGCTTGCGCTTGAAGAACCGCCGGGCGAGCGGGGGCTGCAGGTTGTGCACCAGCTTCACCTCGCCCTCGAACGTGGCCGCGACGTGCTCGGCGAAGTCGGGCTTGAGGTAGAGGCGGGCCACCTCGTACTCGTCCTTGAAGGCCATCAGCTTGTAGAGGTTCCGGGTGACCGCCTCGGTCAGTCGCTGCGAGCCGGGGTCGATCGCCGACTCGCGGGCGGCGACCCGGAGGACCTCGTCCACGTAGGGCGCGGCGTAGGTCCCGTCCTGGTAGTCGACGAGTTCGGCGATGCGGACGGCGAGCAGCCGCCGGATCGGCTCGGACAGCTCCCCGGTGCGCTGCCACAGGGCCTCGGCCGCCGCCCGGCGGCGGGGGTCGAGCCGCTGCGCACGGCGGGCGAACTCGGTGACCGCGTCGGTCTCCGGCGGCGCGATGAGCGCCTCGATCCGCGCCCGGTCGGCCACCCACAGCCGGCCGTGGCGGAACGCCTGCCGGTTGGCTTCGACGGCGACCCCGTTCAGCTCGATGGCCGCCTCGATGGCCCCGGCCGACAGCGGGAGCAGCCCCTGCTGGTATGCGGCGCCGAGGGCGATCACGTTGGTCAGCATGTAGTCGCCGAAGACCTCCTCGGCGATCCACCGCGCCCGGACCTCGACGACGTCGCGGCAGTAGTCCGCGATGGTGTTCCGCAGGCGCTGGGTATCGATGACGGTGTGGACGTCGCGGATCTGCTCGCCGGTCGGGAACAGGTCGGTGTTGGTCACCGCGACGGTCCGCTCGGGGGCGCACCGGTCGAGGTTGGCCGGCGAGCAGGCACCGACCTCGTCGAGGGCCAGGTACAGGTCCGCCTTGCCGACGCCGACCTTGCTGGCGGGCGCCACTGTGCCCGGCGGGATCAGGGTCAGGCTGCTGACCACCGGCCCCCACTTCTGCGCGGCGCCGGTCTGGTCGAACGAGGTGACCTCGTAGCCGTCGAGGAGTCCGGCCACCGACAGGATGCCGTTCAGGGTGAGCACGCCGGTTCCGCCGACCCCGGGCATGTACAGGTTGAACGGGTGGTCGGGCACCGGCACCGTGGCCGCAGGCAGCTCGTCGTCCGAGAGCGGCTGGGCCGACCGCTTCGGGTAGCCCTTCCCCTCCTCGGTGAACACGGTCGTGAACGAGGGACAGTCGCCCTTGACGCAGGAGAAGTCCTGGTTGCACGAGGAGGTGTGGATGCGGGTCTTGTCGCCGAACTCCGTCTGCGTCTTCTGCAGGGACATGCAGTTGCTCGCGGCCCCGCAGTCACCGCAGTTCTCGCAGACGTCCTCGTTGATGACCACGTACTCCGTGGGGCGCGCCAGCTTGCCGCGCTTCTGCAGGCGCCGCCGCTCGTTGGCGCACGACTCGTCGTAGACGAGAACGGTCACGCCGGAAACCCGGGAGAGCTCGTCGGCGGTTTCCACCATGCGGTGGGCCGGCCGGATCTCGACGCCCGGCGCGAGCCGCTCCCGGCGATACCGGCGGGGTTCCTTGGTCATCAGGACGATGCGGGCGACGCCCTCGGACTCCAGCCCCCGGGTCAGGCTGGCCAGCCCCCGGGAACCGACGGCGTCCTGCGCGCCGGTGTTGGCGACCACGCCGTTGTAGAGCAGCTTGAACGTGATGTTGACGCCTGCGGCCACCGCCCAGCGCACGTTCAGGTAACTGGAGTGGTAGATCGAGCCGTCGCCGATGTGCTGCACCATGTGCTCGCGGTCGGTGTACCTCGACAACCCGATCCAGGGCAGGCCCTCGCCCCCGTACTGGGTCATGACGTCGATGTGCCGCTCGGGCTGCTCGATCACCGTGTTGAAGCAGTTGCAGCCCGGGGCGCCCCAGGCCTCCTGGCCCGGCGCCAGCACCGTCGACGTGCTGTGCGGGCAGCCGGAACAGAAGTTGGGCGTCCGAGCGGCCAGCACCTCGTAGTCCCGCTTGCGAACGGCGGCGATCTCCTCGACCCGCGGTCGCAGCGGCAGGTCGGGCAGCACGTCTGCCAGCAGCGAGACCAAGCGTTCGGCCAGGACGTCGGCGTCCATGCCGCCCTCGACGGGGAACAGTCGAGCGCCGCGCTCGTCCCGCTTGCCGACTACCCGGATCGGGCGCCCGAGGGGCTGGAGCGCCGAGCGCACCTGCTGCTCCAGGAAGTCCCGCTTCTCCTCCACCACGACGACCCGGTCCAGACCCGCGGCGAACTCCTGCACCCGCTCCTCGTCGAGCGGGTACACCAGGCCCAGCGTGAGCATCCGGACGCCGGCGGCCCGCAGGTCGTCGTGGGTGAGCCCCAGGTCGACCAGCGCCTGCTCGACGTCGGTGGCCGACTTCCCCGCGGTGATGATCCCAACCGTATCCGCCGTCCCGGACACGACCGTCCGGTCGAGGCCGTTGGCCCGGACGTAGGCGCGCACCGCCAGGTGCTTCTCCTGGTAGAGGTGGCGTTCGGTCTCGATGTTCTTGCCGGGGAAGAACGAGAAGTCGGTGCGCTTCTGGAACGGCTTGCCGTCGATCTCCAGGTCGGGAATCTGGACCTGCGGCTCTCCGGGCGTGTAGGTGACCGACTGGCCCGCGTCGCAGAGCGCGCTGGTCAGCTTCATGGCCACCCAGCAGCCCGAGTACCGCGACAGGCGGATGGCGTGGACGCCGAACGACCGGAACTCCTCGACCGTCGACGGGTACAGGATCGGGATGCCTGCGGAGACGAAGGCGTAGTCCTGCTGGTAGGGCATGGTCGAGGACTTCGCCTCGTGGTCCTCGCCGGAGAGGATCACCACTGCGCCGTGCGTGGAGGTGCCGGCGAAGTTGCCGTGCTTGAGGGCGTCGCCGCTCCGGTCGACGCCGGGACCCTTGCCGTACCAGATACCGGTGACGCCGTCCCACTCGCTGTGCGGGTGGTCCTCGAGCATCTGAGTGCCCATGTGTGCCGTGGCCGCCTGCTCCTCGTTGCCCGCCGGCACGAAGCTCACGTCGTGGTCGGCCAGCAGCTGCGGCACCCGGCTCAGCGCCAGGTCATAGCTCCCGAGCGGCGAACCCGGATAGCCGCTGATGAACGTTCCGATCCGCAGCCCGGCCGCACGGTCGCGCCGGGCCTGTTCCAACGGAAAGGCCACCAGGGCCTGCAGGCCGGGGACGAAGTGCTGCCCCGAGTCCTGCTTGAGGCGGTCGCCCAGGTCGGCCACGGGACGTGTCGTTCGGGTGCTCTGGCTCACACCACGATTGTGACACAACTTTGCCGAGAAGGAACCGCCACCGCGGGTACGGGTGCGAGCACGGCTCAGCCGTTCCGCGTGGTCGCCGGCCGACGTCGGGACGGCGACACCGACGGTGGTGCACCGACGGAGGGGCAGACCAGAGAACCGGGCACGGCCTCGCTCGAGCACGGTCCGTGCCGAACGGGCCGGAGCGGGAGGGCCCGTGCGCCCAGGCGTGATGCGGACGACCCGAGGGCAGAGAGCCGACGAGGGGACTCGAACCCCTAACCGCCCGATTACAAGTCGGGTGCGCTACCAATTGCGCCACGCCGGCGGCGGCCGCCACGGCGGCCGGATCGATCGTAGGGCCCGGCCGTGCCGCCGCCCTCAGGCGGAACCCGGGCCGGTCGACGAATCGCCCCGCAGGCGCCGCACCGGGTAGCCGTCGGCGGATGCGCCGCCGGCCAGCCAGCGCGCGAACCCCGCCGGGTCGCGCCGCTCCAGCTCGTCGAGGACCTCACCACGGCGGCGCACCACGACCGCCCGCTCCGCGGCGTCGGCCGCGGATTCCAGCACTGCGGCTGTGCGCCGCCACTCGCGGCCGAGCTCCTCCACCGACAGGCCCGCCGCCGGCGGGAGGGCAGCGGCGGGGACCGCCGGTGTCGGGCCGGCCGGGGACGACGGACCACCGCCCGGCGCCGCTCCTGCCGAGGGGGGCACGCCCGGGCGTGGTGGGGTCACGCCACCGGGCGACGGCACACCGCCTCCCGGCGGAGGACCGGTGGGCGCGCTCCGGCGGGCCCACCACGCCAGCGCGACGGCGCCCACGCACGCGAGGACGAGCACGGGCGCCGCACGGCCGGCGAGCACGGCGGAGCCGGCGAGGACGAGCAGCCCGGCCACGGTGCCGACCCCCGCACGCCAGGCGGCGTCCGCGACGGTGCGGCGCAGGGGCACCACCGGGTTCTCCCGCGCGATGCCCGCGCCCAGGCATCCGGCGACCACCCCGGCCAGGGCGACGGCGAGCACGCCGGCACCGTGCAGCGAGACCCCGCCGACCACGGCGAGGACCCCGACCAGGGTCGCGGCGAACGCCACCGAGGCTCGGGTGAGCAGCTGGCGCAGGGACACGGCATCCTCCGGGACGAGGCGACTCCACGGGCACCCCCGGCAGCGCCCGGGGTGGCCCGCCGTTCGCCCGATCTCCTGAGCGTCCCGCACCACCACCGATCCCGCCCGTCGTGCCCGCGTGTCACGGCCCGGGACGGTGCACCGGGCTCCTGGCGACACCTGTCCGGCACCATGTCCCGCCGTGGGCAGCTCCGTGGTGGACCTGGGTCCGGGGCTGGTCGTCGCCCTCCTCCTGCTGACCGCGCTCGCCGCCGGCGCCGGCTGGGCCTCCGGGTTGGGCCAGCACCGCCCGATCGTGATGGCGGCACTGCGGGCCACCGTCCAGCTGGCCGTGGTGTCCGCCGTCCTGGTCGCTGTCATCGGTTCGCTGTGGCTCTCCGCGCTGTTCGTGCTGCTCATGCTCACGGTGGCGGCGACCACCGCGGCCGGGCGGGTCACCGGCCTGCCGGTCCGCACGCCGGGGGTGCTGCGGCGGGCCTCGGTGGCGGGCGCGGCCGTGCTCACCGGCGCCGCGCCGGTGGTGGCCCTGGTGCTGGCCAGCGGATCGGTCCCGCTGCGCGGCGAGGCCGTGATCCCCGTCGCCGGGATCGTGATCGGCGGGGCGATGACCGCGACGTCCCTGGCCGGCCGCCGGCTCCGCGACGAGCTGCACCAGCGGCGCGGCGAGGTCGACGCGGCCCTGGCGCTGGGCTTCCTCCGGCACGATGCGGTGCTGGAGATCGCCCGCCCGGTCGCCGCGACCGCGCTGGTCCCGGCGCTGGACCAGACCCGCACCGTCGGGCTGGTCACCCTGCCCGGCGCGTTCGTCGGCGTGCTGCTCGGTGGCGGCAGCGCCGCGGAGGCCGGCGCCGCCCAGCTGCTCGTGCTGGTCGGCCTGCTCGGCGCCGAGGCCCTGGCCGTGTGGGTGACCCTGGAGCTGGTCGCGCGGGGCGAGCTCGACAGCTGAACCCGACACGTCCAGGCAATTCACAGCGCACCACCAGTTCCGGGCAAGTCCGGGGCCGGAGAGTGGTGTCCATCGCGGCGGGGACGTCCCACCGCGAGGTTGGGGAGGACTTCCAGTGACTGAGCAGAACCGTCCGGGCGACCAGACCGGACCCGGCACCGGCCGCACCGACAGCGCCCCCTGGGCGCCGCCGGCAACCCCCGCGGCGCCGCAGCAGTCCGCCGCCCAGCCGGCGCCGTACGCCGCTGGCCCGTACCAGCCCGGGAACGCGCCGACGTCGCCCTTCGGCGGGGCGCCGGCCCCCGACGCCCGGGCGCACCAGCCGTGGCCACCGGCCGGCTGGGGGCAGCAGGCCGGCGGGCACGGCGGCCTGCCGCCGGCCTTCCAGGCACCAGGCGGCCCGGCCGCCGGCCGGCCGGCACAGCCGGTCCGCCGGGCAGGGCGCTGGCGGCTCGGGGTCGCCGGGCTGGCCGCCGGTGCGCTCATCGGCGGCGGCGCCGGCGCCGGGGTGGCCACCCTCGTCGGGGACGACGCCGCCGGGCGCTCGGCCACGGTCAGCGCGCAGGAGGTCGTCATCAAGGACCCGCAGGCGGCGACCTCGGCCACCGCGGCCGCCGCGAAGGCCGCCCCCAGCGTGGTGACCGTGTACGTCAGCTCCGGCTCCGGCTCCGGTTCCGGATCCGGCGTCGTCCTGACCGACGACGGCTACGTGCTCACCAACAACCACGTCGTGTCGGTGGGGCCCGCGGGGAGCACCGTCGTGCAGGTGCGCACCGCCAACGGGGCGCTCCACGACGCCACCGTGGTCGGCACCGACCCGACGTCCGACCTGGCCGTCGTGAAGCTGGCCGAAGCCCGGGACCTGACCCCGGCCACGTTCGCCGATTCCGACGAGGTGCAGGTGGGCGACCTGGCGGTCGCGATCGGCGCACCGCTGGGCCTGTCCAACACGGTCACCGACGGCATCATCAGCGCCACCGACCGCGCCGTCGCCACCGGCTCCGACCAGGAGCAGACGGTCATCGACGCGCTGCAGACCGACGCGGCGATCAACCCTGGCAACTCCGGTGGCGCCCTGGTCGACGCGGCCGGCGAGGTGATCGGGATCAACACCGCCATCGCCACGGTCGCCACCGACGTGCCCGGCCAGCAGGGCAAGAGCGGCAACATCGGGGTGGGCTTCGCCATCCCCTCGAACACGGCGACCCGGATCGCCCAGCAGATCATCGACACCGGGTCGGCCAACCACGCCCTGCTCGGCGTGAGCGCCCGGACGGCGGCGTCGAACGGATCCCCGGTCGGCACCGGCGCGGAGCTGGTGCTGGTGCAGGCCGGCAGCCCGGCCGCGGCGGCCGGACTCCAGGTCGGCGACGTGATCACCGCCGTCGGAGACCGGTCGGTGACGTCCTCCATCGAGCTCACCGCGGCGGTGCGCAGCTCCGAGCCCGGCGACGAGGTGACGCTGACCGTGCGCCGCGGGTCGGCTGACACGACGGCCGAGGTCACGCTCGGCGCCGCCGACTGATCCACCGCCTCCGCCCACCGGCCCCGCCCCCGTTCCCCCGGGGGCGGGGCCGGTGGGCGTTCGGGCCCGCCTACGCTCGACCCCGTGCCCGGCCCGCAGTCGACCCTCCCGCTGGCCGCCTCGCTCGACGACCCGGTGCGCGCCCGCGACCTGGCCCGGATGAAGCGGCTGGCGACCAGCCTGTTCCTGATCGCCGCCGCGGTCTTCCTGGCCTGCGTGCTCCTCGGCGACGACGCCGGCGCCTGGGTCGGGTACGTCCGGGCGACCGCCGAGGCATCGATGGTGGGGGCGCTGGCCGACTGGTTCGCCGTCACCGCGCTGTTCCGGCACCCGCTGGGGCTGCCGATCCCGCACACCGCGATCATCCCGCGCAAGAAGGACCAGATCGGCACCAGCCTCGGCACCTTCGTGCAGGACAACTTCCTCACCCCGGCGGTGGTCGACGAGCGGCTGGCCGCCGTCGACGTCCCCGGCAAGCTCGGGGACTTCCTCGCCGCCCCCGGCCGGGCCGAGCGGCTGGCCGGCGACGCCGGTGCCGCGCTGGGCGCGCTGACCGACCTGCTGAAGGACGACGACCTCCAGCCCGCGGTCGCCGCACTGGTCGACCGGAAGCTGCGGGAGACCCCTGCCGCACCGGCCGTGGCCCGCACCCTGGAGCTGGTCGTGGACGGCGACCGGCACCAGGAGGTGCTGTCGGCGGCGCTGCAGGGGCTGGCGCAGTTCCTCGAGGACAACCGGCTGGTCTTCCGCGCCCAGCTGGGGGACGCGTCGCCCCCCTGGGTGCCCGACTGGGTCGACGACCGGGTGTTCGACCGGGTGTTCAGCGGCCTGCAGGGCTTCCTCACCGAGGTCGGCGCCGATCCGCGGCACGAGCTGCGGCGTTCCTACGACCGCCGGCTGCGCGCCTACGTCTCCGCGCTGCGCACCGATCCGGCGACGGCGGCCCGCGTGGAGCACCTCAAGGACGAGCTGCTCGACCACCCAGCGGTGCGTGCCTGGTCGGGCTCGCTGTGGACCACGGTGAAGAACTCGGTGGTCACCGCGGCCGCCGATCCGGACTCGGAGCTGCGGGCCCGGGTGGCCACGCTGATCCGCCAGGCCGCGCGGCTGCTGCAGGAGGACCCGACGGTCCGCGAGCTGGTGCAGCGGCAGTCCCGCCGGGCCGCCGGCTACGTCGTGGAGCGGTTCTCCGGCGACGTGGCCGACCTGGTCGGCACCACCGTCGCCCGCTGGGACACCGAGGAGACCAGCCGCCGCATCGAACTGCAGGTCGGGCGGGACCTGCAGTGGATCCGCGTCAACGGCACGGTCGTCGGCGGGCTGGCCGGTCTGGTGATCTACACGGTGGCCCAGCTGCTGTCCTGAGCCGGCGTCAGCACCGTCGTGAGGAGTCAGCCGTGTCGTGAGGAGTGGGGCCCGGAGGGTCCCGCGATCGAGCGACGAAAGGGCTCCGCCTGACCGGGGGACGGCTCCTGGTCGCGGTGCGGTCCGGAGGACCGCAGTGTCATGGCCGCGGTGCGGCCCGGAGGGTCGCAGCCTGATACAGCGCGATGCCGGCCGCGACGCTCACGTTCAGCGACTCGGTGTCCTTGGTGATCGGGATGGACAGCACGACGTCGCACCGCTCGCGCACCAGCCGGGACAGGCCGGCACCCTCGGCCCCGACCACCAGGGCGATCGGGTCGGCGAAGCCGTCGTAGGAGTGGATGCCCAGGTCGCCGTCGGCGGCCAGACCGACGGTCTGCAGGCCGGCCTCCTGGTAGCCGGCCAGGGTGCGGGCCAGGTTGACCGCTCGCGCGACCCTCAACCGGGCCGCGGCGCCGGCGCTGGTGCGCCAGGCCGAGCCGGTCATGCCCACCGCTCGGCGCTCGGGGACGACGAGACCGTGCGCGTCGAAGGCCGCGGCCGAGCGGATGACCGCACCCAGGTTGCGGGGGTCGGTGACGCCGTCCAGCGCCACGATCAGCGGCGGGCGGCCGGAGTCGCGGGCGATGTCGAGCAGGTCGTCGGGGTGCGCGTAGTCGTAGGGCGGCACCATCAGGCCGATGCCCTGGTGCAGCGCGTGGTCGCTCATCCGGTCGAACTCGGCCTTGCCCACCTCGAGCAGCGGCAGCCCGCGGTCGGCGGCCAGCTGCACGGACTCGGCGATCCGCTCGTCGGTCCCCCCACGGCTCGTGTCGCCGGTGACCACGTAGAGCGCGGTGGCCGGGATGTTCGCGCGCAGCGCCTCGAGGACCGGGTTGCGGCCCAGCAGCAGCTCGGGGGCCTCGGCGTTGCGCCGCTGCACCCGCTGCCGGTTGTCCTGACGGGCCGCCGCCGCCTTCGCCGCCTTGTACGCAGGGTGATGCGGCCGGTCGGTGGCCTTTGGAGTGGCGCCCCGACCGGCCAGCGAGCGGCGGTTCTTGCCCCCGGTTCCGGCGGTGGCGCCCTTCTTGCTCGTGCCGCTCGTGCGGCCCCGTCGTTGGCTGTTGCCGGCCATCAGGTCAGCTCCCATCGTGTGCCCTGGGATGTGTCCTCGACCTGCACGCCCAGGGCGCCGAGCTGGTTCCGGATCGCGTCAGCCGACGCGTAGTCCTTGCGGGCCCGGGCCGCCGCGCGCTGTTCCAGCGCGAGGGCCACCAGGCCGTCGGTCACCGCGGGAAGCCGGGAGTCGCTGCCGCCGGCGGCCCACTGCGGGTCCAGCGGATCCAGGCCGAGCACGCCCAGCATCGCGCGGACCGAGCCCAGCGCGCCGGCCACCGCCCGGTCGTCGCCGGCAGCGAGGGCGGTGTTGCCCTCCCGGACCGTCTCGTGCACGGCCGCGACCGCCGCCGGCGTGCCGAGGTCGTCGTCCATGGCGTTGCTGAAGTCGGCGCACAGCACGCGGGCCCCGGCGTCCGCCCCCACCCGCTCGGCCGCCCTGCGCACGAAGGACTCCAGCCGCCGGTAGGCGGTCCCCGCCTCCTCGAGCGCAACCTCGGTGAACTCGATCGTCGAGCGGTAGTGCGGGGCCACGAGGTAGTAGCGCAGCTCGACCGGCCGCACCCGCCGCACGACCTCGTCGACCAGCGCCGTGTTGCCCAGCGACTTGCTCATCTTCTCACCGCCCATGGTGACCCAGCCGTTGTGCAGCCAGTAGCGGGCGAACCCGTCGCCGGCCGCCTGCGACTGGGCGCGCTCGTTCTCGTGGTGCGGAAAGCGCAGGTCGAGGCCGCCGCCGTGGACGTCGAACTCGGGGCCGAGGTACTTCTCGGCCATCGCCGAGCACTCCAGGTGCCAGCCCGGACGCCCCCTGCCCCACGGCGTGGGCCAGGCAGCGGTCGCCGGCTCGTCGGGCTTGGCGGCCTTCCACAGTGCGAAGTCACGGGGGTCGCGCTTGCGCTCGTCGGTCGCGGTGTCGGCGGCCGGCTGCAGGTCGCCCAGCTTCTGGCCGGTGAGCTCGCCGTACCCGGGGAACGAGCCGACGTCGAAGTAGACGTCGCCGCCGACGGCGTAGGCGTGCCCACCGGCGACGAGCCGCTCGATCAGCTCGACCATCTCCGGCACGTGGCCGGTGGCGCGCGGCTCGTAGGTGGGCGGCAGCGTGCCGAGCACCTCGTAGGCCCGGGTGGCGGCCCGCTCGTTCTCGTAGGCCCAGGCCCACCAGGGCACCCCCGCCGCGGCGGCCTTGGTGAGGATTTTGTCGTCGACGTCGGTGACGTTGCGGACGTAGGTGACCTCGGAGCCGGTGTGCAGCAGCCAGCGGCGCAGCACGTCGAAGGCGAGGGCGAACCGGACGTGCCCGATGTGCGGGGGGCCCTGCACGGTCAGCCCGCAGACGTACATGGAGACCTGCCCTGCACGCAGGGGTGTGAAGTCGCGCACGGCACGTGCGGCCGTGTCGTACAGGCGGAGGCTCACTGCGCGGAGTCTACGGGCGCGGGCGGAGTGGCCCGGACCACGAGCGCGGTGGCCACCGCGGCCCGCCCCTCCCCCCGCCCGGTCAGGCCCAGCCCGTCGGTGGTGGTGGCGGTGACGCTCACCGGAGCGCCGAGGGCGGCCGACAGCGCCGCCTCGGCCTCGGCCCGGCGGGGCGCCACCTTCGGGGTGTTGCCGATCAGCTGGACCGCGGCGTTGCCTACCTCCCAGCCGGCCTCGGCGAGCACCTCGCGGACGTGCACCAGCACCGCTGCCCCGCGGGCGCCCGCCCAGCGGGGATCGTCGGTGCCCAGGAGGCCGCCGATGTCGCCCAGCCCGGCAGCGGACAGCACCGCGTCGGTGAGGGCATGCGCGGCGACGTCGCCGTCGGAGTGGCCGGCGCAGCCGTCGGCGCCGGGCCACTCCAGCCCGGCCAGCCAGCAGGGGCGGCCGGCCTCGACCGGGTGCACGTCGGTACCGATGCCCACCCGCGGGAGTGGCGCTGTCATGAAATCTCCCCGGAGAGCTGCAGCTCGGCGAGCGCGAGGTCATGGGCGACGGTGATCTTCGCGGCCCGCTCGTCGCCGGCCACCGTGTGCACCGCGACGCCGGCGGCGCGGACCACCGAGGCGTCATCGGTGTACGCCGCAGCGGTGCCGGACACCCGCCCGTAGGCGGCCACCAGGGTCGCCCGGTCGAAGCCCTGGGGCGTCTGCACCCGGCGCAGCGGGGCGCGGGGCACGTCGGCGGTGACGCGGCCGTCGTCGTCCACCACGACCGTCGTGTCCACGACCGGCAGCACCGGGACGACGGCGTCCGCACCGGCGGCGAGGGCCTCGAGAACCCGGGCGACGACCGCCGGCGGGGTCAGCGGGCGGGCGGCGTCGTGCACCAGGACGGCGGTGCGGTCGGTCCCGTCGGCGTGCTCGCGCGCCGCGGCGAGCGCCGCGCGGACCGACGCGGTGCGGGTGTCGCCACCGACGACGACGTGCACGCCGGCGGGCAGGACGTCGGTGAAGGCGGCGCGCTGCGGCGCGGGGACGGCGACGACGACCTCGTCCACCCCTCCGACGTGCAGCGCGTCCACGGCCCAGCACACCAGGGGCCGGCCACCCAGCCCGACCAGCGCCTTCGGCACGTCCGCCCCCAGACGCAGACCACTCCCGGCCGCTGCGACGATGCCGACAGCGTGCACGGGAGTGGTCCGGCGATCTCTGGGGTGGAACGCAGTGCTCAGGGGGGCCCTGATCAGCTGGCCAGGACCTCGTCGAGGAGGACCTCGGCCTTGTCCTCGTTGGTGCCCTCGGCGAGCGCGAGCTCGCTGACCAGGATCTGCCGTGCCTTCGAGAGCATCCGCTTCTCGCCGGCCGACAGGCCGCGGTCCTTGTCGCGGCGCCAGAGGTCGCGCACGACCTCGGCCACCTTGTTCACGTCACCGGAGGCCAGCTTCTCGAGGTTGGCCTTGTAACGCCGCGACCAGTTGGTCGGCTCCTCGGTGTGGGGGGCACGTAGCACCTCGAAGACCTTGTTCAGGCCCTCCTGACCGACGACGTCACGGACGCCGACGATCTCCGCGTTGTCCGCCGGGACGCGCACCGTCAGGTCGCCCTGGGCGACCTTGAGCACGAGGTAGCGCTTCTCGACACCCTTGATCGTCCGCTGCTCGATGGCCTCGATGAGCGCAGCGCCGTGGTGCGGGTAGACAACGGTCTCGCCAACAGTGAAACCCATGTGTGTGTAACCCCTTTCGCTCAGTCCAGGTTACCACGGAAGAATGCCTCCCGGCTCGTCCAAGTCCGGCAAAAGTGCAGGTCAGCGGCCCGATCGAGGTCAGGCGGGGGGTTGACAGGGAGGTGGTCGGTGTGCGTGGCGGCACTCGTGGCGGCCGGGCCGGTGCCCCGGCGACCCTGCTGGCCCTGGCCCGGGCGACCCACCTGGGGCCCGCGCTGGCGGTGAGCCTGGTGGCGGTCCTGCTGGCCGCTGCCGCCGGCGTGGGCGCCGGGCGCACCGTGCTGCTCGGGTTCGCCGTGCTCACCGGCCAGGCCTCGATCGGCTGGAGCAACGACTGGATCGACGCCGACCGCGACCTCGCCGTCGGTCGAGCCGACAAACCGGTGGTCCAGGGCGTGCTGACCCCCGCCCTGCTGCGGACGGCGGCGCTGGCCTCGGCGGCGCTCAGCATCGCGCTGTCCCTGCTGCTGGGGGTGGTCCCCGGCCTGCTGCTGCTGGTGCTCGTGGCCAGCGGCTGGGCCTACAACGCCGGCCTGAAGCGCACCGCGGCCTCCCCGTTGCCCTACCTGACCGGCTTCGGGTCCCTGCCGGCCGGCGTGGTGGCCGCCGCCCCGGGGGCACCGGGCGCGCCCTGGTGGCTGATCGCCGCGGGCGCCGCGCTGGGCGGCGCGGCGCATGTGGCCAACGTGGCACCCGACGTCGCCGACGACCTGGCCACCGGTGTGCGCGGGCTGCCGCACCGGGTGGGGGCGACGCCCTCGGCGGTGGCCGGAGCGCTGCTGCTGGGTGCGGCCACCCTGCTGCTGGTCATCGGCCCGGACGGCTCCCCGGGCGCCCTCGGCTGGGTGGCGGTGGCGCTGGCCGTGCCGGCCGTCGTCCTCGCGGCACTGGCCGGCAGCCCACGCTGGCGGCGGGCGGCCTTCCCCGCGGTGCTGCTGCTGACCGTGCTGGACGTCGTCCTGCTGCTGCTCGGCGGCGGCTCCCTGAGCTGACGTCCCACGCCGGGCGACCGCCGCGGGACTCCCCGACCCCGCCTCCCAGCGGGCACCGGGGATCGACCGTTACGCTCGTCGCGTCTCAGGCCACCCCTTCCCGCGGTGGCCGGCACGTCCTGGAGGTCGACGCTGTGAACCGCGCCCTGCGCGCTGCCGCGATGAGTGTCCTGCTGCTCTCGCCGGTCGCCCTCACCGCCTGCAGCGCCGGCCAGGTCGCCCAGACCGCCGAGCAGGACCGGGACCAGTCCGGCGGGACCGCCACCGTGGGCGACCTCACCATCCGGGACGCCCAGCTGGCCTACCCGCCCAGCGGTGAGCACGCCGCCGGCAGCGACCCCCGGCTGATCGTGGCCGTCTCCAACACCGGCCAGGAGGACGACACCCTCCTGGACATCACCGGCGAGGGCTTCGCGTCCGCAGAGCTGGTCGGCAGCGCCGCGACGCCGGCCCCCGCGGGCACGCCGGCGTCGACCGGCCTCGACATCCCGATCCCGGCCGGGAGCACCGTCTTCATCGGCGGCGAGGGCCCGGCCGTCGCCCTCACCGACCTCGACGAGCCGCTCACCGTGGGGCAGGCCCTCGACGTGACGATGAGCTTCGAGGAGGCCGGCGACATCGAGGTCAGCGTCCTGGTCGACACGCCGACCCGCGACCTGCCGCGGGGCGACGCCTTCGACTTCCACGAGGAAGAGGGCGGCGAAGGGCACTCGGGCGGCAGCGCCTCCGAGTGAGCCGGCTGCCCGGCTCCCGGGCGGAACTGTCGTACCTTCCCGGCACGATCGCCCGGTGCCCCCGTCCGTGAAATCAGCCCGTCCCGCGCACCGCTGCACCGAATGCGGCTACACCGCCGCCAAGTGGGTCGGCCGCTGCCCCGAGTGCCAGACCTGGGGGAGCATCACCGAGGTCGGCGTCATCGCCTCCCCGCTGCGCGCGGTCAGCGCCGGCCCGGTCAGCGCCAAGGCCCGGCCCATCGCCCAGATCGAGCTGGCCGGGGCGCGGGCGGTGCCCACCGGCATCGACGAGTTCGACCGGGTGCTCGGCGGCGGGCTCGTGCCCGGGGCGGTCCTGCTCGTCGCCGGTGAGCCCGGGGTGGGCAAGTCCACGCTGCTGCTGGAGGTCGCCCACCGGGTCGCCGCCCGCAACGGCCCCACTCTCGTCGTCTCGGGCGAGGAGTCGGCCGCCCAGGTCCGGCTGCGCGCCGAGCGCATCGGCGCGCTGCACGACGAGCTGTACCTCGCCGCCGAGACCGAACTGGGCGCCGTCCTATCCCACGTCGAGGACGTCAACCCCTCGCTGCTCGTGCTCGACAGCGTGCAGACCGTCCGCTCCCCGGCAGTCGACGGCACCGACGGCGGCGCCACGCAGGTCCGCGCCGTGGCCAGCGCGCTCTCGGCGGTGGCCAAGGGCCGGGGCATGACCACCATCCTCGTCGGCCACGTCACCAAGGACGGCGCGATCGCCGGCCCCCGGGCCCTGGAGCACCTGGTCGACGTCGTGCTGTCCTTCGACGGCGAGCGGCACTCCACCCTGCGGATGGTGCGGGCGACGAAGAACCGCTTCGGCCCCGCCGATGAGATCGGCTGCTTCGAGATCGGCGACAACGGCGTGATCGGCGTCCCCGACCCCTCCCACCTGTTCGTCTCCCGCCGGTCGGCCCCGGTGCCGGGCAGCTGCGTCACGGTGACCATGGAAGGCAGCCGTCCCCTGCTGGCCGAGGTGCAGGCGCTGGTCGCCACCTCCGGCGGCGGCGGCTCACCGCGCCGCGCGGTGAGCGGGCTGGACTCCCAGCGGGTGGCGATGGTCAACGCCGTCGTGGAGCGCCGCGGCGGGGTCAAGCTGGCCGAGGCCGACGTCTTCGCCGCCTCGGTGGGCGGGGTGCGGATCGTCGAGCCGGCCGCCGACCTGGCGCTGGCGCTGGCCATCGCATCGGCGGCCAAGGACCGCCCACTGCCGCAGGGGGTGGTCGCCATCGGCGAGGTGGGCCTGTCCGGCGAGATCCGGCGGGTGGGTGGCACCGGCCGCCGGCTGGCCGAGGCAGCGCGCCAGGGCTACACCGCCGCCCTCGTGCCGGAGGACGCCGGCCCGGCGCCCAAGGGCATGCGCCTGCTCGAGGTTCCCGACCTGGGAACGGCGTTCGCCCGGCTGTGGTGACCGGTCGACCACCTCCCGGCGCCGCGGCCGCCCCCCGAGGTCGCCGGCCACCTGCCCGCGGCACGTAGGATCAGCACCCGTACCGCCCGACCGTCAGGAGCGCTCGTGCCCCCCGCCGTGGACCCAGAGGTCGCCCTGCGGGAGCTGCTGGGCCGGATCGCCCCCGGCACCGCCCTGCGCGACGGGCTCGAGCGCATCCTCGCCGGGCGCACCGGCGCCCTGATCGTGCTCGGCTACGACCGGGTGGTCGAGTCGATCTGCACCGGTGGGTTCGCCCTGGACGTCGCCCTGTCGGCGACCCGGCTGCGCGAGCTGGCCAAGATGGACGGCGCGGTGATCGTCTCCTACGACGGCACCCGCATCGTCCGCGCCGGCGTCCACCTGATGCCCGACCCGACCATCCCCACCGATGAATCCGGCACCCGTCACCGCACCGCCGAGCGGGTGGCGCTGCAGACCGGCTTCCCGGTGATCTCGGTCAGCCAGTCGATGCACATCATCTCCGTGTACGTGGCCGGGCGCAGGTACACCCTGGAGCACCCCACCACGATCCTGGCGCGGGCCAACCAGGCGCTGGCCGCACTGGAGCGCTACAAGCTCCGGCTGGACGAGGTGGCCAGCACGCTGTCGGCGCTGGAGATCGAGGACCTGGTCACGGTGCGCGACGCGATGAGCGTCAGCCAGCGCCTGGAGATGGTCCGCCGGATCGCCGACGAGATCGAGGGCTTCGTCGTCGAGCTCGGCACCGACTGCCGGTTGCTCGCCCTGCAGCTGGACGAGATGCTGGCCGGCGTCGAGGAGGACCGTGGGCTGCTGGTGCGCGACTACCTGCCGGGTGGTCGGCGCCGCACCGGCGAGGAGGTCCTGGCCGACCTGCGGGCGCTGACGGCCACCGAGCTGCTCGACCTGTCCGCGGTGTCCCGCTGCTACGGCCTGCCCACCTCCCCCGACGCGCTGGACTCCCCGGTCAGCCCGCGCGGGTACCGGCTGCTGGCCCGCGTCCCCCGGCTGCCCGCCGGGATCATCGACCGGCTGGTCGCCCACTTCGGCGGGCTGCAGAAGCTGCTGGCCGCCACCATCGAGGATCTCCTGGCCGTGGAGGGCGTGGGCGAGGCCCGCGCCCGCGGCATCCGGGAGGGCCTGTCCCGCCTCGCCGAGACGTCCATCCTCGACCGCTACAGCTAGCACGGGCGAACGTGCGGCGCAGCCGAGGCCACGCCCTGCCACACCGCAGGTGCGCTATTCGAGCCTGATCGGGGCGTCCCCGCTGGTCTTGGTGTCCAGCCGGCCACGGAGCACGTAGTCCCCGGGAGCGGGCGTCACCCGGGGAGCAGCGCAGCCCGGCTCGCTGGTCAGCCCGCCCCAGACCAGCGGGAAGATGGCCGCCTCACCGGGCGCCAGTGTCCGGGTGTCGTCGGTCGCCTCGGGGAAGCAGTCGTTGCTGCCCCAGACCCGGGTACCGCCGCTTTCGAGCAGCACGATCTCCTGCAGGTTCTTGTCGAGCGCGCGCACGCACGGCACCTCCGACACGTTGGTGACCACCAGGTCCAGCGTCGGCTTGCTGCCCACCGCAACGGGTCCGCCGGGTGGGCGCACCTGAACGGAGATCATGTCGTCACTGCACGGTCCCCCGGGCGCCGGCCCGGGCGGCCCCGGTGCCGCGGGCGGCGGTGCCGCCGTCTCCGTCGCCGGTTCGGGACTCGGGGCCACGGTGGGCACCTGGACCGAGGCCAGGGAGGGCACGACCTGCTCCAGGGACGGCGGCGCGAGGCTGGGATCGGCCTCGCCGGTCGCGCCGGATGCCACGGAACCTCCGCCGCCGTCCCGACCGCTCACCGCGACGACGGTGAGCCAGCCGCCACCGGCGAGCACGGCGAGCACGAGCCCGAGCAGGAGGAGACGCCGCCGCCAGTAGACGGCGGCAGGCAGCGGGCCGACCGGGTGGAGCACGGACAGGACGCTAACCGTCGGCACGGTTCGCCGTGGCGCGCCACGCCCTGACGGACCTGCCGGGTCGGACCGGTTCGGTCCCGTCACCCGGCAGGCGCCCGCCCGAGCGGAGGACGGCAGACTGGCAGCCGATGAGCGCCGCCGTCCGCACGCCCCCCGACCCGGCGGACCCAGCGACGGTGGACGACACCATCGTCGACTGGTACGCCGGGGCGGCCCGCGATCTCCCGTGGCGGGCACCGGGCACCGCCCCCTGGGCAGTACTGGTCAGCGAGGTGATGCTGCAGCAGACCCCCGTGGCCCGGGTCGAGCCGCGCTGGCGGGAGTGGCTGGCCCGCTGGCCGGCTCCCGCCGACCTGGCCGCCGCCAGCCCTGCCGAAGTCATCCGCGCCTGGGGGAAGCTCGGCTACCCGCGTCGGGCGCTCCGGCTGCGGGAAGCCGCCGCGGCGATCACCGAGCGGCACGGCGGCGCCGTCCCGGCCGACGTGGCCGCGCTGGAATCGCTGCCGGGTATCGGCACCTACACCGCCCGCGCGGTCGCCTGCTTCGGGCACGGGCAGCGCCAACCGGTGGTGGACACCAACGTGCGCCGGGTGGTGGCCCGGCTGGTGCACGGGAACGCGACGGCCGCTCCCGCGCGATCCAGCGACCTCACCGACATCGCCGCGCTCACCCCCGATGATCACGACCGGGCGGTGCGGTTCTCCGTAGCGGTGATGGAGCTGGGCGCACTGGTCTGCGTGGCAGGCACGCCACGGTGCGCGCTCTGCCCGGTTCGTGACCAGTGCGCGTGGCGGCTGGCCGGCTCCCCCGCCGCCACCGGGCCGCCCCGGCGGGTGCAGAGGTACGCCGGCACCGACCGGCAGGTGCGCGGGCGGCTGCTGGACGTGCTGCGGGGCGCCTCCCAGCCGGTCGCGCCGGCCGAGCTCGACCGGGTGTGGGAGGACGCCGTCCAACGGTCGCGGTGCCTGAACTCGCTGCTCGCCGACGGCCTCGTCGTCCAGACCGCCGACGGGCGCTTCACGCTGCCCGAGTGACGGAGGACCACCACGCTGTCGATCATCGGCATGTGGCTGCCGGCCACGCCGGTGGAAGCAGCCATTCGCCGATGATCACCGTCGGCTCCGGGCACGACGAAGGGCCGCCGCCCGCTCGATGAGCGGGCGGCGGCCCTTGTCAACCGGCCTCCCTGCAGGGTCCCGCCGCGAGCTTGCGAGCGGGGGGGGGCAGGGAGGTCCTTCTTCAGTCGGCCTGGGCGGCCGCCGGACCCTCCTCGTCGCCCTCGGCGCCCGTCAGGGCGACCGGCGGCGTGTCGGGCAGGTCGACCGGCTTGGCCTCACCGCGGAAGGTGAAGGTCGAGGCGGTCGGGTCGGCGTTCTCCTCGACGTCCACGACGATGATCTGGCCGGCGGCCAGCTCGCCGTAGAGGATCTTCTCCGAGAGCGCGTCCTCGATCTCGCGCTGGATGGTCCGCCGCAGCGGGCGGGCACCCAGCACCGGGTCGAAGCCACGGGCGGCCAGCAACCGCTTGGCCGCCGGGGTGACCTCGAGCGCCATGTCCTTATTCGACAGCTGCGTCTCCAGCCGCGCGAGCATGAGGTCCACGATGTGGACGATCTCGTCCTCGGTGAGCTGGTGGAACACGACGATGTCGTCGATGCGGTTGAGGAACTCCGGCCGGAAGTGCTGCTTGAGCTCCTCGTTGACCTTGAGCTTCATCCGCTCGTAGTTGCTCTGGGTGTCGTTCCCGGCCTGGAAGCCGAGGCCGACCGCCTTGGAGATGTCCCGCGTCCCGAGGTTGGTGGTCAGGATCAGGATCGTGTTCTTGAAGTCCACCATCCGGCCCTGGCCGTCGGTCAGCCGGCCGTCCTCCAGCACCTGCAGCAGCGTGTTGAAGACATCGGCGTGCGCCTTCTCGATCTCGTCGAAGAGGACCACCGAGAACGGCTTGCGCCGCACCTTCTCGGTCAGCTGGCCACCCTCGTCGTACCCGACGTAGCCGGGAGGGGCACCGACCAGACGCGACACGGTGAACTTGTCGTGGAACTCGCCCATGTCGATCTGGATGAGCGCGTCGTCCTCGCCGAAGAGGAACTGCGCCAGCGCCTTCGCCAGCTCCGTCTTACCGACACCCGAGGGGCCGGCGAAGATGAAGGAACCACCGGGACGGCGGGGGTCCTTGAGGCCCGCCCGCGTGCGCCGGATGGCCTGGCTGACGCTCTTGATGGCCTCTTCCTGGCCGATGATCCGCTTGTGGAGCTCGTCCTCCATCCGGAGCAGGCGAGTGGTCTCCTCCTCGGTCAGCTTGAAGACCGGGATGCCCGTCCAGTTGGCCAGGACCTCGGCGATCTGCTCGTCGTCGACCTCGGCGACGACGTCCATGTCGCCGGCCTTCCACTGCTTCTCCCGCTCGGACTTCTCGCCGAGCAGCTGCTTCTCCTTGTCGCGGAGGGAAGCGGCCTTCTCGAAGTCCTGGGCGTCGATCGCCGATTCCTTCTCCCGGCGGACGCCGGCGATCCGGTCGTCGAACTCGCGCAGGTCCGGCGGGGCGGTCATCCGCTTGATCCGCATCCGGGCGCCTGCCTCGTCGATCAGGTCGATCGCCTTGTCGGGCAGGAACCGGTCGGAGATGTACCGGTCGGCCAGCGTCGCGGCAGCCACGAGCGCGCTGTCGGTGATGCTGATCCGGTGGTGGGCCTCGTAGCGGTCGCGCAGCCCCTTGAGGATCTCGATGGTGTGCTGCAGCGTCGGCTCGCCCACCTGGATGGGCTGGAAGCGGCGCTCGAGGGCCGCGTCCTTCTCCAGGTGCTTGCGGTACTCGTCGAGCGTGGTCGCACCGATGGTCTGCAGCTCGCCGCGGGCCAGCATCGGCTTGAGGATGCTCGCCGCGTCGATCGCGCCCTCGGCGGCACCGGCCCCGACGAGGGTGTGGATCTCGTCGATGAACAGGATGATGTCGCCGCGGGTGCGGATCTCCTTGAGGACCTTCTTCAGCCGCTCCTCGAAGTCACCGCGGTAGCGCGAGCCGGCGACGAGAGCGCCGAGGTCGAGGGTGTAGAGCTGCTTGTCCTTCAGCGTCTCGGGGACCTCGCCCTTGACGATGGCCTGCGCGAGGCCCTCGACGACGGCGGTCTTGCCGACACCGGGCTCGCCGATGAGGACGGGGTTGTTCTTCGTCCGGCGGGACAGCACCTGCATGACCCGCTCGATCTCCTTGGCCCGCCCGATGACCGGGTCGAGCTTGGAGTCACGCGCGGCCTGGGTGAGGTTGCGGCCGAACTGGTCGAGGACCAGCGAGGTCGACGGCGTGCCCTCGGCGGGGCCACCGGCGGCGGCCGGCTCCTTGCCCTGGTAACCGGACAGCAGCTGGATGACCTGCTGGCGGACGCGGTTGAGGTCGGCGCCGAGCTTCACCAGGACCTGGGCGGCGACGCCCTCGCCCTCGCGGATCAGGCCGAGCAGGATGTGCTCGGTGCCGATGTAGTTGTGGCCGAGCTGCAGCGCCTCGCGCAGCGACAGCTCCAGCACCTTCTTCGCCCGCGGGGTGAAGGGGATGTGCCCGGACGGCGCCTGCTGGCCCTGTCCGATGATCTCCTCCACCTGCTGGCGGACGCCCTCCAGCGAGATGCCGAGGGACTCGAGCGCCTTGGCGGCGACGCCCTCACCCTCGTGGATCAGACCCAGGAGGATGTGCTCGGTGCCGATGTAGTTGTGGTTGAGCATCCGGGCTTCTTCTTGAGCCAGGACGACCACCCGACGGGCTCGGTCGGTGAACCGTTCGAACATCTGCTGTTTCTCCTCTGACCGGCTGGACCTGCTGTGCTCGGTCCCCTGGGGGACGGTGGACACCCGACGTTCGTCGGCGCGCTGGGCACCGGTCGCTCCACTGTAGTTCGCACCACGTCCCCGGCGTCGGCAACCGGTGTGCCGGGACGGCGAGTGGCTCGTCTGGTCCAACTCCCGTCACAGGAGTGGTGTTCCGACCCGGTTACGCCGTCAGCGGACGCCGGCTCCCGGAAAGCACGACGGCCCGGCCCCCACGAAGGGGACCGGGCCGGCCGGCGACGTACTCGGGTGGCCCCATGCAGGGACCGAGGCGGCCCCCTTGCAGGGTCCCGGCACGAGCTTGCGAGTGCTGGGGGGCAAGGGGGTCCTTCTGCTAGTGCGCGGCCTCGAAGGCCTCGACCACGCTGGCCGGGATGCGACCGCGGTCGCTGACCTCGTGGCCGTTCTTGCGCGCCCAGTCGCGGATCGCGCCGGCCTGCTCGCGGTCCATCCGGCCACCGCCTCCGGTGGCGCGGGAACGACCGGCGCCCGAGGCGCGGGTGCCACGGCTGCTCACCTTGCGGGCGGCCGAGACGTACTTGCCGAACACGTCGCGCATCTCCGCGGCGTTCTTCTCGGACAGGTCGATCTCGTACGTCGTCCCGTCGAGGGAGAAGGTGACCGTCTCGTCAGCGGAGATGCTGTCGTCGAGGTCGTCGCTCAGGATCACCTGGACCTTGCGTGCCATTTGTCTACTCACTCCTGTTGCTGCGGGGATCCGGACTGTCGAATTACCTGCCCCGTGTTCCGACAGCGCCATTGCACCACAACGGACAGCAATGCAGCCAATCCCTCGGCAGCACGCGCCCGGGATTCGCCCGGACGGGTGCACTATTGGTTGAGCGGACGCACCAATGGGAAGAGGATCGTCTCGCGAATACCCAGACCGGTGAGCGTCATCATCAGCCGGTCCATGCCCATCCCCATGCCGCCGGTGGGGGGCATGCCGTACTCCAGCGCCTCCAGGAAGTCCTCGTCCAGCGCCATGGCCTCCGGATCACCGGCGGCGGCCAGCCGGGTCTGCGCGCTGAACCGTTCCCGCTGCACGACGGGGTCGACCAGCTCCGAATAGGCGGTGGCCCGTTCCACGCCGGCGATGTACAGGTCCCACTTCTCGGCCACCCCCGGCTGCGATCGGTGCGCCCGGGTCAGCGGCGAGGTGTCCACCGGGTAGTCGATGACGAAGGTGGGGCTCTGCAGCGAGTCCTGCACCAACGCCTCGAACAGCTCCTCGACCACCTTGCCGGGTAGCCAGGCGGGGTCCACGCCCACGTCGTGCCGGTCGGCCAGGGCACGCAGCTGCGCCACCGGGGTGTCCGGGGTGACCTCCGTGCCGACCGCCTCGGACACCGCGGTGTAGAGCGGTACCTGCGGCCACTCCCCCGACAGGTCCAGTTCCGAGCCGTCGTGATGCCGGGCCACGTGGTCACCGAACAGTGCGCTGCAGCACTCCTGGATGAGTTCGCGTGTCACGGTGGCCATTACCTGGTAATCCCAGTAGGCCGCGTACGCCTCGAGCATCGCGAACTCCGGGGAGTGCGAGGAGTCCGCACCCTCGTTGCGGAAGTTGCGGTTGATCTCGAACACCCGGTCCAGCCCGCCGACGATGCACCGCTTCAGGAACAACTCCGGTGCTATTCGGAGGTACAGGTCGAGGTCGAAGGCGTTCATGTGGGTGCGGAAGGGGCGCGCGGCGGCCCCGCCGTGCACCGTCTGGAGCATCGGGGTCTCGACTTCCAGGAAACGGCGGGTGGTCAGCCCGGACCGCAGGGTGCTCATGACCGCGGCACGCTGGTGCACGGTGCGGCGGGC
Source organism: Modestobacter lapidis (assembly GCF_054780755.1). Lineage (NCBI taxonomy): Bacteria > Bacillati > Actinomycetota > Actinomycetes > Geodermatophilales > Geodermatophilaceae > Modestobacter > Modestobacter lapidis. Next base: position 22,521 of record NZ_BAAGVS010000014.1, on the reverse strand, counting down.
CTCGTCGCGGACGATCAGGTCGACGTAACGGCGCCGGACCCGCAGCTCCTCGCTCATCGGCTTGTGCGCCACCGGCAGCGGCCGCAGCGCCTTCGCCGCCAACTGCCAGGAGTCGGCGAACACCGACAGCTCCCCCCGGCGGGAGGTGCCGACCTCACCGGTGACCAGCACGTGGTCACCGAGGTCGACGTCGGACTTCCAGGCCGCCAGGGCCTCCTCCCCGACCCGGTCGCGGGAGAGCATCACCTGGAGCTCGGTGCCGTTCTCCCGCAGCGTCGCGAAGCACAGCTTGCCGGTGTTGCGGGAGAAGATCACCCGGCCGGTGACACCCACCTGGTCACCGGTCATCGTGTCGGGCTCGAGGTCGGGATGGGCGTCGCGCACCTCGGCCAGCGCCGTCGTCCGGGCCACCGAGACCGGGTAGGGGTCGACGCCGGCCTCGCGCAGCCGGTCGAGCTTGGCCCGCCGGACCCGCAGCTGCTCGGGGAGTTCGTCGTCCGTCTGTCCGTCCTGGCCCGGCGCTACCTCGATCACCCGCAGGAGCCTACGGGCCGGTCGGACGACGTCCGCCGGGCTGCCCGGCCGTGCCGGCATGGGTGCTGGCCTGGTGCCGGGCGAAGGCCAGCCGCAACCCGTGGACGGTGAGGTCGGGGTCACGCTCGGCGATGGTGCGGCAGCTGTCGACCACCAGCCGGTGCAGGCCGCCGGTGGCAACCACGAGCGGCGGGGTGCCGAACTGGGCGACCAGCTCCTCGGCGATCCGGCCCACCAGACCGTCGACGAGGCCGGCGAAGCCGAGCACGAGGCCGGATTGGAGCGCCGCGACCGTGTTCTTCCCGATCGCCTGCGCCGGCACCGTCAACTCGACCGAGCGCAGCTGGGCGGCGCGGGTGGCCAGCGCGTCCAGGCTCACCTCCACGCCGGGTGCCAGCGCGCCGCCGAGGAACTGGCCGGCGGGGCCCACCGCATCGACGTTCGTGGACGTGCCGAAGTCGACGACGACCACCGCCCGGGAGCTGCCGTCCGGTGCCCGGCCGTGGCGCTCGTGCGCGGCCAGGGCGGTGACCACCCGGTCGGCGCCCACCTCCCGCGGGTTGTCCACGTGCAGCGGGACGCCGGTGCGCACTCCCGGGCCGATCAGGGTCACCGGGACGGCGAGGCGGTCGAGCAGCTGGCGCAGCGCGGGAAGCAGCGCCGGCACGGTGGAGCAGGCGCTGACCCCGGTGACATCGGTGTCGTGCAGCAGCCCGCGCCACAGCAGCTGCAGCTCGTCGGTGGTGGCCCGGGAGTGGGTGGTCACCCGCCAGCAGTCGACCCGGCGGTCGCCGTCGAAGGTGGCCAGGACGGTCTGGCTGTTGCCGACGTCCACGGTGAGCAGCACGGTCAGCCCCCGGTCCGCAGGTCCAGCGCGAGATCCAGGATCGGCGCCGAGTGGGTGAGCGCCCCCACCGACAGGTAGTCCACGCCGGTCTCGGCCACCGCCCGGGCGACCCCGAGGGTGAGCCCGCCGGTGGCCTCGATCTGCACCTCGTCCCCGACCTCGGCCACGACCGCGCGCAGCTGGCCGGGGGTCATGTTGTCGCAGAGCAGGAAGTCGGCACCGGCATCGACGGCCTCGCGGGCCTGCCCGACCTCGTCCACCTCGACCTGGATGGCGACGTGGGATGCCCGGTCCCGGACCAGCGCCACCGCCGCGGCCACCGACCCGGCCGCGGCGACGTGGTTGTCCTTGACCATGGCCACGTCGTAGAGGCCCATCCGCTTGTTGGCGCCGCCGCCGCAGCGCACCGCGTACTTCTCCAGCGGCCGCAGCCCCGGCGTGGTCTTGCGGGTGTCCAGGACGACGGCGCCGGTTCCGGCCACGGCGTCCGTCCAGGCGCGGGTGGCGGTGGCGATGCCGCTGGCCCGGCTGGCGATGTTGAGGGCGCTGCGCTCGGCCGCCAGCACGGCGCGGACCGGGCCGGTGACGGTCAGCAGCACGTCCCCGCGGGCAACCCGGTCGCCGTCGGCGGCCCGGGCGGTGAGGGCGGCGCCGGGCGCCAGCCGGGCGATCACCCGGGCGGCCAGCGGCAGCCCGGCGACGACGCCGGGTGCACGCGCCACCAGGTCCGCGGTACCCACCTGGCCGGCGGGCACGGTGGCCGCGCTGGTCACGTCCAGGTCCGCCGCTGCGGCCGGGTCGGCCGGCAGCGGGGCGCCACCGGTCAGGTCCTCGGCGAGGGTGCGCTCGACCAGCCCGGTCACCCAGGACTCGGTCAGCCCGGTACCGGCGAGGTCCAGTGCGGTCCGCTCGCTGCGCCGCTCGCTCACCACGTCATGCCTCGCTCCGCTCGGGCGTTCGTTCCGCTCCTCGCTCGCTGGCGCTCGCTGCGATGCTCGCTCACCACGTCATGCCTCGCTCCGCTCGGGCGTTCGTTCCGCTCCTCGCTCGCTGGCGCTCGCTGCGATGCTCGCTCACCAGCCCACCGCCACGGGCGTCCCGGCGGTGCGGCGGGACAGCTGGACGTGGCCGGCGTCGTCGAACCGGACGTCCAGGTGCACCCGCCAGCCGTCCTCGGCGTCGGGATGGTCCTCCCGCCAGTGGCAGCCGCGGGTCTCCTCGCGCGCCGCGGCGGCCGCGGTGAGCGCGGTCGCCACGGTGAGCAGGTCGGTGGCCTCCCAGCTGTCCACCCCCGGCCGGACGTCGTCGCCGCGGGCGGCGAGCCCGGCCAGCCGGTCGGCGGCCTCGGCCAGCCCGGCCCCGCTGCGCAGCGCGCCGACCCGGCTGGACATCGTGGCGGTGAGCTCGGCGCGGACCGCGGGGTCGAGCAGGCCGCCGGGGACCGCCGGGGCCGGTTCGGCGGCGGCCGGGACCGGCAGGTCGCGGGCCAGCGCCGCGCCGATCCGGCCGGCGAACACCAGCCCCTCCAGCAGCGAGTTCGAGGCCAACCGGTTCGCGCCGTGCACCCCGGTGCAGGCGACCTCGCCGCAGGCGTACAGCCCGGCGACGGTGGTGCGGCCGGTGAGGTCGGTGGCCAGCCCACCGGAGGCGTAGTGGGCGGCGGGGGTGACCGGCACCAGGTCGGTGGCGAGGTCGATGCCGACCTGCCGGCAGCTGGCGGCGATGGTCGGGAACCGCTCGGCCACCCCGGGCACGTCCCGGGCGTCGAGCCACACGTGGTCGACGCCGTCCCGCAGTTGCACGCGGGTGATCGCCTTGGCCACGACGTCGCGGGGGGCGAGCTCGGCCAGCTCGTGCACCCCGGTCAGGAACCGCACGCCGGCGCCGTCGCGGAGCACCGCGCCCTCGCCGCGCAGCGCCTCGGAGACCAGCGGCTGCTGCCCGCGGGCCCCGGGGCCGACGTGGAGCGCGGTCGGGTGGAACTGGACGAACTCCAGGTCGGTGGCGACCGCCCCGGCCCGCAGGCCCAGGGCCACGCCGTCGCCGGTGGAGACCGCCGGGTTCGTCGTCGCCGCGTACACCTGGCCCATCCCACCGGTGGCCAGCACGACCGCCCGGGCCCGGACGGCGCCCACGCCGTCGGCGGAGCCCTCCCCGAGCACGTGCAGGGTGACCCCGGCGGCGCGGCCGGTCGCATCGGTGAGCAGGTCGAGCACCATGGCGTGCTCGACCAGGGTGATGCCGGGGTCGGCCGCGACCGCCTCGGTCAGCGCCCGCTGCACCTCCACGCCGGTGGCGTCGCCGCCGGCGTGCACGATGCGGTCGGTGGAATGCCCGCCCTCGCGGGTGAGCAGCAGCCGGCCGGCGCCGTCGCGGTCGAAGGCGGCCCCCCAGCTGATCAGCTGGTGCCGCCGCTCGGGCCCCTCGGTGACCAGGGCGAGGACCGCCGCGCGGTCGCAGAGGCCGACACCGGCGACCTCGGTGTCCCGGGCGTGCGCGGCGGGGGTGTCGTTCGCACCGAGCACCGCGGCGATGCCGCCCTGCGCCCACCGGGTCGAGCCGTCGTCCACCTGCACCTTGGTGACGACGGCGACGGTGAGCCCGGCCGCCCGCGCGTGCAGCGCGACGCAGAGCCCGGCCACGCCGGAGCCCACCACGCAGACGTCGGCGGAGAGCTCCCAGCCGGGAGGCGCGGCCCGCAGCCGCACCGGCAGCCCGGTCGACCGGGCCGCCGTGCGGGTGGTCACCGGGGCGCGACCACGTCGCCGCGCAGCTGCCCGAGGACGCCGGGAGACGGCGCCGCGGGGTCGGCGCCCAGCTCGACGATGCGGTTGCCGCCGTCGACGTGCACGACCTTGGGGAGGTAGGACTTCGCCTCGGTCTCGTCCATCAGCCCGTAGCTGATCAGGATCACCAGGTCGCCGGGGTGCACCAGGTGCGCGGCCGCGCCGTTGATGCCGATCACCCCGCTGCCCCGCTCCCCGGGGATCACGTAGGTCTCCAGCCGGGCGCCGTTGGTGACGTCGACGATGGCGACCTGCTCACCGGGCAGCAGGTCCGCGGCGTCGAGCAGGTCCTCGTCGATGGTCACCGACCCGACGTAGTGCAGGTCGGCCTGGGTGACCGTCGCCCGGTGGATCTTGGACTTCAGCATGGTGCGCATCATCGGGGTCCTCCGGGCTTCGGGTCGTGCAGGGTCACGGCGAGGTTGTCGATCAGCCGGGTGCTGCCGGCGCGGGCGGCGACGAGCAGCCGGGCCGGTCCGGCGGCCGGGGCCGGCCCGAGGTCGGGGTCGGTGAGCTCGAGGTAGTCGGGCACCAGGCCGGGAACGCCGGCCAGCACCTGACCTGCGGCGTCGAGGACCGCAGCCGCGCCGCGGGGCCCGGCCGCCGCCCCGGCCCGCAGCGCGGCCGAGATCGCCGCGGCCGCCGATCGCTGCTCGGCGCTGAGGTAACGGTTGCGCGAGGACAGCGCCATCCCGTCGTCCTCCCGGACGGTCGGGACGCCGGCCACCTCCACCCCCAGCGCCAGCTCGCGGGACATCGCCCGGATCAGCGTCAGCTGCTGGTAGTCCTTCTCCCCGAACACCGCGACGTCCGGCCGGATCAGGCCGAACAGCTTGGCCACGACCGTGAGGACGCCGGCGAAGTGACCGGGCCGCACCGCCCCCTCGAGCACCGCGCCGAGCGGACCGGGCTGGACGGTGACGCCGAGCGAGCCGGGCGGGTAGACGTCGTCGACGGCCGGATGGAAGACCAGGTCGGCGCCCTCCTCGGCGAGTGCGGCGAGATCGGCGTCCCAGGTGCGCGGATAGCGGTCGAAGTCCTCCCCCGGACCGAACTGGGTGGGGTTGACGAACACCGAGACGACCACGCTGCCGCCGCGCGCACGGGCGGCGCGCACGAGCGCCCGGTGCCCCTCGTGCAGGGCGCCCATGGTGGGAACCAGCACCACCGGGCCGGGCAGCTCGGCGCGCAACCGGGCCAGCTCGGCCGGAGTGCCGGCCACGGCGGGCCGCCGCAGGATGCCCGTCGTCGTCGGGTTCACCGGGGCACGTCCGCGGCGGCCTGCAGCAGGTCCAGCAACGGCGACCCCTCGAGGGGCCGCAGCCGGCCGGCGGCCAGCGCGCGCTCGGTGGTGCGCTGGGCCATCGCCACGTAGGCCGGGACAGCGGCCGGTGCCCGTTCGGACAGCGTGTCCAGGTGGTCGCGGACGGTGCCGACGTCACCGCGGCTCACCGGCCCGGTCAGCGCCCGGTCACCCTGCCGCAGCCCGTTCTCCAGCGCTGCATTCAGCAGCGGGCCGAGCACCCGCCCGGGGGCGCCCACGCCCGCCGCGCGCAGCAGGTCGGCGGCCTCGGCGACCAGGGTGACCAGGTGGTTCGCGCCGGTGACCAGGGCCGCGTGGTAGAGCCGACGGTCGGCCTCGTCCACACAGAACGGCTCGCCGCCCATCTCGAGCACCAGGGCCTCGGCGACCACCCGGTGCTCCGGGCGGCTGGTCACGCCGAAGGGGGCGGCGGCCAGCCGGGCGACGTCGTCCGGAGCGCCGGTGAACGTCATCGCCGGGTGCAGTGCCAGACCCAGCACGCCCGCCCGCTCCGCGGGCGCGAGCACCGCCAGCCCGTGGGCGCCGGAGGTGTGGAACACCAGCTGACCGCGACGCCAGGTGCCGGTCTCGGCCAGGCCGGCGACCAGGCCGGGCAGGGTGTCGTCCGGAACCGCCAGCAACACCAGGTCGCTGGCCGCGACGACGTCGTCGGCAGGGAGCAGGGGAACGCCGGGCAGCAGCCGGGCGGCGCGCTCCGCGGAGGCGGCCGACAGGCCGGCCGCGGCGACCACGTCGTGCCCCGCGGCGGCGAGGGCGGCCCCCAGGACGGCGCCGACCCGGCCGGCGCCGATCACCCCGACCCGGAGCCGGGCGGGGGCATCGGCGGCCGGGGGCAGCCCGGCGGCGGGCAACGCAGCAGGTGGGGTCGCGGCGGCAGGTGGGGTCGCACGCGGTGACGCGCGCAGCGGACCAGCAGACATCCCGGTGCACCTCTCGTTCCAGTCCCTGGCGGGTACCGGACTCGGGTCGCGCCCACGTCGTCGTGGACCGCGGTCGAAGGCCGTGCGGTTCGTGCCGTGGCGTCCCGCCCGCTGCGACCACCCGGCGATCCGGGTGTGCCACGCAGGAGGCGCGCCACACGCGAGTCTGTAACCCGCCGCGGGCGGCCGCAATGCCCGGGGGTGTGGACTGGCTCACCGCCGGCGCAGCGGGGCGCGCCGGTTACCTTGTGCCCGCCGGCACCGCGGCCGGCCGGTCGGGAGGAGCACGGTGGACACGTTCGAGGGACGGACCGCACTGGTCACCGGCGCGAGCCGGGGCATCGGGCTGGCCATCGCGTCCAGCCTGGTCCAGCGGGGCGCCCGGGTCGTGGTCACCGCCCGCAGGGCGGACGCCCTCGCCGAGGCCGTCGAGTCGCTCGGCGGGCCGGAGAAGGCCGTCGCCGTCGCCGGCAACGCCGCTGACCCCGAGCACCGCGCCGAGGCGGTGCGCACCGCCATCGGAACCTTCGGCAGCCTGGACGTGCTGGTCGGCAACGTGGGCATCAACCCGGTGTTCGGTCCGCTGATGGACACCCCGCTGGACGCCGTCCGCAAGATCCTGGACACCAACGTGGTCGCCAGCCTGGGGCTGGTCCAGGAGGCATGGCGGGCCTGGATGTCCGAGCACGGCGGGTCGGTGCTGATCGTCGCGTCCGTGGCGGGTCTGAAGTCGAGCGAGGGCATCGCCGCCTACGGCATCAGCAAGGCCGCGCTGATCAACCTCACCACCCAGCTCGCCGTCGAGCTCGGCCCCACGGTCCGGGTCAACGCCGTGGCCCCGGCCGTGGTGAAGACCCGGTTCGCCGAGGCGCTGTTCACCGGGCGCGAGGACCAGGTCTCGCGGCAGTACCCGGCCGGCCGGCTCGGCGTGCCCGAGGACATCGGCGAGGCGGCGGCCTACCTGCTCGGCGACGGCGCGGGCTGGGTCACCGGCCAGACGCTGACCCTCGACGGCGGCGCGCTGTCCCGCGGCCCGATCTAGCGGCCCCTCTGCAGGGACCCGCCCGAGCCTGCGAGGGGCGGGGGGCAGAGGAGTCCTTCTACTCGTCCTTCCGCACGCCACGCTCCGCGCGCCGCGGGCCTTCGGGGACGAGGCCGCGGGGGCGAAGGGTCTTCATCCCCGGCCGAGCACCCGCGCCAGGACGTCGTCCGGCGGCTGCGGGTCGTCCTCGTCCCGGTAGCGCCGCCGGCGCCGTCCGGGAGCCGGACGCACACCGCTCCCGGCGAGGATCTGCTCCAGCCTGGCCGGCCCGCCCGCCGGCGCGGCAGCGGAGGGCACCGGCGGGGCGGCCGGCACCTCGGCGGCCGGTGGTGGAGCCGGGGCGTCGCGGCCGCCGGCTCCTCCGTGCGCGGCGACCCGGGTCGAGCCGATCGGCAGCCGGTCGTCGTCCGGTTCGGCCGCCCGGCGGTGCCGGTGCGGCGCGGCGGCGTCGCCGGTGGCCGGTACCGGGTCCAGCCCGACCCGGTACCGGCCGCGCGGCGCCGGCGTCGGGCGCTCGGGCGACTCGGGCGACTCGGGCGACTCGGGCGACTCGGGCGACTCGGGCGGCTCGGGCGACTCGGGCGACTCCGGCGAACCGGGCGGCTCCGGCGGCTCGGGGCTCGACTCCTCCCGGGGCCTCCGCCGCGGGAGTTCCACGGGCAGCGCGGCCGACGGCTCCGCCGGCTGCGTCAGCTCGTCCAGGACCGACCGGCCGGTTCCCGGGGCGGCGGTGACCGGCCCCCCGGCGGGGACGGCCGCGACCGGCGGGGTGGGCGTGGCAAGGCCCCGGCCACGGACCGGCTCCCGGCCCGCCGGCCACCGTTCAATCGTGGCGTGCTGCTCCCACGAGGCGCTGCGGAGCCCGTCGCCGGCGCCGTCCAGCGTGCGGCCGTCGTCACCGGGCCGCTCGGCCGGCAGCCGGACCGCCTGGGCCCGCATGACCATGCGCTCGATCAGCAGCTCACCGGACAGCTGCTCGGTCAGCTCGCCGCGCAGCCGGCCGAGGTCGGCGCGCAGCTCCCCGAGGGCCGCGAGGTCGTTGCGCAGCCCGGACAGGCCGGCGAGGTCGGCGCGCAGCGCGGCCAGCTCGCGGCGCATGCCGTCCTCGGCCTCGCGCCGCAGCCGCTTCTCGAGGTCCAGCTCGAAGACCTTGCGGGCGGCGACCTCCCGATCGAGCTCGCGGTCGTAGGCGTGCCGCAGCTCGGCTTCCCGGCTCTGCGCAGCGAGCTGGTCGGCCCGCCGCCCGCCGGCGAGGAAGGCCGCCACGAGGAAGGCCCAGCAGGTGGCCAGCAGTGCCACCCGCAGGTGGACGGCGTCGTCGGTGAAGAACACCGCCACGGTGCCGGCCAGCGCCAGCAGGAGCCCGGCGACCAGGCCGACGGTGCGGAGCGGGCCACGGCGGGCGGGCGGCTCGACGCGCCGGGCCGCGGCGCCGGTGAGGTGGTCGGGGGTGCTGTCGTCCCGACGACCTGCCATGCCAGCAGGGTACGGGCGGCGGCTCCCGATGCCGGTCATCTCCGGGCCCGTGCGCGCCGGGATCTTCCGCTCGGCCGGTGTGCTCGGGGATCATCCGGGCCCGCACGGGGCGGTTCCGGCGCCGGAGCCATCCGATGGCGCACGACGGGATGTGTTTCGATGGCAGACCACATGCTCTCGATCAGCCCGGACACCACCGGCCGGATGTCCCCGGAACCGCGAGTCGATCGAGGAGAGCCGGTGCCCACACCCTTCTCCGCAGGGGCAGCGGGCTCTCGGGCCGGCGCGAGGACCAGCGGCGCGACGGCCCAGGGAGGACCCCGATGATCCGGTTCGACGCGGTGTCGAAGGAGTACCCCGGCGGAACCGTCGCGGTCGACGAGCTGAGCCTCACGGCCCCGTCGGGCACGATCACCGTGCTGGTCGGACCGTCCGGCTGTGGCAAGACCACCAGCCTGCGGATGGTCAACCGGATGATCGAGCCGACGTCGGGCACGATCACGATCGACGACCGCGACATCACCTCCGTGTCCGCCACCGAGCTGCGTCGGGGCATCGGGTACGTGATCCAGCACGCCGGCCTGTTCCCGCACCGCACGGTCGTCGACAACGTGGCGACCGTCCCGATGCTCACCGGCACCGGTCGGCGGCAGGCACGCAGCCGGGCGGTCGAGCTGCTGGAGCGGGTCGGACTGCCGGCAGCCTTCGCCGACCGGTACCCCGCCCAGCTGTCCGGCGGGCAGCAGCAGCGGGTGGGGGTGGCCCGGGCGCTGGCCGCCGACCCGCCGGTCATGCTGATGGACGAGCCCTTCAGCGCCGTCGACCCGGTGGTCCGCGACCAACTGCAGCAGGAGTTCCTGCGGCTGCAGCAGGAGCTGGGCAAGACCATCGTGTTCGTCACCCACGACATCGACGAGGCGATCCGGCTCGGCGACACCATCGCGGTGCTGGCCGTCGGCGGCCGGCTGGCCCAGGTCGCGACCCCCGCCGCCCTGCTGGCCACCCCCGCGGACCCCTTCGTGGCCGGTTTCGTCGGCCGCGACCGCGGTTACCGGGCCCTGGCCTTCATGTCCGCCGAGGTGGCCCTGGCAGCCGAGCCCGCCGTGGCCCTCGGCTCGCCCCTGGCCCGGGCGCGCGACGTCGCCGTCGACGACTGGGTACTCGTGGTCGACGAGAACGACCGGCCGCAGGGCTGGCTGCACCTCCCCGCCCATCCCGCGGGCGGCCCCGGGCCGGCACCCGGCGAGGTCGGCCCCGCGCTGCTCAACCTCGGCGGCACGCTGGCCCCGGTCGGCGGAACCCTGCGGGAGGCGCTGGACGCCGCCCTGTCCTCCCCGAGCGGACGGGGCATCGTCGTCGACGACGCCGGCCGGCTCGTCGGCTCGGTCAGCGCCGCGACCGTTCTCGACCACGTCCACGACACCGCCGCGGACACCCCCGCGAGGGGCGGGGCATGACCTCGGCGGCCGGCTCGGCGCCCTGGGACCTGTTCGGCTACTTCGCCGACCACCGCGAACAGGTACTGGAGCTGCTCTGGTCGCACACCTGGCTCTCGGTCCTGCCGGTGGTCGTCGGGCTGCTGGTGGCGCTCCCGATCGGCTGGCTCGCCCGCCGGTACCGGTGGGCGTACCCGCCGATCGTGTCGGTGACCGGCCTGCTGTACACGATCCCGTCGCTGGCGCTCTTCGTGATCATGCCCACGCTGCTGGGCACCCAGATCCTCGACCCGCTCAACGTGGTCGCCGCGCTGACCGTCTACACCGTCGCGCTGCTGGTGCGGGTGGTCGCCGACGGCCTGGCCGCCGTTCCCGAGGACGTCCTGCAGGCGGCCACCGCGATGGGCCTCACCCGCCTCCAGTTGCTGCGGATGGTGCAGCTCCCGCTGGCCGTCCCGGTGATCGCCGCGGGCCTGCGGGTGGCCACCGTGGCCAACGTCAGCCTGGTCGCGATCGCGGCGACCATCGGGATCCCCCAGCTCGGGCAGCTGTTCATCACCGGGTTCCAGCTGTCGGTGAGCGGGCCCTACTACCCGCCGATCGTGCTGGGCATCGTGCTCTGCGTCGCGCTGGCGCTGCTGCTCGACCGGTTGATCGTCCTGAGCGCCCGACTGCTCACCCCCTGGCAGCGGGTGGTGACTGCTCGATGAACGAGGTGCTCGTCTGGCTCAACGACCCGCAGAACTGGACCGGCACCCGGTCCACGCCCGGTATCGGCGACCAGGTCGCCGCTCACCTGGCGTACACCGCGGTCGCCCTGCTGATCGCCGGGGGAATCGCCTTTCCGCTGGGGCTCGTCCTCGGCCACACCGGCCGGGCGTCGTGGCTGGTCTCGGTGGCCAACGGGCTGCGGTCGCTGCCGACGGTCGGCCTGCTCATCCTGCTCTACGTCATGGTGTCGCCGCTGGTCAGCGGCCGTGGGGACGCCGTCTACCTCGTGCCGACCGAGATCGCCCTGGTCGTGCTGGCCCTGCCGGCGATCCTGGCCAACACCTACGCCGGCGTGCGGAACGTGTCGCCGGCCGTCCGCGACGCGGCGTTCGGCATGGGGATGACCGGGCGGCAGGTGCTGTTCCGGGTGGAGCTGCCCAACGCGCTGCCGCTGGTGTTCTCCGGCGTCCGCAGCGCAGCACTGCAGGTCATCGCCACCGCGACGATCGCTGCCTACGTCGGTCTCGACGGGCTGGGACGCTACGTCTACGACGGGCTGGCCAGCCGGCAGTTCGGCGAGATGGCCGGTGGCGCGGTCCTGGTCGCCGTCCTGGCCCTGCTCGTCGACCTGCTGCTCGCGCTCGTCCAGCGGGTCACCGTCTCGCGGGGGGTGTCCGGCAGGTTCTCCCGGCGGGCCGCCGGAGGGGACGGCCGTACCGCGAGGATCACCGAGCTCGCCGCCGCCGATCCGGACGACCTGTCGCCGGCGGCGGGCGACCCGGCGGCAACGGACCCGGTGCCCGTTCCGGAAGGTTCCGGCGGGCGTTCCACGGGATGACCCGTCCCTGTCTGTGCACGGGCGGCGACCGCCGCCCGTTACCCGGTGACCCGGCGCGAGCGCCGCGGCTGACCCCAGGAGAGAAGCAATGAACCGCAGGATCGCCATGGCGCTGACCGGCGCGACAGTCCTGCTCACGGCGCTGACCGCGTGCGGCGAGTCGGGCAGCAGCAGCGCCGGTGGGAGCGAGACCGGGTCCGACGGGGGCGCGGAGACGATCGCCTCCGGCATGGTCCTCGGCGGACCCCCGGAGTTCGAGAACCGGCCCGACGGGATCCCCGGCCTGGAGGAGGTCTACGGCGTCACCTTCGGCGAGTTCCGCAGCCTCGACGCCGGCGGCCCGCTGACCATCAACGCCCTGAAGAACGGGCAGATCGACGCGGCCGACATCTTCACCACCGACCCGAACATCGCGGCCAACGACTGGGTCGTGCTCGAGGACCCGGAGAACCTGTTCGCGGCGCAGAACGTGCTGCCGCTCATCAACACCGAGAAGGTCACCGACGGGGTCACGGCCGTGCTCGACGCGGTGTCCGCGGAGCTCACCACCGAGGACCTCCTCGCGCTCAACGAGCAGGTGATCATCGACCGGCAGGACCCGGCCGCGGTCGCCGGGCAGTGGCTGGCGGAGCAGGGGCTGGACGCGACCGGCACCCAGGCCGCCGGGGTGGACCTCACCATCGGGTCGGCGAACTTCCCGGAGAACATCATCCTGGCCAACATCTACGCCCAGGCGCTGCAGGCCCAGGGTGCGACGGTCGACACCCAGCTGAACATCGGCAGCCGGGAGGTCTACATGCCCGGGCTGCAGGACGGTTCGATCGACCTGATCCCGGAGTACAGCGGCGTGCTCCTGGAGTACTTCGACCCCGAGGCGACCGCGGTCAGTTCCGAGGACGTCTACGCCGCGCTGCCCGAGGCCCTGCCGAGCGGCCTGACCGTCCTGGAGCAGTCGGCGGCCGAGGACAAGGACGCGATCGTGGTGACCCGGGAGACCGCGGAGGAGTACGGCCTGACCTCGATCGCCGACCTGGCCGAGCAGCCCTGACCCACCCCGGACGACGCCGGCGCCGGGTGGGCACCGCCCCACCCGGCCCCGGGGCCCGGCGCCACGAATCCCCCGCGGAGGCGTGCTCAGGCGTGGGCGGCGCCGGCCGGTTCGTCCCGGTCCGGCGGGATCCGGCACTCGTGCTCGAGCCACAGCGCGGCGGCGACCAGGGCGAGTGACAGCAGCACGCCGATGACGCCGGTGGTGGTGTCGCCGCCGGCCGCGGCGAGCCGGCCCAGCGCCGGAACGGTGTACAGCAGCAGCCCCGCCCAGCAGCCGGCGAACACCGCCCCCACGTAGGCGCTGGCCTGGGCCAGCACGGCGAGCCGGGCGACCAGCAACGGCTCCACCGGACGGGCGGCGGCCGCGGGCGACGGGCGACCGGGCCGGGGACGGCGGTCCCGCTCGGCGGCGAGCCGGGCCCGCAGGGTACGGGCACCCAGGGCCTCCGCGACGGCGAGCACACCCACCGGCACCGGCAGCCACCACTGCAGCGGTGGCAGGATCCCGTAGCTCGCGCGCACCACCAGCCACGAGCCGAGGGCCAGCCCGGCGACGACCACCAGGAGGTCGCGGCGGCGTACGGGTCTCACGCCGGCTGTTCCCACCGCACGACGCCGGCGATGTCGTCGGCGGGGAGCGCCTGCACCAGGTCGGCCACCGGTCCGTACCCGGGCAGCTCCGCGCCGGGGTCGAGGGTCAGCCAGGGCACCAGCACGAATGCCCGCTCCGCGGCCCGCGGGTGCGGCAGGGTGAGCTCGGGGTCGGCGGAGAGCACCGGCGTGCCGTCGTCCCCGGTCACGGTGATGACGTCGACGTCGAGGGTCCGCGGGCCGAACCGGACGTCGCGGGTGCGGCCGGCGGCCTGCTCCAGCTCGTGGGCGAGGGCCAGCCAGCCGGCGGCGTCCCGGTCGCCCCGGACGACGGCGATCGCGTTCAGGTACGGCGGCTGCTCGACCGGACCCCAGGGCGGGGTCTCGTAGAGCATCGAGCGGGCCACCAGCCCGTGCTCCCCGAGCGCGACCAGGGCGCCGCGCACGGTGCCGGACCGGTCGCCCAGGTTGCCGCCGAGGGAGAGCACCGCGCGGGTCACCGGTGCTCCTCGCCGGCGCCCGGCTGCTGGCGCCGGATGGCGACCGTGACGTCGTCGGCGGGGACCCCCAGGTCGGCGTCGGGCTTGTGCACGGTGATCTCGACCGCCTGCACCGGCTGGTAGGCCAGGCACGCATCGGCCAGCCGCTGCGCGAGGGTCTCGATCAGGTCGACGGGCTCGCCGGTGAGCAGCGCGTGCAGCTGCTGGGAGAGCTCTGCGTAGTTGACCGTCAGGGTGAGGTCGTCGGCGGCGGCGGCCGGGGCGGTGTCGAGCTCGAGCACCGCGTCGACGCGGAAGGTCTGGCCGCGCTCGCGCTCGACGTCGTACACCCCGTGGTGGCCGTGGCCGGTGAGGCCGGAGACGGTGATCCGGTCGGGCGTGGCCCGGTCCAGCGGCTCCCCCCGAGCCTGCGAGGGGTGCGGGGGACGGGGTCCTTGCTCAGGCACGGAGCCCACTGTGCCCGACGGGCGCCCCACCGCGTGCAGCGCGCACCGCGGCGACGGTGCGCACGGCGTCGGCGGACGCGCCCGCGTCGTGCACCCGCACGCCCCAGGCGCCGGCCCCCGCAGCCAGCACGGTGCTGGCCAGGGTGGCGGCGTCCCGCCCCTCGGCGGGGCGGACGGCGCCCTCGGCGTCGGCCAGCAGCCGGCCGAGGAAGGTCTTGCGGGAGGCGCCCACCAGCACCGGCAGGCCCAGGCCGACCAGCCGGTCCAGCCCGGCGAGCAGGGCCCAGTTGTGCTCCGCGCGTTTGGCGAAGCCGAGCCCCGGGTCGAGCACCAGTTGCTCGGGCGCGACTCCTGCGGCCACCACGTCCTCGACCCGCGCGGTCAGCTCGGCGGAGACCTCGGTGACCACGTCGCCGTACCGCGCCGCGGCGTACATCTCGCGGCTATGCCCCCGCCAGTGCATCAGCACCCACGGAACGCCGGTGTCGGCCACCAACCGGGCCATCCCGGCGTCGGCGAGCCCGCCGCTGACGTCGTTGACCAGTTCAGCGCCGGCCGCCAGCGCGGCCGCGGCGACCTCGGCCCGGGTGGTGTCCACGCTGATCCGCACCCCCGCGGCGACGAGCTCGGCGACCACCGGGATCACCCGGCGGCACTCCTCGGCGGCGTCCACCCGATCGGCGCCGGGACGGGTGGACTCCCCGCCGACGTCGACGTAGTCGGCCCCGGCGGCGTGCATCGCCAGCCCGTGGGCCACCGCCGAGGCGGTGTCGGCGAAGCAACCGCCGTCGGAGAAGGAGTCGGGCGTGACGTTCAGGACACCCATCACCACGCAGCGCCCCGGCCGGATCAGCTCGGGCGCCGTCCGGCTGCTCACCTGCCCAGGACCAGGCTCATCGCCTCGGCGCGGGTGGCCGCGTTCTCCCGGAAGATCCCGCGCACGGCCGAGGTGACCGTCCGGGAACCGGGCTTGCGGATGCCGCGCATCGCCATGCACAGGTGCTCGGCCTCGATGACGACGAGAACCCCCCGCGGCTTGAGCCCCTCCACCATCGCGTCGGCGATCTGCCGGGTCATCCGTTCCTGGACCTGCGGGCGGC
This sequence comes from Modestobacter lapidis, assembly GCF_054780755.1. Taxonomy (NCBI): domain Bacteria; kingdom Bacillati; phylum Actinomycetota; class Actinomycetes; order Geodermatophilales; family Geodermatophilaceae; genus Modestobacter; species Modestobacter lapidis. The sequence goes on along the minus strand of NZ_BAAGVS010000014.1, from coordinate 6,920 downwards.
GGGCGTAGAGGTCGACCAGCCGGGCCAGCTTCGACAGCCCGGTGACCCGGCCGTCCTCCCCCGGGATGTACCCGAGGTGGGCGACTCCGTGGAAGGGCACCAGGTGGTGCTCGCAGGTCGAGTACATCGGGATGTCCCTGACCAGCACCAGCTCGTCGTGGTCCTCCTCGAAGGTGGTGGCGAGCACCGCGAGGGGGTCGACGTGCAGCCCACCGAACGTCTCGGCGTAGGCCCGGGCCACCCGGGCCGGGGTGTCCTGCAGCCCGGGCCGGTCGGGGTCTTCCCCCACCGCGATCAGCAGCTCGCGGATCGCGGCCTCGGCCCGGTCCCGGTCGATCGGGGAGACGACCGGGACAGCGCCGTCCGTGCTGGTCACTGGGCCGGGGCGCCGACGTCGCCGACGGGCGTCTGGTCGCCCAGCACGTGCCCGTTGCCGGCCCGCTCGGCCGGGGTGAGCACCGGCGGCTGGTCGGACGGCGTGCGCTTGCCGAAACCGTTGTAGGGAGCCAGCGACGGCCGCTTTCCCACGCCGCCGGCGATCCGCGCGATGTCGTCCTTGGAGAGCGTCTCCTTCTCGATCAGCTCCAGCACCAGCGCGTCCAGGACGTGCCGGTACTCGACCAGGATCTCCCAGGCCTCGTCGTGCGCGGCCTCGATCAGCGCCCGGACCTCACCGTCGATGTCGGCGGCCACGGCCTCGGAGTAGTCGGGCCGGGAGCCCATGTCACGGCCCAGGAACGGTTCGGAGTCGGTGCTGCCGTACTTGACCGCACCGAGCTTGGCGCTCATGCCGTACTGCGTGACCATCGCGCGGGCCATGCTGGTGGCCTTCTCGATGTCGTTGCCCGCACCCGTCGTCGGCTCGTGGAACACCAGTTCCTCGGCCGCGCGACCGCCCAGCGCGTAGGCCAGGGTGTCGATCATCTCCGAGCGGGTCTGGGTGTACTTGTCCTCGGTCGGCAGCACGAGGGTGTGCCCCAGCGAACGGCCCCGGGGCAGGATCGTCACCTTGTGCACCGGGTCCAGGTTGGGCAGCGCGTGCGCCACCAGGGCGTGGCCGCCCTCGTGGTAGGCGGTGACCTTCTTCTCCTTCTCGCTCATCGCCCGGGTCTTGCGCTCGGGGCCGGACAGGACGCGGTCGATGGCCTCCTCGAGGTTCTCGTCGGTGATCACCGTCCCGCCGTGCCGGGCGGTGAGCAGCGCTGCCTCGTTGAGCACGTTGGCCAGGTCGGCGCCGGTGAAGCCAGGGGTCCGGCGGGCGACGGTCTCCAGGTCCACGTCGGGGGCCAGCGGCTTGCCGGTGGCGTGCACCTTCAGCACGGCGGTGCGGCCCTGGAGGTCGGGGCGGTCGACGGCGATCTGCCGGTCGAACCGGCCCGGGCGCAGCAGCGCCGGGTCGAGGATGTCCGGCCGGTTGGTGGCGGCGATCATGATGACCCCGCCCCGGACGTCGAAGCCGTCCATCTCCACCAGCATCTGGTTCAGCGTCTGCTCGCGCTCGTCGTGCCCGCCACCCGTACCGGCGCCGCGGTGCCGGCCGACGGCGTCGATCTCGTCGATGAAGATGATCGCCGGGGCGTTCGTCTTGGCCTGCTCGAACAGGTCGCGCACCCGGCTGGCACCGACACCGACGAACATCTCGACGAAGTCCGAGCCGGAGATCGAGTAGAACGGGACGCTGGCCTCCCCGGCGACCGCGCGCGCCAGCAGCGTCTTGCCCGTCCCGGGCGGGCCGAACAGCAGCACGCCCTTGGGGATCTTCGCGCCGATCGCCTGGTACTTGACCGGGTTCTGCAGGAAGTCCTTGATCTCGTGCAGTTCCTCGATCGCCTCGTCGGCGCCGGCGACGTCGGCGAACGTCGTCTTCGGGGTGTCCTTGCTGACCACCTTGGCCTTCGACTTGCCGAAGGCCATCACGCCGCGGCCGCCACCCTGCATGGAGTTGAACAGCCAGAACAGCAGCAGGAGCAGGATCACGAAGGGCAGGAAGCTCACCAGGATGCTCACCAGGAGGTTGTCCTGGGTGACGTTGGTGTCGAAGGGGACGCCGTCGCCGTCGCCCTCGCCGCGGACCAGGTCGAACACCTGCTCCGAGGCCCCGGCCGGGTACGAGGTGGTGACCTCGGTGCTGCCGTCGACCTCCGAGCGGAGATCCAGGTCGAGCGTCTGTTCCTTGTCGTTGATCGTGACCCGGTCGACGTTGCCCTCGGAAAACTGTGCCAGCGCCGTGGACGTCGGGACTTCCTCGTATCCGCCGTCGTCCCGGAAGAAGCTGGACGCCACGAACATCAGCACGACGACGATGGCGACCCAGAACCAGACTGAGCGGACGATCTTCTTACGCTCCATACATCGATGCCGGGCCATCCGGGACGGCCCGGCTCGCCCGTCGACCCTCCTGATCGTCGGGGACGCCGCTCGCGACCCGGTGGGCACCCCGCCGCGGGGGCGACGTCGTTGCTCCCGAAGGTACACCGCAGAAGGACCCCGCCCTCCCCGTCGCGACGGCCCCGCTGCAGGGGCCCGCCGCGAGCCGGCGAGCGGTGGGGGGCAGCGGGGTCCTTACCGGTAGACCTCGGGCTTGAGCGTGCCGATGTAGGGCAGGTCGCGGTACCGCTCGGCGTAGTCCAGGCCGTAGCCGACGACGAACTCGTTGGGGATGTCGAAGCCGACGTACCGCACCGGGACCTCGACCTTGATCGCGTCGGGTTTGCGCAGCAGGGCGCAGACCTCCAGGCTCGCCGGCCGCCGGCTGCCCAGGTTCTTCAGCAGCCAGGACAGCGTCAGCCCGGAGTCGATGATGTCCTCGAGCACCAGCACGTGCTTGCCGGCGATGTCCCGGTCGAGGTCCTTGAGGATGCGGACCACGCCGGAGGAACTGGTGGCGGACCCGTAGGACGAGACCGCCATGAACTCCATCTGGGTGGGCAGCTGCAGGGCCCGGGCGAAATCGGACATGAAGAGCACCGCGCCCTTGAGGACGCCGACGAGCAGCACCTCGCGGCCGGCGTAGTCGTCGGCGATCCGGGCGGCCAGCTCACCGATCTTGACCTGGATCTGCTCCTCGGAGAGCAGGACGTGGTCGATGTCCGGGCCGTAGCCGTGGTCGGGGCCGAGGGACCCCGTACCAGGGACGGGGGCTTCGGATGAGCTCACGGCACGTGCTCCTCGGGGAGGTCGGGGGCGGCAGCGGAACGCCGGCCGGGGGCGCCGGGCGGCTGCAGGACCAGCCTGCCAGATGTCCGGACGACGCCGGCACCGCCCGGCAGGTGCACCCGGCCCTGCCCCCGCCACCGGGTGAGCAGCGCGTCGACCGCGACCAGGTGCACGGCCTGGACGTCGGGCACCCCGGCGTTCCGCAGCCAGCCGCGCAGCACCCGGCGGCGCAGCGCGGCGGGCAGCGCCGCAGCCGGCCGCGCGGGCAGCCCGTCGGCGCCCACCAGGCGGGCCCGTTCGGTGTCGGCCAGGGCGTCGAGGGCCTCGAGGTCCTCGCGCAGCAGCCCCGCGGTGCGGGCCAGCGCGGGCGCGACCCCGCCGCCGAGCACCTGCTCCAGCAGTGGCAGCACCTCGGTGCGCAACCGGACCCGGGTGTACGCGGGGTCGGTGTTCCACGGGTCGTCCCAGACCGGCAGCCCCTGATCGGCGCACGCCTGCCGGGTGTCGGCGCGGCGGATGCCGAGCAGCGGGCGCCACCACATCGCTCCCCCGTGCGCGCGGTCGGCCACCATGCCGGCCACCGACCGGGGGCCCGAGCCGCGGCCCAGCCCGAGGAGCACCGTCTCGGCCTGGTCGTCGAGCGTGTGCCCCAGCGCGACGCGCGCGCCGTGTTCGCCGGCCGCCGCGGTCAGGGCGGTGTACCGGGCGGTCCGTGCGGCCGCCTCGGGGCCGCCGTCGTCCCCGACCGGGACGGCCACGGCGAGCACCGGGTCCAAGCCGAGGCCGCGCAGCAGCATCGCCGTCGCGGTCGCCCGCTCGGCGGACCCGTCCTGCAGTCCGTGGTCGACGGTCACCGCGCCGACGCGTACGCCGGCCGCCGGGCCCTCGAAGGCCAGGGCGGCCGCCAGCGCCACGGAGTCCGCTCCCCCGCTGCAGGCGGCCAGCACCGGCTGCGACGAGGCGCGCAGCCCCTGGCGCACGGCACTGCGGACGACGGCGACCGCCCGGGGCGGGCCGACCACCGCTCAGGCGGGGATGGCCGGGCGGCTGCCCAGCACGCGCTCGACCCAGGCGGCCGGGTCGGTCAGCTCGTCCTTGAGCGGGAGGTTCTGCGGGCCGGCCCACACCTGGTTGAAGCCGTCCATCCCGGCGAGCCCGACGACCCCGGCCACGAACACCCGGCCGTCGGCGTACTGCTGCATCTTCTGCTCCAGCCCCAGCAGGCGGCGCAGCACCCGGTCGATCGGGCCCCGGCCCTTGCGGCGCTGGGCGAAGCGCTTGCGCAGCGTGCGCACCGAGGGCACGACGTCGGGGCCCACGCCGTCCATGACGAACTCGGCGTGCCCCTCGACCAGGCTCATCACCGCGGTCACCCGGTCCAGCACGGCGCGCTGCTCGGGGTCCTGGACGAGCGCCATCAGGCCCTGCGGCGTGTCGTCGTCGGTCTCCGCGCCGCGCACGGCGTCGGCCAGGCTCCGGACGACGTCCTGGATGCGCTCGCGCAGCACGTCGGCGTCGAGGTCGGTGGCCCGCGCGAAAGCGGTGACCTGCTCCTCGAGGTAGCCGCGCAGCCACGGGACGGCGGTGAACTGCAGCTGGTGGGTGACCTCGTGCAGGCACACCCAGAGGCGGAAGTCGCTGGGGTCGACCCCCAGCTTGCGCTCGGTCTCCACGATGTTGGGCGCCACGAGCAGCAGCCGGCCGCCGGTGCCGAACACCTCGTACTGGCCGAGCACGCGGGAGCAGAGGAAGGCCAGCACGCCGCCGGCCTGGACGCCGGTGACCCGCGCACCGATCGCGGCGGCCACCGCGCCGGGCCGCTTGCCGCCCTGGGCCTCGGCCAGGGCGTCGGCCAGCGGATCCAGCAGCGCGGACATCCCGGCGGTGTTGGCGTCGACCCAGCCGGGCCGGTCGACGACGGCGACGACGGGTTCCGGGCCACCGGCGACCGGGTGCAGCCCGGTGAGCTCCTCGACGTGCGCGACGGCGATGGCGGCGGCGCGGTGGAGCTCCTCGACCACCGCCGCGGCCTCCTCGCGGGAGGTCGCGGGCCCCGGGCTGGACAGCCGGCGGGCGGTGCGGCCGGCGAGGTCCCAGTCGACGAGAGAAGAGGGTCGGCCCATCGCCTCACCGTACGCGGCGAGCCGCTCGCCGTCCGGCCCTGCGGCATGGGCCCGCGTCGAGCGTGCGAGGGGTGGGGGCGGACGACGGACCCCGCTCTCCTCATCCCTCGCAGGCTCGGGCGGGCCTCGGGACGGGGCCTAGCGGCAGCCGCAGCCGGCGAGGGTCGCCGCGACCACGTCGAGCGCGGTCTCGGCGGCGGCCGGGCTGCCGGTGGTCCCGTCGGCGAGCACCGCGAAGGCGAGCAGCCGGCCGTCGGCGGTGACGACCGTCCCGGCCAGGTCGTGCACGCTCCGCAGGGTGCCCGTCTTCGCCCGCACGGAACCGGGGACGGCACCCTCCACGGTCCGGTCGGCCAGCGTGCCGGTGTACCCGGCGATCGGCAGCCCGGCCAGCAAGCCGGCGGCCTCCGGGGCGGTGCCGTCGGAGGCGGCCCGGAGGGCGTCGACCAGGAGCCGGGCCGGTGCGCGGTCCCGGTCGGACAGGCCGCTGGCATCGGCCAGGGACAGGCCGGTGGTGTCGAGGCCGGCGTCGGCGACCGCGTCGGTGACCGCCTGGGCGGCACCGGCGAAGGTCGGCGGCAGGCCCCGGGCGAGGGCCACGTGCCGCGCCAGCGACTCCGACAGCAGGTTGTCCGACTGGGTCAGCGCCTGCTCCACCAGCCGCTGGATCGGTGCGGACTCCACGGTGCCCAGCGTGCGGGCCCCGGCCGGGGCGGTGCCGAGCACGACCTCGGCCGAGGGCACCCCGAGGGCCGCGGCCAGTGCCGTTCCGGCGTCGATCCCGGGCTGCCCGCTCCGCGGGCTGCCCGCCGGGTTCACCCGGGCGCCGTCGACGGCGGCGGCGGTGACCGGTGCGGCGTAGGTCGACGGCGCGTCGTCGGGCTGCCAACCGGGGGCGGTGAGCGGGCCGCTGAACAGGGAGTTGTCGACGACGACCCGGGTGATCGGCGTGCCGGCGAGCTGCGCCCGGACCTGGTCGGCGAGGTCGGCCACGGTCGCCGCGCCGGGGTAGGTGCGGGAGGGATCGGTGGTGGACAGGGTCGGGTCGCCACCGCCCACGAGCACGACCTCACCCGGGGTGGAGCCGGCGACCACCCGGGTGGTCAGCGTGCTCTCGGGATCCAGGGAGGTGAGCACCGCCATCGCAGTGAGCAGCTTGGTCGTGGAGGCGGGCGTTCCGGGGTCGGTGCCGGCCCGGTCGAACAGCACGTCGCCGGTGGCCACGTCGACCACGCGGGCAGACAGGCCGGTGCCCAGGGCGGGCTCCTCCAGCAGCGGGGTGAGCATCCCGGCCAGGACGGCCGGGTCGGGGACCGGGGCCTGCGCGGAGAGCTCGGCGAGCGCCGGGGCCGGCTCCACCAGGTCGGGCAGGACGGCGTCGGGTACCTGCTCGGCGACCGGCCCGTCGCTGCGGTCGCCGAGCAGGCCGGGGCCCCAGACGGCGCCGGCTCCACCCAGGACCGCGAGGACCAGCAGGGCGACGAGCAGCACCGGCCAGCGCCGCCGGCGCCGCGTCGGCCGGGCGCCGGGCGGGGACGCGCCGGGGCGCGCGGTCGACGCCGCCCCCTTCCTGCTCTTCCCCTGCGCGGTGGCGGCTGCCTTTCCCGATGCCCGGGTGGCGGCCCGGGTCGGGCCGGCCGC